>JBAWWV010000401.1:0-3383 GCA_037146575.1 Alcaligenaceae bacterium | reverse complement strand
GTATGACACGTTGTGTTGCGGTGCGATACACGCAGACTGCACTCGTAGCGGCGTTCTGGTTACTGAGCGCGGCGAGTGCTCAGGCGCAGGTGGTGTGGAAGCCCGAGCGCACTGTGTCGTTTGTAGTGCCTTATGCTCCGGGTGGGGGTACCGATGCCACGGCGCGTGCTGTGTCAAGGCAACTATCGGTGCAGTGGAGTCAATCAGTGGTTGTAGAAAACATGCCTGGCGCGGATGGTTTAATCGGGACGCGCCGAGTGATGGAGGCTCGCCCTGACGGTTACACCTTGCTGTTTCAGGTGCCGTCACTGGTACTCATGAAATATACGCCGGGCATGAAAGGTCTCGATCCCTTAGCTAGACTTGAGCCAATTACAGCGGTTGCTCAGGCCCCTAATGCCTTCGTGGTGAACGCCAGGTTACCGGTCGCCACGCTGCCCGAGCTATTTCAATATTGCCGAACAGCGCCTAAGCCCTGCTCAATGGGTGCTGGCGAAAATATTGCTCGCTACAGCGGTAAACGTCTCGTCGCCGAGGCGGGTGTACCAGAGCTCATTGTCATTAACTATCGAGGAACTTCGGCGATTGTGCCTGACCTCATTGCAGGCAATGTGGATTTTGCTTTCACCGGTATTAATGCTGCACTTGAGTACCACAAGGCGGGCACTTTACGTTTCGTCGCAACACAGGGTAAAAAGCGTGCGGCCGCCTTGCCAAATGTTCTCACCACCGCTGAGTCAGGGTACCCGCAGTACGACTCAGTGAGTTGGTTTGGTTTGTTTGCACCCAAAGAGACATCGGCACTGATTGTGCAGAGCATCGCTGAGGCCGTGCGTGAGGCGGTAAAAAATCCGGATGTTTTGAGATCTATTTTGGCAGCAGCTGCCGAGCCAGTAGCAAATACACCAGCTGAATTTGCAGCGCAAGTTCATGAAGAAGACAAAAAAATGGGAGAGTTAGCAAAGCTCTATCCACTTGAATAGAGCAAGAAGTGCTTCTCATTTTAGGTGGCGCTCACAGGCTCGAGGACTTGGTTCAGCTGTTTAATATCAACAGGCATTGCTCAGCTGCGACTTTTGCTTCTTTGATAGCATCTTCTAGCATGCCGCCATACCCAAGCCTGACAGCGCCAGCGGCAAAGACACCTTGCATGCTGGTCATAAGCGTGCTCGACGTGCTGATGTGGCCGGCTGGGTCTTTCTCAATGTTTGCAGAGAAAAAATCGCTGGAGGGCTTGAGGCCGATATACGCAAATAACCCCGTGCAGGCGATGCGACGAAGGGTTTGATCAGTCAGCTCTTTGACTTGCACACCCTCAACCCCTGTCGTACCACAAATGTCTACCACCTCACATGAAGAATGAATCTGTATTTTTTCATGCTGTCTGACGGCTTCAGAGAACTGGTCTTTCGCCGTGGGAGACGGGCGATGATGAATAAGATGCACTTTGCGACAAAATTCAGTGAGTACAAGAGCTTCTTGACAGGCAGAATCACCGCCTCCAACGACAACGACCTCTTGATCCTGGTACAGCGGGCCGTCGCAATCAGCGCAGTGTGAAATCCCTTTATATTCGAAGGCGTTTTCACCTGGTACGTTGAGTGCTTTCAGCGTTGCGCCGGTCGCGATAATCACAGCCTTGGTTTGATATGAACGTTTGTCGGTCTGGATGACGAGTTGTTTGGCTGACTGCTCAATGAGTCCTGTTACCGTTTCGGACAGCATCGTGGCTCCGGCGCGGCTTGCTTGCATCATTAATTCAGAGGCAAAGTCAGTGCCTGAACCTTCAATAGCGCCAGTCAGTTCGTTAATGTTGATAATCAAGCCGCCAAACAGCTGACTTTCAATATTAGCAACTCGGAGCCCGTGACCCATAAGCGCAATGGTCGCAGATAAGCCTGTGACGCCTGCGCCAATGATGATTACGTCATAGTTCTCTGTGGTCATCAAAAATGCCTTTTTACCCGTTTGCAATGCACTGTGTCTAAGGTGAACTGTATGGTTTGACAGCCTCGCCTGAGTGGCGAGGATTTTTGCGTATTCGGTTAAATGATTCCGGCCTGTTTAAGCTCTTGAATTTGTTGTGCCGATAAGTGAGCAAACCTTTCAAGAATTTCATGTGTATGAGAACCCGGAATTGGGGCAGGTGTGTCATACGAGCTCGGCGCTTGCCCAAATTTAATTGGGAACCCAGGCCCTGAAGCGTTGATTGTTTGCCCAGACAAGGGGTTGACTAACGGCACAATCATTTCGCGCTCGTGCAGTTGTTGCCATTTCAGGACTTCTTCGATAGAGCGAACTAAGCTGCACGGCACGCCCACTTGATTGAGCATTGTGATGACGTCCGTTCGGTTGTATTTGGCAACCCAGGCCCCAACGATTTTGTCGACTTCGTGATTGTTTGAAATCCGCCAGCTGGTTTGTAAAAGCTCGGGCCGTGTCTGTGCGAGCGCTGTTTGACCCATGACGTCTAACAGGGCAAGCCATTCGCTGTGAGTGGCAGTGCCGATGACAAGCCATCCGTCTTTCGCCTCGTAGGTATTAAAGGGAGAGAAACGCATAATTCGATTACCCTGCCGTGCTTGAACGCCTAGCGTTTCATAGCAGTCTATTGGTTCGTCAAACACTAACGAAAATAGGCAATCAGCCATGGCAACATCAATAGACTGACCTTCTCCTGTTTTTTCTCGATGAAATAGCGCAGCGGTGATGCCGTTTGAGGCAAAAATACCTGTGATGGCGTCAGACATTGGGGTGGCTGCCTTAGCGGGTGGTCCCTCTGGGTCGCCTGACAGACTCATTAAGCCCACCGCGGCCTGAACCATCAGATCATAGGCCTTGGCGCTCTGATCTGGTCCAGTGGAGCCGTAGCCCGTTAGGGCACAATAAATAATCTTTGGGTTTACCTTTTTGAGTGTTTCATAATCAATCCCTAATCTTTTTGCTACGCCAACACTGAAGTTTTCGACGACGACGTCTGCGTGAGTGACGAGTTGAAGAAAAATGTCTCGACCTCGCGCTGACTTCAAGTCGATGGTGATTGATTTTTTTCCACGCGCCCGCTTTAAATACGCAAGCCCCATGTCATGCTCGGTCTGACTAGTAAAAGAGACGCCCGCAGCACCCGCATAGGGGGGGGCAAAGGCAGTTGGGTCGCCAGTTTTTGGATCATCTATTTTTATGACTTCAGCACCCATTCCAGCCAAAATGAGCGTGCACTGCGGACCCGAAAAAAAACGGGTTAAATCTAATACGACAACGCCGGTCAGTATTTTTTTCATGTGTGTTTATGTAAAAATTCTATCCACTATTCTTTGAGTGAGGTCTTTGATCATTCGCCTTTGAATGACGACTTAGACATTTTGTAGCCCTCGCGCGTGGCC
>JBAWWV010000400.1:0-3392 GCA_037146575.1 Alcaligenaceae bacterium | reverse complement strand
ATTGGGCGCTCATGCCGGGGATCGTTTTGTCGATCAATACATCGAGCCTGAAAACGCCAACGCGGCAGCAATTGGTATAGACATTGCCTCAGAGAGTCATCGCCGTCAGGCAATATACGCAGCCATTGAAAGTCATCGCGCCACCCTGACCGCACCGATTCGCTTGGTCCAGCAAAATGACGCAGTCAGTTTCGGCTTTTTGTTTATGCTTCCGGTCTATTCGGATGCCGCGCCAATCACGAATGCAGAGCAGCGACCAAGGTCAGTTTCGGGCCTGGTTGACACTGTAGTGTCGGCTAACGAGGTGCTATTGGGTCTGGACTTAGGCCGGCAGTCTCTTAGTCTGGCGCTCTATGACACGACAGAAAGCTCGTCGTCTGAGCGATTTTTTGTTTCTGATCGGTTCGAAGATAATGCCTCAAATAATTTAAGAACCAGAAGGGTGTTGTCTATCTATGGACGCGAGTGGACGCTAGACATTCAAGCGACATCAGATTTTTTGTTTCGGTTCAATCACGCAAACGGCTTGTATATCGCCTGCAGCGTTATCGTCTTGTCGCTGTTGCTTGCAGCGTTAACACTGTTTCTCAAGTTTCATGCGATCAAGCTCAGGGATCATAAAGTCGGTCAGGCCAAATTCGTAGCCGTTGCTGCAAGCGCAATCGATGCTGTCATCAGTGTCGATACAAATGGAATGGTGCTTGACTGGAATCCGGCGGCGTCTGCACTGTTTGGGTATTCAGCAGAGCAGGCAATTGGTCTGTCATTGTCTGGTTTGATTGTGCCTCAAGGTTTGTACGACGTTCAGGGCGAGCTGCTGGCCCGCGTATCGCGCCACGAAGAGGTGTTGAAAAATTACAGTACCATTCGACGACATCAAAGCGGCATGGAACTTGAGGTGTTGATTACGACGTCTCCTATTCTGGATGATTCGGGAGCTTTGATCGGTGTTGCCCAGACGATTTCTGATCAGACAGAAGAGCGACGCACAGCAATTAGATTGCGCTTGGCATTAGATGCTTCAAACCTAGGCATCTGGGTTTGGCATCCAACTACGGATCTGTAGAGCTGGGATGATCAAATGATGGAGTTGTACGAAGCCCCGCAAGATCTGCGAACAAGCGCTTTGTACTATGAATTTTGGCGCTCGCGTTTGCACCCTGAGGATTTGACGCTTGCTGAAACAAGTTTGCAAAACTTGGTCGCAGGTACCGGAACCTACGATTTGACCTTCAGAATTGTCTTGGACGCTGAGCGCATCCGTCATGTTCATGCATCTGCGATCGTCGAGCGCAACTATGCTGGCGATGTCGTTCAAGTCATCGGCACAAACCTTGATATCACTCGTGAGCGCGAAGCAGTGTTCGCCGCTCATGCCGCGAGTCAGGCAAAGTCCGATTTTTTATCAAACGTGAGTCATGAAATTCGTACGCCGATGAATGCGATTATTGGCATGACGCATTTAGCGCGTTTGACTGAGCTGACAACTGACCAAGCGCGCTATCTAAATCGCATCGAATCGTCGTCGACACACTTATTAGGCTTGCTGAACGATCTGTTGGATTTTTCAAAAATTGAGGCCGGTAAGCTTTCGCTGGAGTCAATCGAATTTGAGCTAGAACAGGTGCTTGAGAACGTCGCCAATGTTGTGGTCACCAAAGCAGAGGCCAAAGGACTTGAGTTGGTGTTTTATGTTGATCAACAGGTGCCTTCAAATCTTTGGGGCGATCCCTTACGTTTTGGTCAGATCTTAATAAATTTTGTAAACAATGCGATTAAATTCACTGAACAAGGCGAAGTCACCGTTCGCATTTTGGTTGAGCAGTTTGATCAGGTGGGCGTGACGCTCAAAGTCTTGGTGAAGGATACTGGAATTGGGATTAGTCGAGAAAATCAAACGCGTCTCTTTGATACTTTTCAGCAGGCAGACGCTTCGACCACCCGCCGCTTTGGCGGAACAGGCTTAGGCCTTGCCATCTGTAAACAGCTCGCTGAGTTGATGGGTGGCGAAGTGGGGGTCTCGAGTCAGTTAGGGGTCGGCTCAGAGTTTTGGCTGACTGCACGCTTTGCGCCTTTATCTAAAACAAAGCGCGTGTTGTTGTTCGATAGTCACCTCAGAGGTCGCAGGGCCTTGGTCATTGACGATAATGAAAACGCGCGTGAGGCACTATGCGAAACACTTCAGATGCTGGGCTTGGTTGCCGAGTCTGTCAGTTCGGGGCGACAAGGCCTTGCCTTACTGTCTCAAGCGCAAAGCAATCTCGAGCCATTTGATCTGATTTTTATTGATTGGCAAATGCCTGACCTAGATGGATTTGAAACTGCGAGTCAAATCAAGTCACTGGGCTTAACGTCAACGCCTAAATTATTTCTCGTGACCGCCTACGGAAACGACCTCGTACAGCGTCATGGTTTGAGTGCCGTTTTCGATGGCGTGGTGCACAAACCGGTTCAAGCTTCAAGTTTGTTTAATCAAATTGCACAGGCCTTGACGTTGCAACCGATGGCAGGGCGTATGAACTTGCCTGCTCAATCCGCTCAAGCATTAAGCAGGCAGTTATCTACGATTCAGGGAGCAAAAATTCTTCTGGTTGAAGATAATGAAATTAATCAAGAGGTCGCTCAAGGTTTATTGACAGAGGGTGGGTTGCAGGTCTTTTTGGCTAACGATGGACAGCAGGCGATCGATATGATCTACCAGCAAGAGTGGGATTTAGTGTTGATGGATATGTATATGCCAATCATGGATGGGATTGCTACAACTCAGGCAATCCGTTTGCTCGAAGGCTTTTCAACTTTGCCAATTATTGCTCTGACAGCCAATGCACGTCAGTCTGATCTTGAACGCTGTCTGCAAGCTGGGATGAATGATTATGTCTTGAAGCCGATTGATCCAGACGCGTTGAGCAAGGTGCTTGTCCGCTGGATTCAAGCCAAGGTTGATCAGCCCGTAGACGAAGGCGAATCTTCGAGCGCGGCGACAGAATGGGTGACACTCGGACTGGTTGAGCGACAGAGCCGAACTGCAACGCAACGATTGCTGCCAGCCAACGTCATTGGCCTTGACGTTACCCTAGGCCTGAGCCGAACACTTGGAAAAGTCCCTTTGTACTTGTCTTTATTGCGTAAATTTATCAAACAACAATCTAAATTTGTTGAGTCATTCAACCAAGCCCTGGAGCTTGGTAAAGTTGAGCAGGCTGAACGCTTGGTTCACACGCTGTTTTCAACTGCGGGCAATATCGGAGCGATGGCGTTGGCTACTGAAGCGGGCCTGCTAGAAGATCGGTTGCGCCTGGGTGAACCTACTGAGCTGGTTAAAGCTAGTGCGGCGCAGCTTTTAATCGACCTTACTAAGTTACTCGATCAGCTAAATCAAAGCGTCCGGCCTG
>JBAWWV010000399.1:0-3393 GCA_037146575.1 Alcaligenaceae bacterium | reverse complement strand
AACACTTTGACCGATATTGATGGGGCAAGCCCGAGACGTTCTCGGTATTCTAAAGGACTGCGTGATCTTAGGGACATCTTGATTCGTTTTTCAGTTGACTAAATTCGCCTCCGTATGAGTGGTAGCGATGACGCCTCGGTGGTTGTAAAACGCCCGCCTACTGATCCAATTGCATATATGATTGGGAGGTTGGGCAAGGGCAAAGTAGGCAAAGAGTTATAGTGATCCAAAACAGGCTAAACATTAGTTGCAAAAAGGACAAACTCTAATGACCGGTATCACAACACAGTCTGGGACAAATCTCTTCCGTCAAAAAATGCAAGCTGGACAACTTGCCTTGGGTACGTTCGTCTTTTCGCCTGACCCTTGTCATACTGAAATCATCGGAATGGCCGGATTCGATGTAGCAGTCATCGACTTAGAACACGCTCCGATGGAAATCCCTGATGTGATTAATCATATTCGTGCTGCAAATGCTGTTGGCATGTCATGTTGGGCTCGTATTCGAGACCCACAACCGCAAGATATCGGACGACTTCTCGATCAAGGGGTTCAAGGGATTGTGTTGCCTCACTTTGGTCTAAACGTCGAGAAAACAAAGGCCGTCCTCGACTCCTTCAGGTACGCTCCGGGGGGCACTCGGGGAACTTGCACTGGTGTTCGTGCTGTGTCATATGGGTTAGATGATTTTAAGACTTACTCCACAACCTCGGACGAAGAGGTAATGGCCATTGGCTTGATTGAAGACGCATCAGTAGTTGAAAACATCGAAGCAGTGTTGGGAAACTGCGGACTTGATGCCATTTTGCCTGGCGGGCCCGGCGATCTGGCGACGTCAATGGGTTTGCATGGCCAAGGTAACCACCCGAGAGTCTTGGAAGCCATTAAAAAAGTAGTAAGTGCGGCCAAGCAAGTGCAGGGACTTAAGGTCGGTGTGTATCTTACCGACCCACAAACGGCATCTCAATGGATAGACCTCGGCGTCGATTTTTTTCTTTGTTCAATCGATTATCGAATTATGGCAAATGCGTACAAGAAACTGCGTAACGACTTGACCTCTCAATAATCCCTCAAGCATGAAGCTTTAATCCAACTTAAGATTCTGACCGAGTAAGCTCCATTTTGCCAGTTCGTTCACAACAAATTGTTTGAATGCCTCGGGAGACTCAGTAATCGGTTCAGAGCTCAAATTCTCTCGTAAACTAGTAACCACTGCGGGATCACGCAGAGCGATGTTGTGTGCTTGGTTGATGCGATTTACTAGGCTCTGCGACATTCCATGCGGTCCGACGATTCCAAAAAAGGTAAAGGGATCCATACCCTCAAGTCCAGCCACATCGATTTGTCCAAGGCTGGGAATCTCGGGCAAGAAGGTCGCAGGTGCCTTGGATGTCACAGCAAGTAGCTTGATGCGACCATCTCTATAAAGTGGCAGGGCCGCTGCAGCCGTTACGACGGATACGTCAAGCCGACCTTCGGCTAATTCCAGAACCAGTTGTATGTCGCTCTTGAACGGCACGTGTATCATCTTCGTGCCAGTGACACTCATGAAGTATTCCATCTGTAGATGGCCGGCATTACCTACACCGGCAGAGCCGAAATTGAGTTTTCCAGGATTGTTTTTGGCGTATGAAATGAGCTCCTTGACTGACGAGGGCTCAAAATTAGGGCTGACAGCAATGACGCCGCCCGAGACAGCAGAGCGTGCAATAAAAGTAAAGTCCCGCAGGGGTTCGTAATTCAGGTCTTTCCGAAAGGCGGGTGTTTGTCCCAGTGCGCTACCTGCAATGAACAGCAGCGTTGTAGCATCAGCCGGCTTCGACCTTAGTATATTGATACCAATGATCTGTCCAGCACCAGGTTTATTCTCTACGATGACTGTAGATTCGAGTTGCGCTGACAATCCTTTGCCGACAACCCGAGCAACTGCGTCTGTGACGCTGCCCGCGGCTACACCTACCACTAGCGTGATCACTTTGGGAACAGATTGCTGCGCGTGAGTTGTTAATGGCCATAGCAGGATTGCACAAAGTGTGGCTTTGCCAAGCTGCAAAGAGTATCGGGCAATTTTTTTCATAGGGCCATCTGCTTTTACCAAGCAGCCTCCAAGAGTTTCAGTACATCCTGTCGTGTGGGGGTGGGACCTGGGTTGTAATACAGCCCACGATCGTTCATCGCATAGTCGGCAATGGCCGCGAGTAGATCGCGACTCAAGGCGGTGTCTTGCAGTCGTCTGGGCACACCAATTTCACGCTGAAGATTTTCTACGGCTTGAATCGCTGACTGCGCAGCTTCAGCCTCTGACAGGCCTTGCACGTTGACGCCGAAAGCGCTTGCACTTAAGGCGAGTTTGTCGCCGGCGAAGGGAAGGTTAAAACGCATCGCATGTGGCAACATGATTGAATTCGCGACGCCGTGCGACAGACCACCCAAACCGCCAAGACAATGGCAAATGGCATGATGAATACAAACGCGGGTATTACCAATCACCATTCCGCTCATGTGAGCCCCACTTAGTATGCGCGCCCGAGCATCTACGCTTTGTGGATCACGAATCATTGCCCTTAGGCCAGTGGTCAAGAGGCGAATGCTGTGCAAGGCCAACCCCTCTGAAATCGGATTTCTGCGTTTGGAGTAAAGACCTTCTATGCAATGAGCTAACGCGTTCATGCTGGACGTGGTCATCAGGTGTGTCGGCACCTCTAAATTGGCGGCGGGATCAAGAATCGTGACACGCGGAATCAACTTAGTATCCCAGAAAAGCAGCTTGTGGCCGTGATCGTCTCTGATTCCTAGTCCGGGTGTGACCTCAGCAGCAGAGGCGGTGGTCGGGATAACGATTATAGGAATTTTTGGCTTGTGAAGTTCTCGTTGTACGATATTGTCAGGTGGTGTGAAGCTACCTGCGTGTTGCTCCAAAGGCGCACCTTCAGCTAGAAGGATGGCAACACCTTTGGCGGTGTCGGAGGGGCTTCCCCCACCAACAGCGAGCAGGAGATCAATCCTTCCATCACGAGCGCGTTGGCCGACCTCGTTTACCATGCTCACGGACGAGTGCTCCACCACTCCATCAAAACTGTCAGCAAGCAAATCACCCAACACGAGCTTTACGGCTTTCGCAAGTTTGCTTTGCCCTGATCTGCGCCCAGTAAGCAACAACACACGTGAACAACCCAGACGGCGCACTTCATCTGCGAGGCGTTCAACTGAACCGGGTGCACATAAAACACGGCTAGGAAGTCCGGAATATTCGAAAGTTTCGATCATTGGCATGCTTTGTACCTTCTTATTCATTTAGCAAGATTCTGAATTTATCCATTTTTCTTTACGAGACCACCGACTTCATTCCACTTTGATCGATAGTTCTCGCACGAGACGGGTCCAGCGGTCCGC
>JBAWWV010000398.1:0-3394 GCA_037146575.1 Alcaligenaceae bacterium | reverse complement strand
GTTGAAATTGAAAAGGGTGTGCAAGAGATCAGAGCCATTGAAGAGACGACTATTCATGCGATGGCATCTTTGGCAGAAACTCGTGATAACGAAACCGGCAATCACATTCGTCGTACGCAAAACTATGTAAAAGTCTTGGCTCAAGCGCTAAAAACCCATCCGCGGTTTGCGCACTACTTATCTGATGAACAAATTGAAATGCTGTATCTGTCGGCCCCACTGCATGACATAGGTAAGGTGGGGATTCCTGATCACATTCTGCTGAAGCCAGGGCGTCTGGATGCGGCAGAATTTGAAATCATGAAAACGCACACTACTCTAGGTTATCAGTCAATATTGAGTGCGACTGAACGCTTGTCGGCCGGGAGTTCCTTTTTAACGTGCGCGATGGAAATCGCTTTATCGCATCAAGAGAAATGGGATGGGTCGGGTTATCCGCAAGGTCTGTCGGGCGATGATATTCCGATTTCGGCCCGACTCATGGCGGTCGCTGATGTCTACGATGCATTAATCAGTGAGCGCTATTACAAGCGCGCGTTTTCTCATGAAGTGGCTGTTAACATCATCCTTGAAGGACGGGGCATCCACTTTGACCCAGATGTGGTAGATGCCTTTGAGCGGAGTGAAGATGAGTTTGTCGCCATCGCTACGAAGTTTTCAGATTCGATTAATTAATTGTCGCGCATCCGCACTTTGACTTTCAAACTGACTACTCGTCTAATTGTCTAACCTGGTAGTGTTGGTTTTCAATCTCTATGAACACTCTTCGCGGCCGTTTCCTCTGTCTTATCCTGCTTGTTTGCCTGAGTAGTCCATATGCGCGTGCTGTTGAGGTTGGGCAATCGATTCGTGTTTCAGGGTTCACCGCGTTAAACGGTCAAACTGTGAGTGTCGGCGAGTTAAGTGGAAAGTATTTAATCATCCAAGTCTGGGCTTCCTGGTGCCCATACTGCCATAAACAAAACCTCAATCTTCAAAAACTTGCTCCGCAACTATCGCCAGAGAAGGCCGTGATTGTGGCGCTATCGGTTGATCGCGATGAGTTCAATGCACAAGGCTATGCCAACAAGCATAGTTGGCCTTTTCTGACCGCTATGATGACTCCAGATTGGTCGGCCACACTTGGCAAGCGACGGGGTATTCCAGAACTCTATGTCGTGAATCCACAGGGGAAAGTCGTACAGAAAGAGTTTGGCCTGATGGTTGACGCTGATCTGTTCGAGCTAAAAAAATACGGTAGATAAAAATACGCCTAATATTTTTTTCCACTAAGGTTTGATATACGCGTACTTATCTTGAAACTGCAAATCAGCGATACGCACGACCCCTGACGGTGTGAAGTCAGCATCCAGAATGAATTGGTCTTTGTTGAGCTTACGATTTTTTAATGTGATTTCGCAGACTTCAAAGCGTACGCCTCGCGACTTCAGCGCGGCAATCAAGGGCGCATATTCAACGGTATTCTTTTCATCTTTCGCGCCGTCTATCAGCAGATCAACCCCTTCAGCATGCGTCACCACCACGATTTTTGTGGTCGGTGCGACGTCAAGATGATTTCGGATATTGCGCAGGCCTTTTAAGCCTTGTGTCGCCGCGTTATCGATGTGATAGACCACGCTAGATTGAGCAACGGCAGAGCTTACGCCCAACATTCCAAGCATCAAGAGCAGGGCGCAGGCAGTTTGCTGGAGTCGTGCTGACATGAGAATCCTTGTAGGTTAAAGAATGCACAGAATTTGTGCGCAGAACTTAAGTATGCCTATCTTGTCAGAGCAAGGCGAGTTTATGCAAGCCCCGGATTATTGGCAGTACCTTTAATAGTTGGCATATTCAACGGACTTGCTTTGACTGTTTTGATATCTTTCAAGTACGTAGTCATTAAGTCCCATATCGGTTCACCGCCTGCCTGCTTCGCTTCGACAGAAACTGGGGCCCAGCCTGCAACCTTATAGGTGCTGTCTGCATCAATAAGCTTTCCGCTTAAACGCATATCAGAAATGCGGTTTCCGGCCTTAGCCGTTGGATCAATCGCGTATTGCAGCCCACCCACACGCACCATATCGCCACCCTGTTGATAATAGGGATCGGGATTAAACAGATTGTCAGCGACATCTTCAAGAATCGTCTTGAGCATTTCGCCTTTCATCATTGTGGTGGTGGTGTAAGGGTAGGTAATGGCCGTTTGATCCATCAAGTGTTCGAACGTGATGGTTTGCCCGGGTAATAAAGACGTGCCCCAGCGAAAGCCCGGAGAGAAGGCAATCGGTGCATCTTTGACTGCCATCAAGCCATCAAGAATCAGTTGATCAAAGCTGCCGTTAAAGTTGCCGCGACGGTAGAGCAGGCCTTCGGTGACAGCAAGTGGTTGCGCCAGTTTGGTTTCGAACGGGCTACGTAATTTTTTGATTAAGGCTGCCATCTCTGGATCGGCGGGCAACAAGTCTGAGAACACCGGCATTAACTTGTAGCGCACGTCAGCAACTTTACCGGCTTTCACGTCAAAGTCTAAAACACCTAAAAATTTTCCGTTTGAGCCGGCGTTGGTGACTAAGGTGACGCCGCCTTTGTTGCTGACCTTAATCGGGGCAGGCACGCCATCATGCGTGTGCCCGCCTAAGATCGCGTCAATGCCTTGGACGCGACTCGCCATCTTAAGATCAACATCCATGCCATTGTGCGAAAGCAACACCACCACCTTGGCGCCTTTGCCACGCACTTCGTCGACCACCTTCTGCATGTTTTCTTCTTCGATGCCGAAGGTCCAGTTTTCAACCAGGTAGCGCGGATTGGCGATAGGTGTATACGGAAACGCCTGCCCAATAATTGCGACCGACACGCCATTCATGTCTCTGAGGGTATAGGCCTCAAAAACTGGATCCCCAAAGTCTGCGGTTTTAATGTTTTGCGCTAAAAATGAGACCTTGTTATTAAAATCCTTCTCTACGATTTCTTGCACACGCTTTTCGCCCAGGGTCATCTCCCAGTGCGATGTCATGATGTCAACGCCCATCGCGAGGCAAGCATCGACCATGTCCTGGCCGTTGGTCCAGAGCGAGGTGCCAGAGCCTTGCCAGGTGTCGCCGCCATCGAGCAACAAGGCCCCAGGGCGTGAAGCTTTTAAGCGTTTGATGAGTGTTGCGAGATGAGCAAACCCGCCGACCTTTCCGTAATTTTTCGCCGCAGCTTCAAAGTCAAGGTAGGTAAAGGCATAGGCGTCGCGACTGCCTGGCGCGATACCAAAGGCCTTCAGTAGATGCTCGCCAACTAAATGCGGCGCTTTGCCTAACTGATCGCCAAAGCCAAGGTTGACACTCGGTTCGCGAAAATAAATTGGGTTAAGTTGCGCGTGACAATCAGTGAAGTGCAGCAAATGCACATTGCCAAATTTAGGAAG
>JBAWWV010000397.1:0-3414 GCA_037146575.1 Alcaligenaceae bacterium | reverse complement strand
GCTTGACTGGGGCCTGCGCCTGATGCTGTTGCTTGGTTTGCCAGCCGCGCTGTGCATGATTATGCTGGCGGACGCGTTGGTCGCGACCCTCTTTCATTACGGCGCCTTTTCGGCAGCCGATGTGCAGCAAACTCGTTTGGCCGTCATGGCCTACTCGGTCGGTCTGGTGGGCCTGCTGAGCATCAAGATCCTCGCGCCCGGCTTTTACGCCAAGCAAGACATTCGCAGCCCTGTCAAAATCGCCATCGCGGTGCTGCTGTTCACCCAGTTATTGAACGCGTTGTTAGTGCCTTGGCTAGCGCATGCAGGTTTGGCACTAGCGATCGGCTTAGGGGCCTGCCTCAACGCAGCCGCGCTGTTAATCGGCTTACGCCGCAAAGGTATTTATCAGCCGGCTAGCGGCTGGCCTCGTTTTTTAGTGCAGCAAGGCTTGGCGCTGGCAGCACTGGCAGCCCCTCTTTGGTGGGCCTCCCGCAACATTGACTGGCTTGGCTTACAACAGACCCCTTTGGTTCGCATTGTGGCACTGGGTGCCGTCTTTTTAGTGGGCGGCATTGTCTATTTGGGCGTTTTAGCGGCTGCCGGACTACGCCCAAAACACGTTAGACGCGCGCCGACTGCAACACCGACTGCAAATACAGTTGGCAAAACAGAGGGTTAGTGCTAGAATCGTGGACTTTGTTGCACCTTTCACTCTTTCAAAGAATTTAGAACATGGCAAATACCGCCCAAGCCCGCAAACGCGCACGCCAATCAGTTGCGCTGAACAAGCACAATTCAAGCCTGCGCTCAATGCTGCGCACTGCTATCAAGCGCGTTCGTACCGCGATTGAAACTGGCGATAAATCAGCCGCTGCTGATATTTTGCAAAAAGCAACCAGCGTCATTGATCGCGTGGCTGATAAAAATATCATCCACAAAAACAAAGCTGCTCGTCATAAAAGCCGCTTGTCTGCTGCGGTGAAAGCACTAGCCTAAAGCTTGCGACTAGCGGCCAACGCGTTATCGCCTCTTGGTCAGAGTTCTTACGCAACGCGAGAATGCACGTCTCAAAAAGGCGTCAAAGTACGCAAGTACAAAAAACAATCTACCTAGTCAGATTGCTTTTTTAAATTGCGCAAAAATGCAGCCCCTTGGGCTGCATTTGTTTTTGTTCTAGTCAACTTCAACTCTCGGCCTAACTGACAACACTTAGAGCTGAGCTTGAGCGATCCCTGTGCTTGAGTGATCTCTGAGTTTGCTTGGTCCCTGAGTTTGCTTGAGCGTTTTGTTGCATCACAACCCGAATCTCTTTACACAACGATGCTCTACCTGTTCTACTTGATCTTCCGACCCTTGCTGGACTGACAGTAACGCTCGGCACCGTTGCAAGACCAAACACTCAATACGACTCAATCTCAAACGCTAGGTCTGCCCACATGACGAAACCACTGATTTTACAAATTGGATCCTTCAACGGCCATGCGCCGGCCGACGGCGAACTTGCTGAACGCTATCAAGTTCTTGAGTACTGGAAAGCCACCGATAAAGACGCCTTTTTGCGTGAACATGCAAACCGCATCGAGGTCGTTGCCACGACGGCCAACTTCGGTTGCAGTACTGAAATTATTGCCGCCTTGCCTAAGTTACGCGCCATTTGCACCTGGGGGGTTGGCTACGACAAAATCGATCTCGATAGCGCTGCAGCTCGCAAGATTCAGGTCAGCACAACGCCTGATGTCTTAAACGATTGCGTGGCCGATATTGCTTGGGGCCTGTTATTGGCCTGCGCACGCAACATTGGCTGGGGTGATCGCTTCGTGCGCGAAAACCACTGGGAAAACAAAACCAGCATCCTGCCACTTGGCGCGCGCGTCAGCGGCAAAAAGCTCGGAGTGGTTGGCTTAGGACGCATTGGCGAAGCCATTGCGCGCCGGGGCCTGGGCTTTGACATGAAGGTCTCGTATCACAACCGTAACCCACGCAAAGACGTACCCTACACCTATCAAGCGTCGTTACTCGAACTTGCCCGCGAAAGTGATTTTTTGGTGCTTGCAACGGTTGGCGGCGCCAGTACTAAACACTTAGTCAACGAAGAAATCATGCGCGCGCTTGGCCCCTCGGGTCGGCTGATTAACATTGCACGTGGCTCGGTGATTGACGAGCCTGCGATGGTGCGTTTGTTGGCCTCAGGCGAACTCGGCGGCGCGGGCCTTGATGTGTTCGAGCACGAGCCAAAAGTGCCCGATCAACTGAAAAAACTAAACAATGTCGTATTGATGCCACACGTTGCCAGTGCCACGCACGAAACACGTCGCGCCATGACTGACTGCGTACTCGACAACCTGCACAGTATGTTTACGAGCGGTAAGCTTGTCACACCACTCATTTAAGGCGTGCTATCGGGCGGGCTGTACACAAAGGACAGAGATACGACCGCGACAAGCCAAGCTCGTTGCGCCTTGTGCGCAGTGTGTGGTGCCGTACTAAGAGTGGTGTCGTACTAAGGGATCTTCGGATAGGTCAGCTTTAGTTTTCAGCTGATTGTCGTGCGCAAAGTCGTGCACGAATTGCCATGCCAGAGGTTCAAGGTCTCGCAGACGACCATCAACCACGACACAGCGCTGCCCCTCGAGGGTTGAGGGCACCGCGTAGGGTGAGTACGAGATGTAGCCGCCTAGAGTACCGGGCGGGCGATAAGGTGCAAGCACACCGGCAAGCCGCTCGGCCCAGTCGCTGGGCCTAAATGTACTGCCTGATTCTGTCACGCCATAAATGACAAAATAACGAACTTCTGCTGTCATGCACAACCCGTGTCGCCAATTCAGAGCCCGCAAACTTCTGATTCGCGCCTCTGTCGGCTAGATTGTATATGATTGATGTTTTACGCCCAAAGATGCGATCCTGCATAACGGGTATTTTACGGAGCCTCGGCCATGACCTCTGCCCTTTCCAATACGTATTCCCGTCTTCCAGTAGCTTTTACCCATGGTAAAGGCGTTTGGCTATGGGATACCAAGGGCCGACGCTACCTCGATGCGATGGCGGGCATTGGCGTGTCATGTTTAGGTCATGCACATCCAAAACTGGTCGCTGCAATCAGCGAGCAGGCGGCGCGAGTGATTCACGTCTCAAACTTATACGAAGTACCAGAGCAAGAAGAACTCGCTCAGCGCATGATCAAAATGTCGGGTATGACTGAGATCGTCTTCGGCAACAGCGGCGCCGAAGCCAACGAAGCTGCCATCAAACTGGCACGCTATTACGGCTACAAAAAAGGCAACGACCTGCCCACCATTATCACCATGGAATCCTCATGGCACGGTCGCACCATCGGTACGCTTGCTGCAACAGACAGCGATAAGGCTCGCACTGGCTTTGGCCCTTTGCCAGGCGGCTTCATCAAAGTCGCTTACAACGATTTAGCCGCCATTA
>JBAWWV010000396.1:0-3440 GCA_037146575.1 Alcaligenaceae bacterium | reverse complement strand
AGGCCTGCCCATCAACCGGCACCACATCGGTATGACCACACAACACAATGCCACGTGTCTTTTGATCGCCTAAGGTTGCAAACAAATTGGCCTTGCGTTTTTCAGCGTCGTAAGACAGGCGGGTTGCAAGACCCAAACCCTTTAAGTGATCGCGCACAAACTCAATGAGCCCTAAGTTTGATTCACGACTGGTGGTGTCAAAGGCCACCAGGGTTTTGATCAGTTCGATTGTGTTCGCAAGTGTGGTCGAGGTCGTCATGTGTTGCTCAGTTTATTTAGGGCTTAGTTGCTTTCAAAAACCTACTGCGGTCTGAACTCATTGGCCAAGGTGTACTCATCCGTACGCGGTGTGTACACCACGCCTTTTTTAGTCGCCCAAGTATTAATTTGATGATGGATCGGCACAATACCAACATCTTTCATCGACATGATGGTGGCCTCTTGTAGCAAGGCTTCGCGCTGTTTGTCATCGATCGTGCTCATGGCATTGGCCAAGACGGCATCCATCTTGGGGTTTGAATAGCGACCCCAGTTAAACGTGCCTAAGCCCTTGTCAGGCTGATTGGTCGCCACCAAAGGGCGCAAAGCCGAAGACGATTCGCCGGTTGATGCCCCCCAACCCAGCATCGTCATTGAAAACTCAAGCTTGCTGGCACGGCCTAAATAAACGGCCATTGGCATGGTTTGGATTTTTGTCACGATGCCGGCACGCGTCAGCATTTGTGCCACGGCCTGCGCGATCTGGTCATCATTCACATAACGATTGTTCGGCGCATGCAAAGTCAAAGCAAAGCCATCTGGATAGCCAGCTTCAGCCAATAGCTTTTTAGCACCTGCTACATCTACCTTTTCAGGCGTCAACGAAGGGACATGACCAAACATGGGGGCTGGCACGAGGTTGTCGGTCGGCAAAGACAGGCCTTCCATCACGCGCGTTTTGATCGCCTCGCGGTCAATCGCTTTAGAGATGGCCTGACGAACACGCAAATCTTTAAAGGGATTTTTGGTCAGTGCCGTACCGTCTTTTGCCGTAACAAACGGGGTCACATCACGTTGCTGATCCAGATTAAAGAAAATAATCCGGTGCGAGGTTTTGGTTGAAGTTAAAAGATTTGGATTGGCTTTGATTTTTGTCAGGTCAGGCGTGGGGATATTTTCAATCGCATCCACATCACCTGCAAGCAAAGCGGCTACGCGGGTTGGGTCGTTGGGCAAGATGCGCAGTGTGACTTTTTCCCAGTCCGATTTTCTACCCCAGTAGCCATCGTTGCGCACCAGTTCAACGCGATCGCCACGTTTGAACTCGCCATATTTAAATGGGCCAGTACCGATGTTGACCTTACCCGCGTTGAAATCTTCAGTGGTGGCGGTTTCAGCGACTTTTTTCGACACGATATAAATGGTCGACAAGTCGTTGGGCAGCAAAGGATAGGGGGCAGCGGTTTTAAAGCGAATCGTGTTGTCGTCTACGATCTCGCTCGAAATAATGGCCTTGGTGTACACCGTGAATGGGCCCGGACTATTTGGGATCTTGCCCACGCGGTCGTAGCTAAATACGACGTCAGCCGCGGTAAACGGGCTGCCATCATGAAACTTCACGCCCTTGCGCAACTTGAACTCCCAAGTCGTTGGGTCGATGGTTTTCCAGGATTCAGCCAAGGCGGGGATCAGGCGCGAATCTGCATCCAGGCCAACCAGCTTGTCATAAATGTGTTCGGCGACCCCGTTATTTGGAAATAAATTCACAAAATGCGGGTCCATCGAGGTAATGTCGGCCCCTACCCCAATGCGCAGGTTGGCGGCGTGTGCCGAAAACCCAATTAAGGCTGCAGCAATCGGAAGCACTATCAGACTGGATAAACGGCGTAGACGCATGGCAAACTCCTGTGTATTGTGTGACGATTCTAGCTGAATTAGGCTGGGGCGAACCCCTCTATGTAGAATACCCACACAAACGAGCTTTTAGACCCTGTACTGGAGACATAAAAATGGACTTACAACTGACAAATCGCGTGGCCATCGTGACGGGCGGCTCACAAGGCATCGGCAAGGCGTGCGCGGCCAAGCTCGCGCAAGAAGGCGCCACCGTAGTGATCGCCGCACGTGGGCAAGAATTGCTTGATCAAGTCGCCGGCGAAATCCGTGCCGCGGGCGGCAAAATCATGGCGATTTCGGCCGACGTCAGCAAAGAGGCTGATTGCGCCCGCCTGATTCAAGAAACCCTCAAAGCTTACGGCCGTATCGATATCCTGATCAACAATGCCGGCACCTCGGCGACCGGTGAGTTTGAATCAGTCACCGATCAAACCTGGCAAGCCGACTTTGATTTGAAACTGTTTGCTGCAATTCGTTTGTCGCGCCTAGCAATCCCAGAGATGCGCAAAAACAAATGGGGCCGCATTATTAATGTCACCAACATTGGTGCTAAACAGCCAAAAGCCAAATCCATGCCAACCACCGTTACGCGCGCAGCCGGCCTGGCCATGACAAAGGCCTTGTCAAAAGAATTTGCGGCTGACAACATTTTGGTCAACAGTGTTTGTATCGGCTTGATTCGTGCTGGTCAGCACGAGCGCAAAGCGGCTAAGGCTGGCATCCCCGTTGAGCAGTTGTATGAAGCACAAGGTAAAGAAGTGCCACTGGGTCGCGTGGGCCGTGCTGAAGAAGTTGCCAACGTTGTGGCTTTCTTCTCGTCTGAAGCCTCAAGCTATGTCACGGGCAGTAGCGTGAATCTTGATGGTGGTACGTCAGCAGTGATGTAATGTTTGTTTGAGGCTTGCTCACGCGGTGAACTCAACCCAAGGTAGAGTTCATCGCGACTTCACCTCAAACAACATAGAATTCCGAAGCCATTGCTTGACGATTTGTCCGTCTTTTTGCGCGGGTGACTAACCGCTTTCAAATCGCAAGGTATCACCACACAACAAAAATCCCGGAGAAACTCATGCGTTTTTTTTCTAACACCACCCGCGCCATCCTCGCTGGGGCCGCCTTAGCGACGACGCTCATGAACACGGCTTCTGCACAAGCCGATTACCCGAATCGCCCCGTGTCTGTGATTGTTCCTCAAGCCACCGGCGGCGCGAATGACACGATTGCACGCATCGTCGCTGCCAAACTCAGCGAGGTGCTCGGCCAACAGTTTGTTGTCGAGAATCGCTCTGGCGCAGGGGGCAACATCGGTACCGTCGCCGCGGCGAAAGCCAAGCCCGACGGTTACACCCTTTTGCTTACGACAAACAGCACGCAAGTGATCAACCCTTGGCTTTACACGACAACTGGTTTTGATCCACTCAAGGATTTCGCCCCTGTCGGTTTGGTTGCAAGCGCCGGCTATGTGCTCGTGGTCAACTCTGCCTTCCCGGCTAATAATGTGGCTGAGCTCATCGCGCAAGCGAAAGCCAATCCCGGCAAAATTAACTACGCTTCAGCAGGCAATG
>JBAWWV010000395.1:0-3441 GCA_037146575.1 Alcaligenaceae bacterium | reverse complement strand
GCCCAGTTGATGTTCCAGTGCGAGACACCATGTGCTCTTTTTCCGAACTTGACCAAGAAGCGATGCACCTTAAGATTGCTTCGACGGGCTTGATAGTATGCGTACAGATCAAGCGAGAAGTCGTTAGGTGGAGACTGCCAATTTTCAAAAAACGTACGAGCAAACATCGTAGGTTGTGCATTAATATCAGACATCGGTTTGGCCAGTAACAGCGTCTCGAATACGCTCATCCCAAAGGTAAATACGACATCGAAAACAGGCCGTCCGTAGCGTTTGCCTTTGACAAAGATATTGTCGCCGTACTGGTCAAATAACTTGAGACCCTGAAGAGCATCTTTAGGGTCTGTTTGTAGGTCAGCATGTGTCCAGGCCAGTATGTCACCCCGAGCAGCATGCAGCCCCATCAAAATGCCATGGCCGTAGCCTTGGTTTTTCTCGACGCGAACGCTTGAGCAACCCGGATAAAGAGGAAGCAATTGCGCTAAGACCTGCTGGCTGTCATCTGTTGAGCCATTATCAACGAGTATGACCTCTACGTCGGGCATAGCGGCGAAGTGTTCACAGCGCTTCAATAACAGCGGCAGATTGGCTGCCTCGTTGTAACAAGGGATGACTAACGATAGCCTCATGCTTTTTTGTCTGACACCACGTATACCATACCACCCATGCCGTACGAAAATACTCGACGGACTTGAATGTTATTTTGATCGATCAGTTCTGAAAATGCTCGTCTGACGCCTTTTTGCTCGCTGCCACGATACGAGAAATAATCATCTAACACGATAAAGGTGCCCAACTGTAATGTTGGCAAGCAAAACTGTAAGGCGTCTTGTGCACTTGAATAGGTATCACTATCGATAAAAATGACGCTTGATTTTTCAATGCCTAACGCTTTAGCGCCTGGCTTGAGTGAGTCGTTAAAAAAACCAGGAATTAACTGAAACTTGAAGTCTCCTGATACTTTTTTAACGCGTTGGTTTACCGTGGTGAGACTTGTTGCAAAATTCTCATCTGTATAAAAAGGGTGTTCATCCCCTTTTTCTATGGTGCCAAAGCCGGCGAATGAATCGAAACCGTAAAATTTAGAGTTAATTAATTTTGGATTCAATTTAAGTAGTTTTTTACAACAACGAATCGAATGACAAAAAGAACTGCCTGTGAATACGCCAAATTCAAGATAATCGCCGTCGATCTGCTCGATCGCTGAAAGGTAATGTACTTTTTTTAAAACGTAATATTTTTCGATATTATGAATGATGGCCGGGTTCACTCCCGCTATTAGGCTAGACGCCCAATTCTGTAAAAAATCTAATTTGGATAAAAAGCCAAACTTTGTTGCCATTTTTTTCTCGCGGTGATTTCAAACAAAGGTAACGAGTGTCGACAAAGCACTTGTTCATACATTTCGTTAACTGCCTAATTACGATATTTATGCCGCTATTTTATATGGTGCTATTTTTAATGGCTGGGATCTTTAATTTCCCATTTGGTATAGCGAGTCTGCAAGTTGTTTAAGGCGGACCCACTGACTCGCGCATCATGCTCAAGTCGATAGGGGTGGCCGTCCCACTTTTGAAAGCAAGACTGCCAGTATTCAAAAGTACGAAGATCATTGGGTGTACCCCAGCAAAGATAGCTGGATACTTCAAAAAGATGACACTTCAAGCCAAGGGCGATGGCATCGTTAATTAAAGAGTCAATATAAAACTCACCGTTGACTCTTCCATCACGAGCGATCAGTCGATCAAGGGCCGCCCGAAAATGTTTCGGGTCTTTAAAGGTAAAAGTACCCAAAACGATTGGATCGGAAGCAGGCTTGCTGAGCGGTGTTTTGACAGAGACTGATTTGATTTCGCCGCCGTGCTCATCAATCCACCCAAACATGGTCGGGTGACGCGTTGCATTGGGATAGCCACGAACCCCCCAAACGATAATATCCACTGTCGGATTATTGACGAGCATATCGAGTGCTTTGGCATCGTACAAGGCACCGTGATCACAGGTGCCGATTGTGATGGGGCCAGGCATCATTTCACGATTAGCGGCTAACGCGTCGAGCCCAATCAAGGCGGTGCAGGCTTGCCCCTCTGTCACTTGATCGACGGTTTTAATTACGACATTTGGGTATAGAGCTTTGAGTTCGTTGGCGATATCGTGATAGCCAGGCATGTCTGCTCGAAGCACGAATACATGTTGTTTTGCTGGCGGCGAATGGTAAACCGCCTGCGCTACCATCGGCGCGCCTGAGACTGGGATCATTGGCTTAGGCGTTGTGTAGCCGACATCGCTAAATCGTTTTCCTAAGCCCGCCATTGGTGTGATCAGCGCCGCGTGCGTTTCGGCCTCAGTGCTTTGCTCGGTGGCTAGCGTTCGGAAGGCCTTTGACCATGTGTTGTATTCGGCGACATCTTCGGGCGTACCCCATTGCATAAAGTGTTGTAGTGGGTACACGGCCACTGGGTTGTTCGCGGCAAAAAGTGCCTTGTAAGCCAAGCTGACATAGTACTCACCGCCGACCTGCCAATTTTTTTCGAGGGTAGTTTTAAACGCCTCAAGCATCAGTTGGGCAGAAGAAAAATAATACGTGCCGCTTGAGGCATATTCTTCCATGCGATTGTTGGTAAACGGCTGTTTTTCTTGGATATCTGATATCCAGCCATTCGTTTCTTTTATATACGCATAATTAGTGTTACCTAGTGAGTGGGGGTGAAAACTCTTGTATGCCGGGATCGCACCTGCACAGGCCCACTTCTCGACGACCTGTTTGAAATGATTCCAGTCCCAGTAACAAGTAAAGTCACAATAATTAACAACGACTGGTTCTGCTGGGTTTAGCAGATGCGCCGCTTGAAGCACCGCGTGAATTGGGCCTAGCTTGTGCGGAGCGATACCTAAAATCTGGCCGGTCGGGCAATACTGATTCAAAATTTCGACCATTCGAAATGATGGGTTGTCTAGATGATCTTGATTGCAAATGAAGATGAAATTTGATTCGCCAGGAAACATATCCACAACGTGCGCCACGATGGGCTTGCCGTCAATTTCAATCAATGGTTTGGGTGTCACGTATCCGGCACGACGAAATCGCTCTCCGAAACCAGACATAGGAATCACAATTTGCACAGGATTTCACTTTTAATAGATGTTCTGTTTTGAAGCTATTTTGCACTCTCTAGCCCGGTTACCAGGTCGGGCAGTTAGATCAACTAGGGTATTAAGGCGCAGATTGGTAAACCATATCCCTAAGAGTATTAAATGACGGGATGACATAGGGTGTTCTATCGATGGCACTGCTGCGTTCATTCGTCGGCGTCATTCCAATCACGGTATGTACGAATGAGCCTGTTGGCATGTTGCTTACTAAAAGTTGGCTCGCACATTTGATTGCGCTTAGTTCCCATGCGTCAACATCCCGCCCTTCCGATTCAATCGCATCTATGA
>JBAWWV010000394.1:0-3449 GCA_037146575.1 Alcaligenaceae bacterium | reverse complement strand
CATTGTGAATTCCTGATGAATGCGCCGTAATGCAGGAAAGTTTCCTCATCGCGGCGTCGCAAGAAAGTGCCGGAATCTTAAAGCGCGTTGTTTGATTTGAGTGATGTTCATCTCGGGCTCTGAGAACAAGCGCGTCAGTATGACCATCTCAACCTTTACGCAAGACAGCGACCTGAGTATCGTCTGTTGAGACACCTAGCGGCCCATAATGTCCACAACGGTCTCATTAAGCCTCATACAAACCAAAACTATCTCGTCTGGGCTAACTATTCTCAAACGGACGAGCATTGTGTCAGTTACAAATAACTTTAGGTCGCCCTCCCATGAAAGCATTTCGCGTGCGCTTGCTGATACCAGCATTAGTGTTTGTTTCGGGGTGCGCTGTGCAAACACCACCAATCGTGCAAAAAGAAGCTCCGCAATCGGCACAAGCCCAGAGGGACGCCCAAGCTGCCGCCAAGGCTCAGGCGCCAGCTGTTCCTACCTTAAAACGAAAAATCGCTCTTGGCCGAGTGACTAACGAAACTGTCTACGGCCGGTCGCTTCTGCGAGACCAGCTCAACGACCCACTCGGCAAACAAGTCACTGACATGATGAGTAAGGCTCTGACCGAGTCAGGCGCCTACTTGGTCTTTGAGCGACCTGATATTGCACGCGTTCAGATTGAGAGTCAATTAATCGGCACAAGATTGAATCTGATTGGTGTTGACACCTTGATTATTGGGTCACTTACGGAATTTGGTCGAAAAACAGTTGGTCAAACGGGTTTCGTATCCGTCAGCAAAAAACAAGTCGCTTTTGCCAAGGTTGATATCCGTTTAGTAGATACCAGCACTGGTCATGTTTACTTTGCCACGTCAGGTGCAGGCGAGGCATCTAATGAAGCGTCTTCTACCTTTGGGTTTGGCTCAAGAGCCGATTACGACGGAACACTAGGCGATGCCGCTATCAGTCAAGCCGTCGGTGATGCCATCAGCAAGATGACCACAGAAATCAATACGAAGCCTTGGCAGACTTATATTCTAAAAGCTGAAGGTTCTCGCGTTTTTATTGGCGGGGGCAAGAGTCAAGGCATCAAGCCCGGCATGACCTTTTCAGTTCTGACGGCTGGCGAAACTATTAAATCTCCTCAGACTGGGGCCAATGTCACGTTGCCAGGTCAGGCGATTGCAACGCTTAGGGTGGACTCTCTGTTCGGCGAGAGTGAACTCAACGAAGGCGCTGTTGCGAGCGTTGTCAGCGGTTCGATCGGAAATAAACAAATTCGCGACATGGTGATACGTTTTGATGGAGCACAATAAAAATGACTCACAACTTTCTCAAACTATTGGTGCTCGCAGCCGTCTCGTCTACTGTTTTATCCGCCTGCACTCAGTGGCCTACCGAAAAACGTAGCACGGTCGATACAAGACCAGGGATTTCGTTCAAAGCACCCAACGATGCAATGCTAGATGCCATGGTGAAAATTGATGGCTTGGATGTAGGAGTGGCACGTAATTACAAAGAGGGCGAGGCATCTCTTCGAGTCTTGCCTGGACCTCATATCATCAGTATCTACCTCGATAACAAAAAAATTATTGAAGAAAAAATCTATGCCGGCGACGGGATCAATCAAACTTTCATAATTAGGTAACCCTCGCATGCGTCTTGCTCTGATTCTTTCGCTCGCAGTACTCGTTGGGCTTTCTGGCTGCGTCACTAAAAAATATCAATGGAATGATTATGAGCGCAGGCTCTATGAAGCCTATAAGGATCCTAGTCAGGTCGAGGCCTTAAAGCTCAGACTGGAAGAAACAACGTTAGCACTAGAAACTAGTAAGCAAAAGGTTCCCCCGGGGCTGTATGCAGAGCTTGGCACGCTCTATTTAGAAGACGGCTCAATCGACAAGGCAATAATCTACTACGCCAAAGAAAGAGACGCCTGGCCAGAAAGTAAAACGTTGATGGACTCGCTGATCAACAACCTCAACAGCAGGGAAAAAAACTTAGGGCAGGTTAAAAAATGAGACGAATTCTATCGATGGCATTTCTCATTCTGCTAGCAGGCTGTGTGGTAGTGCAAAAAAAGGATATGTCAGCTTTCAATACTGCAGCCCCGAGATCAATTCTCGTGGTGCCTGTTGTAAACAAGTCGCTCGATCTTGATGCGCCCTCTTACGCGCTCGCAACCTTACCCATCCCTTTGGCAGAAAAGGGTTACTACGTTTTTCCGGTTCATACAACAAAAATGATCCTTGAGCAGGAAGGGTTGTACGAAAGCGATCGAATCCACAAGGAAGATGCTGCCCACTTAGCCAGCATGTTTGGGGCAGACTCCATACTGTTTGTCACCATCAATCGCTGGGACGCACAGTACGCATTTATCGCAACGACCGTGACAGTTGAAATTAATTATCGACTGGTTAGCAAAGATAACGTTGAGCTCTGGAACGAAAATAAAAAACTCGTGTACTCGCCAAGCAGCAGTAGCGGTGGGCACCCACTTGCCACGCTGATCGTTGCCGTCATTAACGCCGCAGTGACTCGCGCAGCGCCCAATTACATTCCGTTAGTTCAACGGGCACACGCTCAAGTCTTTTTGATGGGGCCTAATGCGCTACCTGATGGTCCGTACAATACCGAAGTGAAGAAATAGGGCTGGCAACTTCAATGGCGGCTCGCCTTACAACTCGTTAACTCCGGCTAGCGCGAAGCGCCGGCGGTGCTGGTATTCAAGTTGGTCGGTTAAAAGAGGCTCATTGACTCACTTAAATTATCGATTACTGAGACGGGAGACTGAAAACTTAAGTAAAAAAATAATATACCCTGGCAATACAGCCCCTAAATTATTGGCTGATTTTCCCTTCCAGATCGCTGAAGGTGAAATGGGCAAACCAGTCAGAAAAAAGAACTTGTGTGCCGTTAACGATCAAATTGTAGAGTTCTTATGCTCTTAGCCAATCGAGGACGAAAAGCGCTTTGGATATTTTTTAAACAATCAAAAACCGAAGCGCGGATCAAAGTTTAACTAATCAGAACATTACCATCGTCAGTGAGCCACTTTTCATTGGGGGTTGAAGCGTGGAAGTCGCGGTTGATTATGTTCTTTGGCACAGCACGTAGGCAAGTAGCGATCGTCAGTTACACAGCCTATTTATTCACGACAAGAAACCCCGTCAAATTGAGCGCAAAAGTGCAGTACCTGAGTCGCACAGGCTGCCGGCAACATAAATTGAATCGAATGAAACTGCGTCGGAAACTTCACATACTTCATGCCCTTTTCTGCAATAACGCTGCGAATGGTCTCTTCTTCTGGGCCGGTGATCCGTCCTCCTGAAGGATAGAGACCAAGCATAGGCGTACTCACACGCGACAAAAACGGGCCTGCACTCGATCGGCAAATTAACTCAAAGAACGACACCAAGACTTCTGGCGGTGTTTTGGCCATTTCATGGGCATACCATTCGATC
>JBAWWV010000393.1:0-3487 GCA_037146575.1 Alcaligenaceae bacterium | reverse complement strand
GGCTCTTGCTAATAAAGATAAAGTTGATTTAATTGTGATGGGCGCCAAAGGACGCAGTGGTTTTGTCGATATATTGATGGGCTCGGTTGCACAGCGCGTGACTAGCTCAGCCAAGCAGCCGGTACTGCTCGTTAAATAGCTCGGCTTTTCTTTCTGGCGATATAACCAATGTTCAAGAGCCCGTGCGCGGGCGACTCTTGCTTTAGCTCTGTGCTTTGGGTCGATCGACTGACTAATAAGCCCGTCAATCGTGTCTTTGATGCTGATGCCGTTGAAATTGCTGCAAGTGCTATGAATTAAAAACCATTAAACGGGTATAGTTAACCCGACGCTATTAAGATCAACAAAAATCCCTAGCCAATATTCAGCCGGTACAGAGGTAGTCCGTATCCAACCGGCGCCAACATTCAGGAAAAAAATGCTAAAAATAACAGGATTCATCACCCTAGCAACCGCCATGGTGTTGACGATGGGCTCTAGTTGGGCACAGACTAATGATGTTCAAGCGCTCATTGCCCGAGCCAAAGCGCTAGAGCTTGACACGCCCTATGTACCGCCTCCGGGCGAGGCAATCGAACATTACGCTTCAGGCTACGCCAAGATCATGTGTTCGGCAGTGTTCGTGACAGGGCTAGACCCGGCCTTCGCCGCCGAAAATGTTGGCTACTTCACCGCGCCTTACGCCGAGCGTGCAAAGCTTGGTACTCCAAAAATCGACCGTGAAGCCAAGACTGTTCAGGTCAGTATGCCAAACGGGGTTGTCAGAACCGCTAAGCTACTCGGCAGCCAGGGCTGCGTGACTCTGCCGATTGGTGTTTCAGAGCCATACTTCAAGCCGTCGACTGTCAAGAGCGCCCTGCCCGACCCGCAGACAATGCCTTGGCCGATGGGTGACCTACCAGGCGCGAGCGATCCACTCGCCGGTCTAGATAAAGCGAAGATCGCACAGGCGATCGACGCAGCGTTCGATCCAGCAGCTATGACTGCAGCCTTTGTCGTGACCTACAAGGGCCGAATCATCGCCGAGCGCTACGGCGACGGTATCACCGCCACCACACCGCTAGAAAGTTGGTCGATGGGCAAAAGCTTGTCAGGTACCTTGATGGGCGTACTACTCAAGCAAGGCGCCTACGAGATGTCGCAACCGGCGCCAATCCCTGAATGGCAGTCGCCTGGCGACCCGCGCGCAAAGATCCGAATTATTGAGATCTTAAACATGTCGAGTGGCCTTAGGATCAAGGCCCCTCAAGACCCGGATTATGATCCCAAGGGGCCTTATCCCGACCATCTTTACCTGTACACAGGAAGCGTCGATTCGTTCAAATTTGCGGCGACCCGGCCCCAGCAATGGCCACCGAACACGGTCGGACGCTACCGAAACACCGACCCGGTACTGACCAACTATATGATCAGGCTCGCGGTCGAGAAGCGCGGTGAAAACTACCACGCCTTTCCACAGCGGGCGCTGTTCGACAAGATTGGTGTGCGCAATATGATCATGGACACCGACCCTTATGGAAATTTCCTGACCCATGGCTATGAGTTGGGCTCAGGGCGCGACTGGGCACGACTGGCCATGCTGTATCTTCAAGATGGCATGTGGAACGGCGAGCGGCTGCTGCCTGAAGGCTATGCGAAATTCGTCAGTACACTCGCACCAGCCTGGCTGGCGGACAACAGGCCAATCTATGGAGGCCTGTTCTGGATCAATGGCAACAGTGCCTTCCCTGTACCAAAAGAGGCCTACTACATGGCTGGCGTTGGTGGGCAAAATGTGTTGATGATCCCGTCGCACGATCTGGCTGTTGTCCGCCTAGGCCATTACAAGGGCGTGGGTGCTAGTCGCCCCGCACTGAACAAAGCCTTGGGGATTTTGATGGAGGTCATTCCACCCAAGAAGTAAGGCTCGGTGGCTGCATACTACTCAGTAGCATCTACTCTCTGTGCAGCCACTACATACCCCTCACTCGACTCTAACGCGCGTAAACAACACCAGCCCCACCCCTGGGGTCGGCACCGCCGCGCATACGACCACCAATAGTTGAGATCACGTGCGCACGCGACATGCTGGGCTCAAAGCTATGTACGCTTTGGTGAACGATATGACCTAATGCACGTAACTCTTTAATCACCGAGCGCGATACTGTGGCCTCTGTGTGTATACCCAGACCCTCGCAATGAATACGTGGGACGGTAACAGCTTCGACCGGGGACATCCCAAAATCCACCACGTTCAAAATAGCCTGCAAGGTGGCGCTAATGATTACACTCCCCCCAGGCGCACCGGCTAGCAACACAGGCTTGCCATCTTTGAGCAACATGGTGGGCACCATCCCGGTCGTGCGCGCTTTACCTGGGGCAATCGAATTCTTTTTATTCGGGATTGGATCAAACAGCTTCATCGAATTGTTGTAGTTAAAGCCTAAGCCTGGGGTGACGACGCCCGCGGCTGTGCCCAGCGTATGAGTCATGGATACCGCATTGCCCTCAGAATCCATTACGCACACATGCGTCGTGCAACCTGGTGGTGCCTCTTCTTGACCACCTGCATACTGACCCGACTTGATTCGGTCAGCCCAATACGCCGCACGCTTTTTAGAAGTCAGCATTTCGGTCGGGACGTCTGCAAAACGTGGGTCGCCTAAATAAGCGTTGCGATCAACGTGTGCAGCAGCCATCGCGCGCGCCACTAAATCGATGTGTCGTGCCGAGCCATGATCGAGCGCACTCAAATCAAAATGCTCTAGGATCTGCAACATCTCAATCAAAGTTGCACCACTACCTGGTGGCGGATTAGAGCGCACCTCATAACCGCGATACGAACCCACCAAGGGTGCACTTTCTTCAGGTTGGTAATCGGCCAAGTCTTGGCGGCTCACGAAGGCGCCATTCGCTTCTAGGTCGCGGGCGATTTCGTCGCCGAGCGCGCCTTGATGAAACTCGCGCCAACCACCTTTGGCAAGTCGCTCTAGCGTACGCGCATAGTCAGGCAGGCGCATCACATCGCCAACCTTGAACAAACGCCCCTCGGGGTGCAAGTAAACACGCGCGCATTCGGCAGTTTTGCGAATACGGGTAAGACCATCTGGGATACCGGGCTGGGCGTAACCGCTCCAGACACTTGCCAAGTTTGGTGTGACCAGTATCCCTTCGTTTGCTTGTGTAATTGCCGGTGCGATCAAATCGCCCCAGGGCATCGAGCCAAGTTTTTCATGAAACAAACCGAGCCCCGCGGGCGTACCAGGCGTCATGATCGCGGTATAGCCAATCTCGCTTCTGAAATCGTCAAACAAGCTATAGCCAGAAATCGGTGTGCGACCCTTACAGTCTTTTTCCCACATATCCGGGCGCACTTTAGAGCCCGCACGATTATAAAAATCAATCATCCCGCTTGTGCCAGTCGCTGCCTGAAAGTAGTGCAAAGTCCCCATGCCGCCCAGACCGCACATAAAGGGATCATTGACCATTTGCGAGAAAGCCGTTGCCA
>JBAWWV010000392.1:0-3502 GCA_037146575.1 Alcaligenaceae bacterium | reverse complement strand
CGTTGAGAACGATTTCACTGGCCTCGCGCATGATGGCTTGGGTAGCGGTAATCGCTTGATCAAGTTCATCAAGGGGGGCTTCAATCAAAAGCGCATCGTGTACCGGAGCACATACACCAATATCTGCCTCGGTCAACATAATGCAGGCGATTCTCAGCATCTCAGCGCCCGTGGCTTGCATTGGAAAGTTACGCAGGCTGCGCTCATTGATTTCGTCTCGGGTGTGTATCTGCCAGCCGAACCCAGACCACAATCTGCCCCCTAAGACAGCTTCATCAACCGCATTGTCTGACCACTGCCAAAACTGGCGGTAGGTGTGTCGGTGCAGAGCCAGAAGCTGACGTGCCCGAGCGACCGGCTGGCCAATACGCGCCGCTAAACTTTCCTCACCCATTCCATACTGAACGGCGAGTACACACGCCTTGAATTGCTCTCGTTCAGTTTCATGGGTCTTTTTGGTGGCAGTGCTTGGTACCGCCCCCGCCTGGATTGCAAAAGCCATGTAAGGGTCACCGCTACGATAAGCCTCCATCATCCTAGGGTCACCTGATAGTGCGGCTGCAATGCCAAACTCTTGTTGACTCCAATCGACGTAGGCTAAGCCCCATCCTGGCTTCGGTCGTATTAGCCCTCGCAACCAAACTGAGGGGCCAAAGATAAACCTTGCGCTAGACGGTTGATTGCGACTGGTGCGCGCACTAAAAGGGGACAGTAAGCACCTGTTGCGCTCATCATCACCGACCTGCAGATTGGCCAGACGCAGCTCTGACAACGCCGCGCGTAGTTCTCGAATCGGTGCGATCTCAACGTGAATTCGTGCCATTTCACGAAACGTTGAATCGGTCATATTTAGCTTGCCACTGGCGAGTCTAGGCCACGGGATTTTGTGTGCCACTAAATAGTTTTCCCAAAGCATGGTTTTGAAGCTTCGCCCTTCGTAAACACCAAAGTCACGGTCAATGTCCGCGATTAGTTGGTCTTGAATCGCGGTCCATTGCGTGCGTAGCTGCTCTAGCACCGCACCGTCAATGGGTACACCCGTCATTTGAATGCGCGAAACGGCCTTGATGTATCGACCGCGCAGTAGTGCTCGGGGCCAGTCAATCGTGCTGCACATAGCAGCAAGGAGATTGGTGAGAGCAATGACATCGGTTTCGCAATAGTCGAGTATTTCTTTTTGCTGGAGCTCTGACCAGGGGCCGCCAGTCAGTACCAGATCGCGCATCAGATCTTTTTTCTCGCCGCCCACGCTAGGCAGGCCGTAGTACATGAGTGCGCCCAGAAGGCCTTTGCCGTGCGCGAGATGAAGACCGTTAGTCAAGCAACGGAACTCGACGAACAGATCGAGGACATTGGCTGGGGGTGTCCAGCCCAAAGCGTCGAAACAGTCCAGCTCAGCAGATGCAAAGTAGGCAACAAAAAGCGCTTGCTTGCCCGTGGGGAAGGGTGGTGCCTCCAAACGCTTCAGCTCGTCTTGCCAATAGCGGACGGTATGGCCCGAAGGCCAATCCCGCACCACCATGCACACAGGGGAAGGCCGATTGCCTTCGTGGCCCCGAAGCGGATGAAACTCGAAGTCAACGAGATAGATGCCGTCAGTAAAATTACGCATGCTCATTACATTTCCCCCAAGAGTGACTGAACAACTGGGTGATTGAGGCTGTCGATCACTTTGCCGCGAAAGGCTACTTCTATCAACTTATCGATGTCGTGATGTGGCCATTCCGGTTCAGGTAACACCCCTGTGGCTTCATATACGTCGTAACCGCCGCTGTGCATATTCGCGGTAATGCGAATCCATTTAAGTTTTGCGTGTTCAACTGCCTGCGCTAACGATTCATGCCACGGGTTGCGCGTACCAGACTCGCCTGGTAACGGCACAGGAATTAGAAAAACATTGTTTTGCCTGTCGATGGCTGCGTGCAGCTTTACAGGTCGGACTAGTTCACCAATCTCTGCCGCAACATTTGGTACCACCAAATAGTGTTCGCGGGATTCTTTTTGCTCGAGAAACATAGCTGAAAATGTCATTTCATCAGCACTGTGGGTACGGAAGAATTGCGATTTTTTAGGTCTGCCAACGTTCACGCTTGTCAGTAGTTTTTTGACGCCATGTGCCTCACCATAGTTTGTCGGTAGGCGTAGAGATGCAATATCGAGACCCGTGCTTTCGACAACGTTCTTTTGAGCATTAGTCATTTTGCGTCCTCTTGCAGTAACCCACGCAGGTCTACGACGCGCCAAGCAAGTCGGCCATTGATTCGGATTGGCCGAATCGGGCCGTCTTCGAGGCAAGCCCATCGACGTAATGTCTGGGGGCGGCGGTTGATTGAAGCAGCTGCTTCGTTGGTTGGCAGGACTTCAGGTAGGTCAGTATTGCCGGGTAGTGCATTGAGTAAGTTCATCGTCTTTCCCTTTGCGCGATATTGCGCTGTTGTTGACGATTCTCAATTTATGCACTTAGTTGACTGATTGCGATAGTTGCTTGCGCTAACTGCTCCTACCTGTCCTTAACTGTCACTAGTTGTCATTGACTGTTAGCCGCTTAATGGTCGATTTGACAGTGCGCGTACTTAAATATTTAAGATCATTCCTAGTGGCCGAGGTGTATTCCAACCCCTTAGCTCGATCGACGACTCCTGTAAAAGGCGTTTCTTCCTCTAGTGCCATTTCTTTTAGTAAATGAAATACTGCAAGGTGATCATTTGGATTTTTTGATTGTTGCATTGCTTGCCGAATCATTGAGTCCAATTCTCTGACTCGAGCGTTAGTTTTGTGTACTATATTTCGGCACATAAGTGCGTTAGGACTTGAACCCACAAGATTGCCAGATGCCTGCTCGGGTGCTTGCGCCACTTCTGTTCTGGTTGATTCAACGGGCTTTAATTCATCTGGTGACGTCCACCCTTGGTCACCGCTCCACACAACAAACTCGTTGAAAGCCACGTATTTATGAGCGCCTTTTGTCTGTACGGAGGCGGTAAAGTGCTTTCCACTGTTGACATGGCCTTCAAGTATGGCTTTACGTCTGATAAATTCGTCTCTGATTGCTGGCGGTTCAAAAATACCTATTGGAAACCGCTCGATCGTATTTACGTCGTGAAATGAGTACCACATCCCGTCTTCCTCTTCGTAGCAAACACTTCCAAGTATGTCAGGCTCAACATTAAGTGATAGCGCTACCGCTTGCCACAACTCAAGCTCAGGCATCTGCAGCCATTTTGACCAATTAGGTATTTGCATCGCACACCTTCAGAGCTCAACCTTCAGTATGAGGTTGCCCTGCCAGTCCGGTGAAGGATTCCGGATTTTCGCTCCGTCGAGCTAGGCAAGAGCAAAGGCGATTAGGCCATGGCTGGGGCGGGTGTGACGCGCATAGGCTTAAGCTTGAACAGTTGAGCTGCTTGCCACATGTCGTAGGCTGATTGCTGTGCCAGCCATAGACGCGCCTCGCCACCGCGTTCTTTGCCAAGCCATGCCTCAATGCGCAAGGCCATCTCGG
>JBAWWV010000391.1:0-3512 GCA_037146575.1 Alcaligenaceae bacterium | reverse complement strand
TCAAACTGCTGTACACGCGTCTGGGTTTAGTGGTGACGCTAGCAAATGTTCAGTTGCCGCTCATGGTGCTGCCCCTGATCACGGCGCTACAGCGTATCGATATGAATCTGTCAGATGCGTCGGCTTCGTTGGGCGCAAGTGAATGGCAGACCTTCAAAAAAATTACCGTGCCACTCGCGTTGCCTGGCGTCATCGCGGGTTGTTTACTAACTTTCTCAGCTGCGATCACGGCTTTTATTTCGCAGTCTTTGATCGGTGGCGGCCAGATGCTCTTTATGCCAATGTATCTGTATCAACAAGTCTCTGCGTTATCGAATTTTCCTTTTGCTGCGGCGATTTCGCTGACCTTTTTGGCGACTGTTATCTTGTGTGTGTCTTTGTTTAATATGCTGGGCCGCTTATCGCGTGGCTATGCAAACGGGTAGCGCTTGAGAATCATTATGGCTCATCAAAAAGACTTGTCGACAATTCTGTTTAGAGGCTCTCTGGGGCTTCTGGCCGTCTTGACCGTTGTGTTGTTGATTGCGCCTACCGCCGTGGTGTTGATCGTGTCGTTTACCGACGGCTATTCATTGAAATTTCCTCCGGTGTCGTATTCAACGCGTTGGTATGTTGAACTGTGGAACGCCAGCCATCTACACTTTGCTGCAATGAACAGTATAAAAGTCGGTTTGGCGACAACCCTGTTCTCAGTTGTTTTTGGAGTGTTAGCCTCGCTGGCGATTGTGGGGTCAAAGAGTCGTTTGGCGCGTGCCTTGGATTCATTGTTCATGTCGCCACTAGTGTTGCCAGCCTTGGCGTTTGGGTTTGCTGCATTGATGACGTTTAGCGCAGTGGGATGGTCTGTCTCAATTACTACGTTGATCATTGGACATACTGCGGTGTGTGTCCCGTATGTTATTCGTACGACGTCGGCGGCCTTGACACAGATGGATCCTGCTCTGCTAGAAAGCTCGGCAAGTTTGGGGGCAAGCCGTTGGTATAGTTTTCGGTTTGTTACGTTACCTTTAATTCGCCCAGGGGTCATGGCGGGTGCGTTCATCGCGTTTATGTCTTCGTTTGATAATGTGCCAGTATCTTTATTTTTACGTGATGCGCGCACAGATATGTTGCCGATCAGGATGTGGCAAGACCTTGAGGGTAAGCTCGATGTCACGATTGCCGCACTGTCGGGTGTCATTATCATTTTCACACTGATCATGATGATTGTGATGGAGCGCGTCGCCGGTTTGTCGCGACGTTTGCGACAAGGCTAGCTGGCTACCGACTGCTCGTGCTAGCAGTTCCTGCTACCTGCTAGCGCCACTCGCCACTTGCGCGGCGCCGTTACCGTGTACATTTATGGTTCCTTCTCATCAGAGCCACACCTATGAAAAAAGCTTTGAGCGCGTTGGCGCTATCTTGCGCAGCTTTTGCGACCTCCGCGCAGACCTTTGATGCCTGCGTGGCGGGATTGCGGCAGGCCGCTAGCGCGCAAGGTATCAGTGCCTCAGTGCTTGAACAGGCCTTCAAAGCGATCGAGCCCGACGAAACGGTATTGAAGGCTTTTGATTTTCAACCAGAATTTCGTACCCCGATTTGGGATTATGTGGCGGGTTTGGTCGACGATGAGCGTGTTGCCGATGGTCAGGCCAAGCTTAAAGAATGGTCTAAGACACTTGCGCAGGCCGAACAGACATACGGTGTTGATCGCTATACGATCGTGGCGGTGTGGGGAGTCGAATCCAATTTTGGACGTATCCAGGGCACCCGCGAATTGGTACGTTCTTTAGTGACCTTGGTCTGTGCTAACAAGCGCCAGGCTTTTTTTAAGGGCGAGTTGCTCGCGACTTTAAAGATCGTTCAAAGTGGCGATATCCCTCTGCAAAACTTGGTCGGCTCGTGGGCCGGAGCCTTTGGTCAAACACAGTTTATGCCCTCGACGTATCAACGGATCGCAGTAGATTTTGATGCGGATGGGAAGCGCGATATCGTGAACTCTGTTCCAGATGCTCTTGGGTCGACTGCAAATTATTTAAAGCTAGCCGGGTGGGTGAGTGGTGCAAACTGGGGCTATGAGGTGCAGTTGCCAAAGGGCTATGCCGGGCCAACAGGGCGCACTTCGCGTCAACCCTTGGCTCAATTTGCAAAGTTAGGTGTCAAGCCGATCAAGGCTGATCAAGCGGTACCTGGTGAAAGCACCCAAGCGGCGCTGCTGCTGCCTGCCGGTCCGACGGGACCCGCCTTTATTGTGTTTCGAAATTTTGATGCAATCTACAGCTATAACGCTGCAGAGTCTTATGCGTTATCAATCGCCCATCTGGCCGATCGACTTCGCGGTGCGGGCGGTTTCACAACACCTTGGCCAACCGATGATGCGGGCACGAGTCGCGCCGAGCGTCGCGAAGTACAGAAACGTTTGGCCGACCGAGGCTATGACATCGGTGAGATCGACGGCATGATTGGTACAAAAAGCCGTCTGGCGATTAGTGAGTTTCAAAACTCGATTGGCGTCAAGCCTGATGGGCGAGCTGGCCAGCGCGTACTGCAAGCGTTGCGTGCTGCGAATCTTGTAAGATGACTCTATGTTGCTCTTGTTAGCCTTTGTCATGAACACACTCTTAGTGTCAGGCGCGATCCTGATTCACTACGAGGTGTTGTTTTTGCTCGACCGAAAACTCCCAAGTATTGCGCATATCCCACCGCGGTTCAGAGTTCTGGTGGGGGTAGGCGTGATTTTTGTGACGCATGTGGTTGAGATCTGGTTGTTTGCATTAGGCTATTTTTTATCTTTAAGGGTTGAGGGGATGGGGACGGTGGTGGGTACCACTGCAGGTCACGGGTTTTTTCTTGACTGTGTGTATCTGTCTTTCATTACTTTTACGACTGTAGGCTACGGCGACTTCGTTGCACAAGGCTACGTGCGCTACCTGACAGGCGTTGAGGCGCTAACGGGGTTGATCCTGATTACCTGGTCGGCATCTTTTTTGTTTATTGAAATGCAAAAATACTGGACCGATGCGAAACGTCATGACAGATAAGGCTTTCGTACGAAGAGGGCAGTGCTTGTCGCTCACGCTTAGCGTTGCGCTAGCCTGTTGGTTAAGCGGATCCCCTACGGCACGCGCCCAACAAAGCGCCGTACCTCATGGCATGATTGTTGCCCAACAAAGCGTAGCACCCAAGGTCGTCGGCAGTGCTCAACCGAGCACACTTCCCAAGCTCATCAAATTTGTGGTGCCGTTCTCGCCAGGGGGCAGCAACGATGTCTATGCGCGTGCGTTGGCGCAAAAATTAGCGATCAAACTCTCTAATATGGTTGTTGTTGAAAATAAGCCAGGCGCTGGGGGTAGCATCGGTTCGGATCTGGTCGCGCGGGCCGAACCCGATGGCTCAACCTTATTATTGATTTCCACTTCGTTTGCGACCAACGCGGCGGTGCGCGCTAACCTACCCTTTGATCCGGTCACGTCGTTTAAACCGGTGGCCTTGGTTGCAAAGGGTGCCATGGTGCTGATCGTCGGTAATAAGAC
>JBAWWV010000390.1:0-3516 GCA_037146575.1 Alcaligenaceae bacterium | reverse complement strand
TTAGCGAGAACGAAACTTGTATCCCACCGTAAAACTCGAAATTAAAAAAGCTGATCAAAAATACGCTGGCAAGCGGCGCAATCAAAAAGGTGGCGTACAGCACCAAAGCTGGCGCGCTCAGCAACCAGGGGACTTGTGTCGGTTTGATTGCCGTCATCTTTCGCCAGCTAAGATTTCGGCTGAGAAGACAGAACTGCACGCATATCTTGCGCGCGCCAACGCAGATGCACAGTTGTACCCTCGTCTGGCACGGCGACGCCGTCATTTTGTCGAATCACCAAGACCTCGCCGACCGAGGTGCTCACCTGACACAACCAGTGATTGCCCTGAAACACGCGCGTCTTCATGAGGCCTGGTAAAGCAGAGGGCTGTGCCTCTGTAAAAAGAATTTTTTCTGGGCGTACGAGCACGCTTCCTAAAGGCATCGGTGCGCCGTCAAGTGGCAGCACTGCCTCACCGATCCGAATAGAGGGTGTCAGAGCAGAGAGCTCTGCCTGTGTTTTGAAAATATTCGCCTTGCCTAAAAAGCCCCCCACAAACTCAGATTGAGGTTGCTCATAGGCCGCAAAGGGCTCGGCAATTTGCTCAACACGACCTTGATTCATCACAACAATGCGATCCGACAAGGCAAGCGCCTCGGATTGATCGTGTGTCACCAACACCGTGGTCGTGCCAAGTGTGCGTTGAATACTTCGCAATTCAAGCTGCATTTCTTCGCGCAATTTGGCATCAAGATTAGACAAGGGCTCGTCAAGCAACAACACACTTGGTTTGATCACCAAGGCGCGTGCTAACGCCACACGTTGCTGTTGGCCACCCGACATGCGCGCCGGATAACGATCGGCCAAATGGGTCAGGCCCACCAGCTTAAGAATATCGGCCACCCGCTCAGCACACTCTGCCGTCGACACGCCTTGCATCTCAAGGCCAAAGGCCACGTTTTGCGCAGCAGTCATGTGTGGAAACAGTGCGTAGTTTTGAAACACAATCCCTAGACCCCGCCGATTCGCAGGGACATTGCGCAACTCTTTTCCATTTAAAACAATACTGCCAGACGTCGGTTCAACAAACCCCGCAATCATCTGCAGGGTAGTTGTTTTACCGCAGCCCGAAGGGCCAAGCAACGAGACAAACTCACCTTGCGCAATCGACAGGCTCAGCCCATCGACAGCAGCGGCCGTGCCATATCGCTTAGTCAGGTTGCTTAAAACAAGATAGCTCATGGCACGACTCTTAGCCGGCAAACGTTAAAGCTTGTTGCCATCAACGTTCGATTTCACGTGTCCAGCGCTTATCCCAAGCGGTACGGTTGTCATTGATCACATCCCAATCCACGACGATCAGGTCGGCAGCGCGCTTGCCAAGCGGCAACGGTACATTGGCATCATCTTGAACAACCGCTTTTTTATTCACAGGGCCATAACCATAAGACGTACCCATCAAGCCTTGAACATCAGGTGTTAATAAGTACTGGATAAAATCTTGCGCTAACGGGTTAGCTTTGGGTTTGGCGATCGGGCAAACCGACGACAGTAAAGCGTAAGCGCCTTCTTTAGGATAGGCAAAACCTACAGGGAAGCCAGTATCTGCAAAGGATTTCACGCGACCCGTGCCCCACACCCCGATCACTGCCTGGCCGCTTTGAAAGAGCTCAGTCATTTTGCCTGGCGATGGCTCATAGACCAATACGTTTGGGCCAATTTTGTCTTTAAACGCTTTGAAGCCGGGATCGATATTTTTTTCTCCACCCCCGCCTGCGCGGGCAAACTGCACCACGGCATGCAAACCATAGGTGTTGTTAAGTGGCGGGATCACGACCAGTTTTTTAAACTTGGGGTCGGCTAGGTCCTCCCAAGAGGTCGGTGCGGCCCAACCTTTTTCAGCAAAAATCTTTTTGTTGTACATGATGCCTGTGGCAACAATCCCCAAGGCAACGGCTTTGTCGTCTTTGTAACGCGCAGTCGCATAGATATCATCGACCGGCATCCCTTGAATCGGTGCGCAAAAGCCTAGGGCAATCGCTTGATACATTGGGCCATCATCGACAATCGCAACATCGATCTCTTGATTACCCTTTTGTGCCTGCAAGCGCGCAACGGTGTTGGTTGAGTTGCCTGCAACAAAATCGATCTTGACGTTATGCTTTTTTTCGAACGGCGGAAAAATATCTTTACGCATGATGTCTTCGAACGAACCACCATAGCCTGCGACAACTAGTTTTTGTTGGGCCGAGGCCGTTGAAGTCAACCCAAGTACCATCAGGGCCGTTACCGCAATTGCAATAAATTTAGTCATCCTGTTCTCCTGGTAAAGATACGTCTCGATTGACTGCAGTGCACCCTCACTCAAACAACTGTATCCGCGTTGCTTGAGTGAGGCGAAAAGCACTTACAAATACTTTTTAAACCAAGCCTGCGCTTTTTCCCAACCGTCTTTGGCTTCGGCGGCGCGATAGCTTGGGCGGTAGTCGGCGTGAAACGCGTGCGGTGCCGTGGGATAGATTACAAACGATGAAGCTTTAGCTGCAGCCGACCCATTTGCGAGCGCGGCTTTCATGGTGTCGATCGTGCTCACGGGGATACCGGCGTCTTCGCCACCGTACAAGCCTAACACAGGGGCATTCATTTGCCCGGTCAGGTCAACGGGATGTTTGGGCTTCATGGCGTCGGCGTCGCCCACCATTCGGCCATACCAAGCCACACCCGCTTTAAGGTTAGGGTTGTGTGCTGAATACAGCCACACGATACGACCACCCCAGCAAAAGCCTGTGATCGCTAAACGCTTGGCATCGCCACCGTTGGCAACGGCCCACTTAGCTGTTGCGTCAAGATCACTCATCACCTGTGCATCAGGCACTTTACTCACGATTTCGGCATTGATCTTAACGTTTTCGGTGTACTTCGACGGATCGCCTTGACGTGCAAACATCTCGGGGGAAATTGCCAAATAACCTAACTTTGCAAAGCGACGGCACACATCCTTTAAATGTTCATGGACGCCAAAGATTTCTTGAATCACCAGAATCGTACCGAGGTTTGTTTTACCTTCGGGTGCGGCGCGGTAGGCGGGAATCGTGCCATCAGCGACGGGGATCTTGACTTCGCCGGCGGTCAGGCCGTTCGTGTCAGTGGTGATGACTGTTTGCGCCATGACTGGGCCCGCGGCCATGGTGAAGCCACCGGCCAGTGAGGTGGCCAAAAAGCCACGGCGATTTAAGGTGAGGGGTGGCAACAGGCTGTCAAATTCGGGGGTAGGTTTGTTCATTGCGGGTCTCTTTGTTGTGTTGGCTGGCTTAATTCTTAAGTGTTAGTTGGCATGCTTAATTATGATGAGCTGGAAGGTTTAACGACGAGCTAACTTGGGGTCGGGGTTGAGGCAGGCTTGAGGCAGGCCTCGGTTGCTAGAAGACTTAAGTGGCTATCGTACTGAAAACCCGACTAGATTGATAGGGATTACACACAGGTTTTTACACAGCGGTATGATCCAACACTGTTTCAATGCATTAAACATAAAAGC
>JBAWWV010000389.1:0-3519 GCA_037146575.1 Alcaligenaceae bacterium | reverse complement strand
CCGCATCAGGGCTTCGACGGGATCTAGTGTGGTGGGGATTGCCACCAAGGTAGAACCGCCGCAATCGTGGTGTGCCCAAGGAAAACGTTTGTAAATCTCGTCGCCTAAAATCGCGGCGGTGGCAGCGGCCTGCGCTCGCCGTTCGGCAGGGATTTCGCAATGAAAGCTGCTGGGTAGCATCCGCCCGGTTTCACTATCTTCAAGGCGATCTAACACATGGCGCATAATGCGGAAACTCGAAGGCACCAGACCTGAGGCATCGCCAGAATGAATCCCTTCGGTCAGAATTTCAACTTTTAAGACGCCAGAGGCCATGCCGCGCAAGCTCGTGGTGAGCCAGAGCTGGTCGTAATTTCCGGCACCACTATCTAAGCACATGACCAAGCCAACGTCGCCCAAGCGCGGCTTGATCGCCTCGATATAGGGAAGCAAATCGGGTGACCCGCTTTCTTCACAGGTTTCGATAATGCCGACGATACGGGGGTGTTCGACCTTTTGAGCTTTAAGCGCTTGAATCGCGGTAATCGCGGCGTAGGTCGCGTAGCCGTCGTCAGCGCTGCCACGTCCGTACAGTTTGCCGTCAAGGTATTTTGGGGTCCAGGGGCCCAAGCCCGCGCGCCAACCGTCAAATTCAGGTTGTTTATCTAAATGGCCATACATCAGCACCGTTTGGCTGCTTGGTGTTTGTGGCCGTGTGGCAGCCACCTCAAAAAACATAATGGGTGTACGGCCGGGCAGGCGAATAATTTCAGCTTTGAGCCCTGCAACTTTTTGTTGTTCAACCCAGGTCGCAGCCCGCTGCAGCACGGTTTCAAGGTAACCTGCTTTTGCCCAGTCTGGATCAAAGGCAGGTGATTTGGCAGGGATCTCGATATAGTCGCTGAGCTGTTTGACGAGATCATCGTCCCAGGCTCGGCTCACATTTGAAAGCATTTCGGCGGTATCGAGCATGGGGACGGGTGCGTTCATTTTTGGTTCCTAAAAAATCGCTACAGATCTCGTGCTACAGGATTAGTTTTAAGTGTATTGCATCGACCTAAGGTTGTGCGTGTGCTTTTACCTTGAGACGCCAAGCGTGCAACAACGGCTCGGTGTAGCCACTAGGTTGTACGAGCCCCTTAAAGACTAAATCACGCGCTGCGCGAAAGGCCGACGACGCTTCAAAGTTTGGCGACATTGGTGTGTACAGGGGATCATTCGCGTTTTGTTGATCCACCACTTTTGCCATGCGTTGCAAGGTTTCGGTCACCTGTGCCTCGTTTGTAATCCCATGCAAGAGCCAGTTGGCGATATGCTGACTTGAAATCCTTAGGGTGGCGCGATCTTCCATTAGGCCGACATTGTGAATGTCAGGCACTTTTGAGCAGCCCACACCTTGGTCGACCCAGCGCACGACATAACCCAAAATACCTTGGGCGTTGTTATCGAGCTCTTGTTGAATATCGCTGGCCGACCATTTTGGCTCAGTGGCGACGGGCACTTGTAAGATCTCGTTAAGCAGGCGGTCTATTTCAGTGTCGTTTGCTGTTTTTTCAAGTCCCAGTTGAATCTCGGCGACCTTGACTTGGTGGTAATGCAACGCGTGCAGGGTAGCTGCGGTGGGGGACGGTACCCAAGCAGTGTTGGCACCAGCCTTTGGGTGACCAATTTTTTGTTCGAGCATCGCGGCCATCAGGTCGGGCATCGCCCACATCCCTTTGCCGATTTGAGCGCGACCCCGCAAACCGCAGGCCAAACCGGTTAACACATTGCTGCGTTCGTAGGCTGACAGCCAGGCGCTAGATTTCATATCGCCTTTACGCAGCATCGGCCCTGCTTGCATGGCAGTGTGCATTTCGTCGCCGGTGCGATCTAAAAAGCCGGTGTTGATGAACGCGACTCTGGCACGGGCTTCGTTGATGCAGGCTTTCAGGTTGGCACTGGTACGACGCTCTTCATCCATGATGCCGAGCTTAACGGTGTTGGCTGGCAAGCCCAAGAACTCTTCGATGCGGCTAAAGAGCTCGCTGGCAAACGCGACTTCGGCGGGGCCGTGCATTTTAGGCTTAACGATGTACACCGAGCCTGTGCGAGAGTTACCGTACAAGTGTTCTTTGGTGCGTTTAAGATCGTGCAGGGCAATCGTGACGGTGACGACCGCATCGAGGATACCTTCAAAAATTTCGTGACCTTGCGCATCAAGAATCGCTGGGTTGGTCATCAGGTGACCGACGTTGCGCAAAAACAAAAGCGAACGACCGTGTAACGTCACTACGCCGTCCTGGGCCTGTAAGGCGCCGATGCCAGCTTGGTACTTTCTGTCGGCATTGAGCGTGCGGTTAAAGGTGTTACCGTTTTTGGTCACACTTTCAACTAGCGTACCTTTTAAAATGCCAAGCCAGTTGCTATAGGCTAAGACTTTGTCGTCGGCATCGACCACCGCCACCGAGTCTTCGAGATCAAGAATCGTCGAAAGCGCGGATTCAATCACAATGTCGTTGACGCCAGCTTGGTCGTCTTTGCCAATGCCCTTTGAACTGTCAATCTGAAGGTCAATGTGCAGGCCATTGTTGGCCAACAGAATGGCTGAGGGTGAAGCTTCAGTGCCTTGGAAACCAACAAACTTATTTTGCTCAGCCAGGCCAGTTGAGCTGCCGTTTTTGAGCGCTGTGATTAACTGACCCGCCTGCACGCTGTAACGCTGCACATCGGCGTGCGACCCGTTTGCCAGAGGTGCTGCCTGGTCTAAAAACTGACGGCCAAAGGCGATGACTCGGGCACCGCGTACAGGGTTGTAGCCAGAGCCGTTAGGCCCTGCTTTGGTCGCACCGTCGGTTTCAGGCAGCGCGTCAGTGCCATATAAAGCGTCGTACAACGAGCCCCAGCGCGCATTGGCTGCATTTAAGGCATAGCGTGCGTTGAGCACAGGCACCACCAGTTGTGGCCCAGCCTGAAGCGCTAACTCGGCATCAACATTGGTGGTGGTAATGGTGACCGGCCCAGGAACCGGTGCGAGGTATCCGATCGAGGTGAGGTGCTTACGATAGCCTGCCATGTCTTGAATCGGGCCTGGATGGGCGCGATGCCAGTGATCCATCTCAGTTTGAATGCGATCGCGCTCGGCGAGCAAAGCCACGTTTTTGGGTGACAAGTCATGTACCACGGCATCGAAACCTCGCCAGAAGGCTGTGCTGCTAACGCCGCTGCCTGGCAGTACGCTGTCTTCAATAAAACGGTAGAGCGAGGTGGCAACTTGAAGGCGATGGATTTGAGTGCGTGCAGTCATGCTCGAGAGGCCTTGCTAAAAGAGATCAGTGACAGACTTTTGCTAGCTTGTGCCGGGGTGCGTCACGGTTGACCCAGCAAGCGAGTAGTTTACCGGAATTGAGCGAAAAGCCTGGTCTAGTGACGCGTGGGGTGGGGCCGAGTACGATCGCGAAAGCCGCCCTAAACCCAAGCGCGTGGCTGGGTGTAGGGCATGGGCTTAAGGTTCGGTCTTGGGGACAGCTCTTGGAGTTCGGTTTTAAGTCAATACGAGTG
>JBAWWV010000388.1:0-3536 GCA_037146575.1 Alcaligenaceae bacterium | reverse complement strand
GTTGCTCTTGACGTGACGCTAGTCACCAACAACGAAGCAGACTTTGTGAACTACGCCGGCCTAGTTGTAGAAAACTGGGTCAACAACCATTGAACCTGTAACTTGACAAAGGGCCTTGACCCAATTGCGGCAGCTGGGTGCGGTCAGTTACATCCCATGTGGCGTTTGTACATCTCCGGGTTATGCCCGGCAGGGATGTTCTTGCACGGATCATCGGCATAACCGCGAAGGATGTTGTAGCGCTTGATTTGCTCTGGTGTGAGAAACAGCACAGTCTTGTAGTGTTGTGAAAGATGAATGAAGCGCAGTTCTGACCTTGCGCTCTCTGCGTCGGCTAACAAGCGCAGTAAGGATGGCTCATCCACTTTTCCAGATGCAAAGGCGGCTTCCAAGGCTTTTTCTGCCGCAATCAAACGCTCTCCGGTTGGTATGGCTGCTTTACGCATCTCATCCAACAAAACCTGGGTTTTGTCTACTTGGTCAGGAGCCAAGGGAATCTTGTCCTTGAGCTCCAACAGGTGAGAAGGGCCGGGCATGCCGTTGAGTTCGGCGGCAAGGGCTAGCCCCCATCCACCTCCACGCCGAAGCTCGTTGATGTCGCTGTCGGATAACGATTTTATGGCTCGGTTTTGCAGTCCTGCATAAGGCGTCTGCCCTGCGTGATTGTGTTGAGCCAAAGTCAAAAAAGGCATGCACATAAAAAGAGCCAAGAGCAAAGTGTTTACTTTCAAAGCAGTCTCCAGATTGAAATACATGCCAAGCGCAGCTTTATAGACAAGATAATTTTTTGCTCTCGTTTGAGTTTATCAGCGGCACGTACATGCTCCCACATCTTCCAACCCACCCTGCTGAGAAAAACGCTAAGTCAACCGGTATGAACCTATATGAAATCACTACGTACATGCATCGAGGAGCAAGTTCATTGCTACTGACCAAACGCCCCCTTTTCAAGCTGAAAGTACCCGCGACGTACTGGACGTCCTATCCAGCGGCATCACCAAAACCGCAGCCAGCGAACCCAAGCCCGAGCCCCAACTGCTAGTTCCAGAGGTTCCGGCCGAACCTGCCCGCGAGCTACTGACCGAAAAAATGCTCGCCGAGCGCTGGGTGTGTTCAGTCGCACGCCTTCAACGCTGGCGCACAGTCGGCGAGGGCCCGCCGTATTTGAAAATCGTGGGAAAAGTGCTGTACCGGTTCAAAGACATTGAGGCCTATGAAGAAGCCTGTCTGATCAGGAAAGTGTTCAAGGGGCGTACCCAAGGAGGCCCCGAAAGGGTTGGAAATTGTTCGAAGGACTTGGAATCAGTTCGAAATAGTCTTGGCGGGGCAGTAATGACCACATCACAAACCGCCTGAAGTGCTGAGATCTCAGGTTTTGGGCTTTTGGTCTGCAGAAGGGATACGAACCGCCATCACTCGCGAGCAATAGCAAACTCTCGAAGCCAAGTTGCTTGACCATAGCAGCATAGAATAATGACTGTTTTGTCTCAGCATATTTCCAGTCAGCGTTCATGCGTTTAAGGCATCCCATGCTCGCCAAAAATCGTGCCGCACGACTTGAATGTGTCAAAGGCCTTTTTTGACCAATGGATTGAATTCTTTCGAAACCCGGATTTGCCCTGCTTTAATTCAGAATGAACACCTGAACAACACCATGGTCGATACCTACATGGATTTTTTAGAGATGGATTTTCGAGGCAAAAGTGCGACAATATTCACTCGATGAGCTCAGGGTTAACGGGCGCGGCCGCTACCTACCGCTCAGAGCGGGGCTGACCCACGTCATTGAAGAGGGTCAGGACGATCAAGCTCCGATCCTGCTGGTGCACGGCGCCACGGTTCCGGCATGGGAGTTCGACCGACTGATTCCGCATCTCCGGGCCGCAGGCTGGAGAACCATCCGATTCGACCTGTTTGGGCACGGGCTTTCAGACCGCCCTGCAGTCCGATATGACTTCAGCTTCTTTCTTGAACAGGCGTTGGAAGTCTTAGACGGCATTACGTCCCACCGCCCAATCACTTTGCTCGGGCATTCGTTTGGCGCGGCGCTCGCGGCTGCGATGGCCAGCCAGCGACCCGAGCGCATCGAGCGATTGGTGCTGGTCGCGCCGCTCTTGGACTTCATGGCGAACTCCTTCTGGGGCCAAGTCTTCTCGCTGCCTGGCATTGGCGGTCTGATGATGCGTCGTGTCGGCCTTCCGGTACTAGAGCGTCGCCGCGCACGCAGGTACCAAGCTATTGGGGCCGAGGATTTGACCTGGCGCTTCGTCAGCGAGGCGCGTGCACCCGGATACGCCGATGCCTTGGCCTCCATGTTTGCCAACCGAACGCTGGGCCCGCAGAGGGAGCACTACAAACGCCTGCAATCGAGCACGCATGAGATTTTTGTGGTGGCGGGCAGCGCCGACCGAATCGTTCCTCTGCGAGATGTGGCCGAAGTTCGCTCCCTGTTGCCAATGCATGAGTACCGGCAGATTGAGAACGCGGAACACAATCTACTACTAACCCATCCCGCGCTGGTGACATCGGTCCTTCCTCCGTCTCATCCGGGAGCTAGATGAGAAAGATCGCTCAACGCGGATGCGGACGGCGACAATTTCAAAATAATTGTGACGGGTCTGTATTCGGCCCACGTGCCATCGCCAAGTCGTCGGCTCGGATGTGGCAGCGTGCTAGGTGTGCGTGAAATGCAGAGGGCAGGGACAAAAAAGCCCCGCATTGTGCGGGGCTTGAGGTGCTGAAATCTCAGGTTTTTTGCTTTTGGTCTGCGGGAGGGATACTAAACACTTAGGCAACACTGACCGGAGATCGCCAACCCCTCGAACCCCATCGTTGCATTAACAAGATCGCGCAAAATGAGCTTTGCGGTTTCGGGCTCACCATTCAGAAAAAGCATGATTGCCTCATTCAGCATGGCACAGGCAAACTCAGGATCGCGCTCAACGCGTGCCAAAACCGTTTCTTTAAAGTCTCTGGTCAGTGCCATATTTATTACCCTTTGCCTTTGCTAGTCGCCACACTTGGTTTAATTTTTTTTAGTAAATTTGCCTTTGCTTTTGCCCGCTTGTACTCTTTCCACAATTCAACGGCTTGATCAATGTCTCGTTGCTGTCCGTTTTTGGAGCCGCCGCCCAATAGCATGATGATCTCAATACCGTCCTTTGCCAGATAAACCCGCTAGCCTGCACCGTAATTAATTTTGTATTCACCGACACCACGGAACCACTCAACGCTGGACAGATTTCCTTGCTGCATCCGGTACTTCGCATTAGCAACCTTAGCGGCAATATCGGGTGCCAGCCCGTCGAACCATTGTGCGTACGGGCTGAGTCCGTCATCGAGCAGTAGTTCGAGTACTTGAAAGGCCATGCTTAATGGTAACATAAAAGTAACCATATAAAAAGACGCATAATCATCACTCGTACCCAAAATGCGTGGCCAAAAGAAAAAGCACCCGAAGGTGCTTAACTTGTGTTGACTATTTGGCGGACAGAGGGGGATTCGAACCCCCGATACGCTATGAACGTATACACGCT
>JBAWWV010000387.1:0-3545 GCA_037146575.1 Alcaligenaceae bacterium | reverse complement strand
CGGCAGCGTCTCAAGCACCTCGGTGTCGATTTCGACCGCGATCGGCTGATAAAAGGCGCCGATCATGTTTTTGCCGAGCGGGTGATTCACTGCGGTTTTACCGCCAACAGATGAATCCACCTGGGCCAGCAAGGTTGTGGGTACCTGCACAAACCGCACGCCGCGCTGATAGACTGCGGCAGCAAACCCCGCCATGTCGCCAATCACGCCACCACCCAAGGCGACGATCACCGTGCGCCGGTCAAGTTGCGCAGCAAGCATGACGTCGAAGATCAAATTCAAGGTCTCAAAGGTTTTATGGGCTTCGCCATCGGGTAACAGCACGGGCACAAGGCGCTTGCCCGTTGTTGCGAGCACCCGAGTGACCTGCTCACCCATCAACGCCTGCACCGCAGGATTGGTAACCAGCACGATAGAGGTGGCGTCAGACGGAATCGTTTGAGCCAAAGACTCAAGGCGCCCTGGGGCAATACGGATCGGATAATGCCCGCCAGGGGTCGCAACATCTAGGGTGTGCATGGCTTGTTCTCTGGTGGGTGACTGGCAGTGAAATCTGCCCGCATGTTCTCTGAAGAATTCTCGGGATGGCGCTGAGCCTGTTGGTCAATCGCCTTGTCCATCTGTTTAAGCCGCTCGACCAGTTGCGCCACCAATTGCGCGACCGAGATCGAACCGGTGTCCATCACAATGTCGGCAACCTCGCGATATAACGGTTCGCGCATCTCAAGCAGGCTGCGCAAGGTGCCACGCGGGTCGGCCGTTGCGAGCAAAGGGCGGTTGCGATCACGACTGGTTCGGCGATACAACTCATCTACGCTCGCTCTCAGGTACACCACGACACCGCGGGTCTGTAACGCCTTGCGGTTTTCTAAGGCCAGCACCGCGCCACCGCCAGTGGCCATCACCAACCCAGGCCGCAGTGTGCAGTCGTCAAGAACTTGACACTCACGCTTACGAAAACCCACTTCCCCTTCAATTTCAAAAATAGTCGGAATACGCACCCCGCAACGCGCTTCGAGTTCGTGATCAAGATCGAGAAACTCGCGATGCAACGCTTTTGCTAGACTTTTACCAATCGTGGTTTTACCCGCGCCCATCATCCCGACCAAAAAGACCGGCGTACGGTTTGCACAGGCGCTTTGCTGCGCAGGCAATCCTTGTGCCGTGCTCGAGGCATTTGGCCCGCAACTGTCAGGCAATTCGGAGGTCAAAGCGTTGTTCATAGCGTGATTATCACATTGACCGCCGTACACCCCAAACTGACTCGGGCAAAAGTCCTCAAAAACTAGTGCTCTAGTTTCCCTAAATGGCGAGAATTTCCGCGCATTCCGTTAAAATGCATACTAATGAGCAAATTTACCGATCCGCGCGACAACGACGAACCCGACGAGCCCAAACGGCGAGGCTCTTGGATCATTGGGTTTTTTCTGAAACTGGCGATTTTGTCGGCAGGCTTAGCCCTGTGCGGCGCTTTGCTGTTTAGCATGGCGCTTGCTCTTGCTTGGCCCAATGTGCCTGAACTGACGGCCATGACAGATTACCGTCCGAGGGTACCTCTGCGCATCTTTACCGCTGACAAAGTCATGATCGGCGAATTCGGCGAAGAGCGCCGCAATGTGCTGCGTTTTAACGAGATCCCTGATGTGATGAAATCGGCCGTGCTGTCGGCTGAAGACGATCGTTTTTATCAACACGGCGGGGTCGACTGGTTTGGGGTGGTTCGTGCCGGCCTCACTAATCTGATCTCGATGCAAAAAACGCAAGGCGCCAGCACGATCACCATGCAGGTCGCCCGTAATTTTTACTTATCATCTGAAAAAACCTATTCGCGCAAGTTTTACGAGCTGCTGCTGACCTTCAAAATTGAAGCTAACCTTAGCAAAGACCAGATTCTCGAGCTTTACCTCAATCAGATTTATCTGGGTAACCGTGCGTATGGTTTTGCCGCTGCCTCCCGCGCCTATTTAGGCAAGTCACTATCTGAGATCACGCCCGCAGATGCAGCCTTACTCGCCGGAATCCCCAAGGCACCCTCGCGTTTTAACCCGATCGCCAATAAGCCACGCGCAGTGGTGCGTCAACGTTACGTGCTGGGTCGTATGCATTCCCTGGGTTACCTGACCGATGCCGAATACAAAAAGGCACTCGATCAGCCTGTCATCATTAAATCGGCCGAAGGCACCCCCGCAGGTGGTTTTTCGGTGCACGGTGAATATGTGTCTGAACTCGCACGTCAGTTAATGATCAGCGTCTATCCTGACAACGTTTATTCGCGCGGCTTAAACGTCTACACAACGATTCAATCAAAAGATCAGCAGTGGGCCTACGAGTCTCTGCGCGAGGGTGTGCTCGATTACACGCGTCGTGCACCCTATCCTGGGCCCGAAGCGCAGTTAAACATGCCTGCCGGCGTTGAAAATAATGCGGCGAAGCTTGATGAGTTTTTAGATGGGGTATTTGACAAACACCCAGATCGCACCGAAATGCTGATTGGCGTGGTGCTCTCGGTCAAGCCCGACGAGGTCAGGGTCGCCCGTAGTTCAACTGACATTATCTCGATTAAAGATAAAAAAGCACTGGCCGTCATCACGCGTGCGCTCAATCCAAAAGCGCCCAACGATCTGCGCCTGCAGCGTGGCTCGGTCGTTTACCTGCACAAAAGCGCCGACTACTGGGAGATCCTGAACCTACCCACGGTGCAATCGGCTTTCGTCTCGATGATTCCGCAAGACGGCGCGATCCGGGCAATGGTGGGCGGCTTTGACTTCTATCACGGCAACTTTAACCGGGTCACGCAAGCCTGGCGCCAGCCTGGCTCATCGTTTAAGCCGTTCATTTATGCAGCCGCGCTCGAGCGGGGTTTAACCCCTGGCACAGTCATTTCAGATCAACCGTTTGAGTTGACCGCCGAGCAAACTGGCTCTAAACCCTGGTCGCCCAAAAACTACGGGGATCAATACGACGACAAGCTCACGATGCGTGAAGCCATTGCCCGCTCTAAAAATATGGTGTCGATCCGAATTTTGCAGTCGATCGGGCCAAAATATGCGCAAGACTACATTGCACGTTTTGGTTTTGACAAAGCGCGTCACCCTGCCTACCTACCCATGGCGCTGGGCTCGGGCGCGGTCACCCCGATGCAGCTTGCGGCTGGCTTCTCGGTCTTTGCAAACGGAGGCTACCGGATTACGCCTTTTCTGATCGACCGAGTGACAGATGCCAACGGTCAGGTCATCATGCAGGCTCGCCCAACCGTGGCGGGTGACTCAGCGGCACGCGCAATTGATGCCCGTACCGCTTATGTCATGGATGACCTGCTTCGAGGGGTTGCCACCTCGGGTACAGCGGCTCGCTCGCGTCAAGTCCTCAAACGGGGCGACCTGGCCGGCAAAACAGGTACCACCAACGACTCTGTGGATGCCTGGTTTGCCGGCTATACCCCTCAACTAGTGGGGGTGGCCTGGATGGGCTACGACAAACCAAAATCGCTTGGCTCACGCGAAACCGGTGGTGGCGCATCGCTGCCCGTCTGGCTAGGCTATATG
>JBAWWV010000386.1:0-3558 GCA_037146575.1 Alcaligenaceae bacterium | reverse complement strand
ATCGACAAAGTCGTGCTCTATGGCTCACGCGCATTGGGTACGCATAAACCTGGCTCAGATATCGATCTCGCGCTCTTTGGCAAAAACGTTACGCCCGACTTAACCGCGAGCATCGCTATCCTGATTGACGATTTACTTTTGCCCTACACACTCGATCTCACCGCCTATGATCTTATCGATAACCTCGCTTTGCGTGAGCACATTGATCGGGTTGGAATTGAATTATTTCAATAGCCGCAGAACTAGCTAGCCGAACGCCCATAAACGCGATACGATTCGCACAAGATGCCCTAGGCAAGACCTTTTCATGGATCCGTTTGTATGACGCTCACCTTCAAAAAAACTCTTCTCGCAGCCTCAATCGCCAGCACTCTTTTAGCCGGCCAGGCGCTTGCTGCTGATCCACCCAATATCCTGATCATCTGGGGTGACGATATCGGCCAGTTCAACATCAGCGCCTACAACAACGGCATGATGGGCTACAAAACTCCAAACATCGATCGCATCGGCAAAGAGGGCGTGCTGTTTACCGACTGGTACGGCCAGCAAAGCAGCACCGCCGGTCGGGCCGCGTTCATTACTGGGCAGTCCCCCATCCGCACGGGTTTAACTAAAGTCGGCTTGCCGGGCGCGCCCGAGGGCATGAAAAAAGAAGATCCGACCTTAGCCACGCTGCTTAAAGCGAAAGGCTATAAAACGGGTCAGTTCGGTAAAAATCACTTGGGCGACCGAGATGACATGCTGCCTACGGCCCATGGCTTCGATGAATTTTTTGGCAATTTGTATCACCTCAATGCCGAAGAAGAACCCGAAAATCCTGATTACCCCAAAAACCCTGAGTTTAAAAAGAAGTTTGGACCACGCGGCGTGATCCACAGCTTTGCTGGGGGCAAAATCACCGATACTGGGCCACTGACTCGCAAGCGCATGGAAACCATTGACGATGAAGTGATGGTCAAGACGCTTGATTTTATGGATCGCGCCAAGCAAGAGAAAAAACCTTTCTTTATCTGGTGGAACTCAACCCGGATGCATATCTTTACGCATCTCAAAGCGGCCTCACAAGGCAAAACCGGTTTGGGCGTGTATGCCGATGGTATGGTCGAGCACGACGGTCATGTCGGTCAGTTGCTTGAAAAACTCAAAGCCCTTGGCTTAGACGAAAATACCATCATCATGTATTCAACTGATAACGGTGCCGAGACCTTTACCTGGCCCGATGGTGGCACCACCATGTTCAGAGGTGAAAAGAACACCAATTGGGAAGGCGGCTACCGCGTACCGACCATGATCAAATGGCCAGGCGTAATCAAACCAGGTACGGTGAATAACGAAATTGCTTCACACGAAGATATGCTCACCACGCTCGTGGCGGCCGCAGGCGACAAAACTGCAAAGGCTGATCTCAAAGCGGGACGCAAAATCGGTGACACAACCTACAAGGTACATCTCGATGGCTATGACCTTGGGCCCGCACTAAAAGGCGAAGCCGCCTGGCCTCGCAAAGAATTTATTTACTGGACAGACGACGGCAGTGTGGCGGCCTTGCGGTATGACAACTGGAAAGTCACCTTCTTGAAACAAGAGGCTGAAGGCTTGAAAGTCTGGCAGCAACCCTTCACGCAATTACGTGCGCCCCTCCTGACGAATCTGCGTATGGATCCGTTTGAACGTGCCGAGCAAGAGCATGCTATGGGTTATCAGCGCTGGTATTTAGATCGTATGTTTGCAATTGCGCCCGCCGTCTCGTATGTGGGCCAGTGGCTGCAAAGCTTTCGCGAGTTTCCGCCGCGCCAAAAGCCCGGCAGTTTCAATCTCGATCGCGTAATGGAAATGGTGTCTAAGCCTGCGCAAAACTAAACTGCGTTGGCCTTAGCGCAAATGGCCCAGCTGTCGCAAAATACGCACGACATCTGGGCCAATGTGTTCATAAAAGCGATACAAGCCTGAGCACAAATAATTCAATCCCGCTTCGCCCTCACGTGTTTTGATCAGGCGATTTTTGGGGCACTCACCCCAGCACAGTTTTAAATAATCACACTCGCGACACTGCTTAGGCAAGGTATCGCGCTTATCCATCCCAAATTTTTCTTGCGTGGCTGAAAACGCTAAATCACCCAAGTGTGTTTGTTTGATTGTGCCAAGTTTATATTCTGGATATACGAAGTGATCGCACGAATACACCGTGCCGTCATGTTCAAGGGCCAAGCCTTTGCCACAAAACTCGGCCTGCGTACAGGTTTGCGCGGGCATTCCTGCGGCTTGCGCCACAGCGGTTTCAAACAAATTGACATGAACACGACCGTAGTCAGTCGCCAACCACTCATCCCACACACCTGACAAAAAACTACCATAGTCGTCTGGGTCAACGGACCAGTCGGTCACAATTGATAACGGGTGACCCGGCTTTGCGCGAGCACTATCTTGCAGAGGTGCAGTAGAAAAATCCATTTTTGCAGGCGCCGCTTGCTTAAACGCACGCGGCTCAACTGCGGGATTAAATTGCACACGCCAGGTACCAACCTCGTCGGCCAAAAAACGGTAAACCTCTTTAGGATGTAATGCATTGCGGCGGTTCACCACGCACAACGCAGCAAACGATACATCAGCATCCACCAGGCGTTTTGCCGCGCTCATCACGTAGTCAAAGGTCGGCTTGCCATTGTTTGTTTTGCGATAGATATCGTGCAACTCACGCGGGCCATCAATCGACAAGCCAACATGAAAATGATTGTCTTTTAAAAATCGTACCCAATCCGCATCAAGCGCAATGCCGTTGGTTTGCAAATCATTTTCTATTTTTTGATTAGGCTTTGCATACTTATTTTGCAAGGCCACCACTTGCTGATAAAACTGCAAGCCCATTAATGTAGGCTCGCCACCTTGCCACGAAAATACCACTTGCTCACCGGTTTGGCTTTCGATGTACTGTCGAATGTATTGCTCAAGCGTGGCGGCATCCATCCGCGCGTGCTTGGGTTGCTCAAGCAGTTCAGTCTTGTGCAGATAAAAACAATAATCGCAATCGATGTTGCATTCGGCCCCCGAAGGTTTAGCCATCGTGTGATAACGATAATGCCTGCCGACAGGCAGCGCCGGCAACTTAAGGACGGGCGCTGTCACTGCAAACCATTTGGGTTAGTAAAGAGAAAAGACACGCACGAGCGTTCACGATCCAAGCGCTCACTTCGTGATCTTAGTAATCTTGTTGCCCTGAATCCCAATGCCTGCCATCAAGCCTTTTTGATTAAAGACAAAAGCGTAGATGTCGTCTTGCATCGTCGTCGTGGTGTGTGTCACACCTTTGCCCTGATCCATCACCACAATGCTCGGGCCCACGCCGACTTCAAAGCCTTGAGTCGAGTCAAGCGCTTTTAAAGCGCTTTCTTTCATGAAGAACATGGCATAGCCGTACTCTTGCACACCGGCCTGAAACCCATACGACGCGCCGCCCGTGTTGTAGTAAGCCGCCGCTTTGCCGCCGCGCCACAACACGCCCTCGCCAAATTGCCCCCCTACGATTAAGCCAGCTTTTTTAACATCCGGAAACACCAGTAC
>JBAWWV010000385.1:0-3560 GCA_037146575.1 Alcaligenaceae bacterium | reverse complement strand
TTCTACAACGAAGTTCAGGTCATCATTCACGTGTTGTCTTGCAACCCTGAAATCGATCCAGATATCCCTGCCATGATTGGCGCTTCTGCAGCGCTGGCAATCTCAGGTATCCCATTTAACGGCCCAATTGGTGCAGCCCGCGTGGGTTATATCGATGGTCAGTATCTGGTCAATCCAACCGCCTCGCAACTCAAAACCTCGCAAATGGATTTGATCGTTGCTGGTACCGAAGCCGCCGTGCTGATGGTTGAATCTGAAGCCCAACAGCTTTCAGAAGAAATCATGCTGGGTGGCATAGTGTTTGGTCATACCCAAATGCAAGCGGTGATTGGCGCCATTCACGAACTCGTTCGCGATGCTGGCAAGCCTGATTGGGATTGGAAACCTGCTGCTAAAAACGAAGCGTTGATTGCAAGCGTATCTGCTACTGCACAAGGCCCGTTAAACGCAGCCTACCAAACTCGCCAAAAGCAAGAGCGTACAACCCAACTGCGTCAGGTTTATTCTGATGTGCATGCCAAGCTCGCTGAAGAAGCGACTGCGCAAGGCACACCAAAGCATGATGGCGTTGTGGTTGACAACATCCTGTTTGACCTCGAAGCCCGTATTGTGCGTAGCCAGATTCTGTCAGGCGAGCCACGCATCGACGGTCGCGATACACGCACTGTGCGCCCAATCAGCATCCGTATGGGCGTGTTGCCACGTGTTCACGGCAGCGCCTTGTTCACGCGCGGCGAAACACAAGCGCTTGTGATTGCAACGCTGGGCACCAAGCAAAACGAACAGATTATCGATGCCTTGATGGGCGAGTATCGTGATCGTTTCTTGATGCACTACAACATGCCTCCGTTCGCCACTGGCGAAACCGGCCGTGTGGGTACACCCAAGCGTCGCGAGATTGGCCATGGCCGTCTGGCTAAGCGTTCGCTCGTGCCTTTGTTGCCTAACGCGGCTGACTTTCAATACACCATTCGTTTGGTGTCAGAAATCACTGAATCAAATGGTTCGTCGTCAATGGCTTCGGTCTGCGGCGGCTCACTGGCCATGTTAGATGCTGGCGTGCCTGTTAAAGATTTGGTTGCTGGCGTGGCAATGGGTTTGATTCTGGATGCTGGCAAATTTGCTGTGTTGACAGATATCTTGGGTGATGAAGATCACTTGGGCGATATGGATTTCAAAGTGGCCGGTACCGAACAAGGTATTACTGCTTTGCAAATGGATATCAAGATCCAGGGCATCACCAAAGAAATCATGCAGGTTGCGTTGGCCCAAGCCCGCGAAGGTCGGTTGCATATTCTAAGCAAAATGCGCGAAGCCACTTCAGGCGCGCGTACTGAGCTGTCAGCGTTTGCACCACGCATGCTCACCATGAAAATCAATCCTGAAAAGATTCGTGACGTGATCGGTAAGGGCGGTGCGACCATTCGTGCGCTGACCGAAGAAACCGGTTGCCAGATCGATATTTCAGATGACGGCACCATTGTTGTGTCGAGCGCCGATCTTGATCGTGCCCACGAAGCGCAACGTCGTATCTCTGAACTGACTGCAGAAGTTGAAGTCGGTCAGGTCTATGACGGCAGCGTGTTGCGTCTGTTAGATTTTGGCGCCATCGTTCAGGTCTTGCCTGGTCGTGATGGTTTGCTGCATATCTCTGAGATCGCTAACTATCGTATCGCTAACATCAACGACGTCCTGAAAGTCGGTCAACCTCTTCGCGTAAAAGTGATCGAGGCCGACGACAAAGGTCGTCTGCGTCTGTCAGTGAAAGCGATTGGTGGTATCGAGCAACAAGTCGAAGGCGGTGCAGCAGCATCAGCCGAGGCTCCTGCTGCTGCACCCGAAGCACCTGCAGCACCTCAAGCTTAAGTTGTAAGGCTCTAAGGTTCTAAGTTGCTTTAGTCCTTACATCTTTACACTTTAGTAAGACACCTAAAAACCCCCGCTCGCACCTCGGTGCTTGCGGGGGTTTTTCTTTGAGGATCACGACTGGATCAAATCATCCACGTGCGATGGTTGCCCATCCAAAGTAGATCAAAATCTAGCCCTGCCACTTGCCGTCTCCCGCAAAAGTGAATTTTTTGATCAGCTGACGAGCCATAAATTTTATGGGTGCTAAAATTCGAATTGAACTAATGAACAACGCACAACTGCAGCAGCATATTCGTTTGCTCGCGCAGGACAGTCATCGAGTTTTAATCTCGGATCATGCGGCCCAAAGGATGCAAGAGCGCCAGGTAAGCGACTATCAGGTGCTTGAATGTTTGCGATTGGGCATCATTCAACGCCCGCCGGAAACTGATCGGCAAACTGAAGACGTGAAATGTCGCGTTGAGTATTTTGGAACCGCGCGCAATTTATCGGTGATTGTGGCGCTCGATGAGGCAGAGCCCGACATGGTGGTCGTAACCGTAAACGTGCAAAAAGGTAACTTCAAGTGAAAAACTGGCTTCATTACACGCTTTGCGGCTTGGATAACGTTTGGTTGGCGAGTGGTTACCAAATCAAGGTCACTAAATATGGTCGAGCAGTTTCAATTTTTGATACTGAGGGGTTGCATCGTTTATTGATGATGGCATTGATCAATAAATCCGGCCTGTTGAGCGGAAAAGAATTTAGATTTTTGCGTGTGCAGTTAGGGTTGTCGCAGCAGGGACTAGGTACGTTTTTGGGTGGCCTTTCGGAAAACGCCGTGAGCCTCTGGGAACGTAAAAATACTGTACCTCCCATTTATGATCACTGGCTTAGACTAATGGTGATCGCCAAGTTTAGTGGCGACACCAAAGTGGCCGATGCCATCGAACGCATCCACACGGTCGAAAAACTGATTCATCAGGATTATGTGGTCAAAGGTCTTGACGCCAAACGGCGTGTTGAGGTCATCAAAGATTCCGAACGGGCGTTGATGGCAGACTAGGTTTGATGCTGCATCAACCGTTCGTAGCAACCCGCGAGTCTAAACAAGCGGTCGCGCTTTAGCATTGCAACAACGGGCTCGGGTTGACGTCGCCCAGTTGAAAAAAGATCTTCAACTGTGGTGTCGATATGCTGTTGCAAAAACGCTGACTGGGTGGCCCACCACTGTGATAACAGGCGATCAGGGTCGATCAAACCAAGTTGCTGCTTGCGTAGTTCAGAGCGGCTAAAATCTTTGAGATTCCAGGTCAGCACGCTAATCGGCTGCGCAACTTGTTTGACAACGCCAGCGATACCGGCTGCGGCCACGTGTTTGTCTTTACGATCAGTGTGCCGAAGGTCGGCCTCAAACTCGGTGACATCCCCCATGTTTGAGTGGGGAAATTGCTCTTGCATGAGCTGCCATTCATTTTTTAACAGCGCCGGCTCAATCGGCCATAGGCGTGCGGCGTTACGCTGCCATTCTTGGCCGATCTTGTCTGTCCACAGAGGCACCAACAGACCCGCCTTAGCTAGATTGAGCAGTAGGGGGCGCAATAACCCAGACATCAAAATGCAGGCGTCAAGCACAAGGCCTGGGGCACTTTGTTGAGCCGCCGACACAGTCAGCTTTGGGATCGCCGAATTAACTTGCTGCCCACTTAAAT
>JBAWWV010000384.1:0-3560 GCA_037146575.1 Alcaligenaceae bacterium | reverse complement strand
CGGTACCGCGTTGCACATGGCACGATTAAAAGAGTTTGGCCCTTGTCCTGCGCACCGTCGCAGTTTTGCACCCGTACGACGTTTATTGGAAGTGTCTTGAAACATATTGAATCGCGTTCAAACCCCTTGTTCAAACAGCTGTACAAGTGGCAGTCAAGCGCTGGGCGGCGTGGTGAACCTGTGATTCTTGACGGCATACACCTTTGTGAGTCTTGGTTGGCGGTTGGACGCCCGCCGCAATATGCAATCTTTGATATCGACAGAGTGCAAGAGCCTCAGTTGCAAGCCTTAATCGACAAACTTGCGCCAGAGCTCTGCTTGACCATGTCAGGCACCCTTCTGGGTGGGTTGTCTGGTTTTAATACCAATCAAGGTGTCTTGTTTATTGTGCAACCCAAAGTTGATACCTTGCCGATGCGTATTAAAGAGTCGGTGGTTGTGTTAGATCGCATCCAAGATCCAGGTAACGTTGGCACCTTACTGCGCACCTGCGCGGCTGCGGGTATCAAACGTGTGTTTGCGACAACCGGCACCGCCACCTTGTGGTCGCCTCGCGTGTTGCGTAGTGGTCAAGGCGCGCACTTTGCGCTGCGTCTGCATGAGCAGGCGGATCTTGAGGCAATGATTGCAACGCTCGAAGTTCCGCTAGTCGTCACGTCATTAACCGAGGCGCAAGACCTGTTTGCTACAACACTGCCAGAGCAGTGCGCCTGGGTCTTTGGTAACGAAGGGCAGGGCGTAGAAGCGGGCTTACTTAAACGCGCCAAGCTGCGCGTCAAGATCGCGCATGACCTGACTGGCGCTGAGTCACTCAATGTGACGGCCGCCGCTGCAATTTGTTTATTTGAGCAACGCAGGCAGCATCGCAAGTTGAGCTGATTAAAGTCGTCACTTGGTCAAGTGTTGTCTCAGGTTGAGGGCTGATCACGACCAAGCTCAAACATCGCCATTAGGTCGAACGGCTTGGGCCCAACCCCAATGCATCATTATGAGGTCGAACGTCTTGAGCCGACCCTTTGGTATTGTTAATACGTCGAGTGCTTATCGAGCCCAACTTCTTGCATGACAGTCGTTGAGATTTCTTCGATCGATTTCGTTGTTGTGGAGAGCATCGGAATCGAATCCCGTCGCATCAGACGTTCGGCCTCTGCAACTTCGTGGCGGCATTGCACCAGTGATGAGTACACGCTATCGGGTCGTCGCTCGTTGCGCACTTCAGTTAAGCGTTCGGGTTGAATCGTCAGCCCAAATAATTTTTGTTTGTACTGCGTTAACGTGCTGGGCAACGCGTTACGCTCAAAGTCTTCAGGGATCAGCGGAAAGTTCGCGGCTTTGATACCGTATTGCATAGCAAGATATAAGCTGGTGGGCGTTTTGCCGCAACGTGACACGCCAATCAAAATCACGTCGGCTTGGGCAAGCCCTCTAATGAACTGCCCATCGTCGTGTGCCAGACTGAAGTTAATCGCTTCGATCCGATTGCGATACGCGATCGAGCTGACCGAAAGATGCGACTTGCCAATTGAATGGCTGGATTTGACGCCTAGGTTATGTTCAAGTGGTTCAACAAAGGCACCGAACAAATCCAAAAACAAAGCATTGGCAGTTTTGACGCGCGTCAAGATATCTGTGTTGACTAGGGTCGTGAACACAATAGGCTGATTGCCTTGATCAATGGCGCAACGATTGATACGACCGACAACGCCGTCAGCTTTCTCAACGGTGTCAACAAACGGCATGCGAACTTGCTTGAAACTGACAGATTCAAACTGCGATAAAACTGAATGGCTAAACGTTTCCGCTGTAATCCCTGTGCCATCCGAGATGATAAAGACCGTGCGATCGAGCGGAGAGCTATTCATTAAATTTTTATCCGAAAAAGTATTCGTGAGTAGTATAATGCGATGCAACAAATCGAGTGAGTTTCATAGCGTATTTAAGCTTGAACTCGATAACGACGATTGACGACTAAGGCCAGTTTGGTCAGCCTGTCAGGCATGCTAACCAAACTCGCTTTCTTATATTGTCCAAGGTGGTTTCTATGTCGTATGTTGTTTCATTTGAGCAGCTCCGCATGACGGATGTTGACTCGGTCGGAGGAAAAAACGCATCGCTAGGTGAAATGATCAGCCAGCTCGCTGATGCTGGCGTTCGTGTCCCAGGTGGTTTTGCCACCACAGCCCAAGCGTTTCGCGATTTTTTGTCTGGCACGGGTCTCGATAAGCGTATCGCTGAACGCCTCACAACCTTAAACCCTGAAGATGTGCGCGAATTGGCCCTGGCCGGTGCACAAATACGTCAGTGGATTACTGAGGCGCCTTTACCGCAACGCTTAAACGACGACATCAAGTCAGCCTTTGCGCTGCTTGACGCCGATGGCAAGGGGTCGTTTGCCGTGCGCTCCTCGGCAACTGCCGAAGATCTGCCCGACGCTTCGTTTGCGGGCCAGCAAGAGACCTTCTTAAACGTTGTTGGTTTTGACGACGTGATCGATAAAATTCGCCATGTGTTTGCCTCGCTGTATAACGATCGTGCGATTTCATATCGGGTGCACAAGGGCTACGCCCACGCCGATGTCGCGCTATCAGCAGGTATTCAACGCATGGTCCGCTCCGATAAAGGTAGCGCAGGCGTCATGTTTACGCTTGATACTGAATCAGGGTTTGAAGATGTTGTGTTCATCACCTCTTCATATGGTTTGGGCGAAACTGTCGTGCAGGGTGCCGTCAACCCAGACGAGTTTTACGTGTTTAAACCAACGCTTGAGTCGGGCTTTTATCCAATCGTCAATCGACGCATTGGGTCAAAATTGCTCAAGATGGAATTCGATCCAGAACGTCCAGAGGGTCGCGCCGTGCGCACTGTCGATGTTCCGGTCTCTGAGCGTAACCGTTTCTCGCTGACTGATGATGAGGTCATTGAACTTGCGCGCTATGCGGTCATCATTGAAAAGCACTACCAACGCGCCATGGATATTGAATGGGGCCGCGATGGCATTGACGGCAAGATTTACATCTTGCAAGCCCGCCCAGAAACTGTGAAGTCACAGCAAGGGCACAACGATGTGCAATTACGCTATCGCCTAAAGGCCACCGGCAAGATTCTGATTACGGGTCGCGCGATTGGTCAAAAAATCGGTTCAGGTCGCGTGCGTATTGTTGGCGACATTTCAGAAATGGATCAAGTGCAGCCAGGCGATGTCTTGGTCACTGACATGACTGACCCAAACTGGGAGCCCGTCATGAAGCGCGCCGCGGCGATCGTGACCAATCGTGGGGGTCGTACTTGTCACGCTGCGATTATTGCGCGTGAGCTTGGGATACCGGCGGTTGTAGGCTGCGGCGACGCGACCGATCGCCTTACAGAAGGCGCAATGGTGACGGTATCTTGTGCCGAGGGCGATGAGGGTCGAATTTATGACGGCTTAATTGAAACCGATGTCGAAGAAGTTCGTCGGGGCGTCATGCCTGAGATTGGCTTGAAAATCATGATGAACGTAGGTAATCCACAGCTTGCGTTTGATTTTTGTCAGATCCCAAATCATGGCGTAGGGCTAGCGC
>JBAWWV010000383.1:0-3574 GCA_037146575.1 Alcaligenaceae bacterium | reverse complement strand
TGAGGGTGCCGTACATGACGTAGCCGACGCGCAGTTCGGGCATGGTTTCGCCGGATTCGAAGGTGAAGTTGTGGATGGTGAACGTACCTTCGACTGCTGGGGGGCGGGTGCTTGTCATGGTGGTTAGCCTCTTTTTTTGATCAAGCTATTCTAAGGCTAAATATCAGGCTCGATCCAACCCATAGTTGGTTACGTAACAATAGGTCTATCAAGTGTTACGGTCCTTATCTCGCAAAGAATTAACCCCAAGATGAATCAGGTCTGTTAGGGGATTTTCGTGCTTACTGTCAATTGCCTCGATTACATGACCTAAAAGGTCGCAGGCTTGTTCAATGCTGCCTTCAACGACAAGTTCGATCGCTAAGTCAATTTCCATTTCGAAGTCGTTGTAATGATAGCGAACGTATTTGACGGTAAAGCCTTGCTCAGTGAGTGCACCCAATGCGGTCGACAACACATCAGAGATTTGCTTGCCAGTTATGTTGAGCGCCTGAGCACGCAGCGCAAAGAGCGTGGCGAACTCTGGCTCGATCTCGTCAAGAATAGACCGCCCTGAAATCGCCTCAAGTTCTTTAGCCCAAGGGGCGCTAAAAATCGAGTAGTCAACGATTCGAGTGCAAATAACGTCGGGTTCATCAGACGGGGCCTATTTTCGTAACGGCTTTCTGGTTTGAAATATGGGGCTACAGCGCATCTAGTGCTTTGAGCACACTTCGCGCTCGCTGAATGGTTATTTTTGCGTTGATCGCGCTTGAGGGTTTGCCTAGATGATAATCAGCGGTTACACGGGCGTCTCGTAACCACTTGACTTCGACAGCAACTTCAAGCCAATCAGAAGTTTTACCATCGATTAATCGTTGCCTTAACTGTTGATGACATCCCTTAGAATATTCTTCGAGGCTTACCGGTGGTAGCTTTGCTTTTACGGTACGAAGCCCATGATGATAAACAGAGTAGTAGGCGCGACTGACGGCAGACCGATGAGCAGCTTCGGTGTTGTGTTCAGATAGCCGAGCCGCAATCGCTAATATGTCTGTTGGATTAACGGGCATCGCAGTCCTCCTCTAAAGGGCTAGCCGCAAAAAGTACTAAGTCTGTTAAGGGATTTTCGTGTTTATTTCGAATGGCTCTACGCATGTACCTCGAAACATCTACGAACTGATCAAAGGTGCAGTCGACACCAAACTCGATTCCTAAGGCTATATCTATGTCGACATCGTTGCATAAGTAGCAGACTTCTTTTGCACGAAAGCTTTGCTCAGCGAGCGCGCCTAACGCAGTAGACATTACGTCAGAGATTTTCTGCCCAGTAAAATTGAGCGCTTGCGCACGCAGCGCAAAGAACGTCGCGAATTCTGGTTCGATATCGTCCAGAAAAGGACGCCCTGAAATCGCTTCAAGTTGTTTGACCCAGGGATAATCAAAAATCGAATAGTCGACAATTCGAGAGCAAACAAAAACTGGTTTAGCGGAAGGTGAGATATAAAGCGGTGAAGGATATGAAGAAGGCTGTTGAATGCGAGCCAAGTCATAAGCGTCGAGGTCAACTGAGACTTGTCGGTTAGCTAGTGCATGCATAGGTGTTGTTCCGGGTGAAGATAGTGTTGATGCGATTAGCGTGCAAGCGATGGCGTTGAAAGAAAAAAATGATTTTTCAGTCACTGCTGGTCATACACACAAAATTTGCGCTCGGCATTGTCTCTTGATCTTGTCGACAAATCGACTACGCATGGATATTTTGAGCATATCAAAGGGCTCGATAAACGTGTGTAACAAAGTGTTTCTGAATGTGTGTTTTGTTTCCTGTCGGCATGGCATCGTTACGATTGAAAGTGGTTTGACCTCGATGCGTGATCACCGTAGACTCACTCACAATTCGAAGCATCTGTAACTGAGAAAAAATGACTGCAATCGTTTCATGGAGTGGTGGCAAGGACTCTTGCCTCGCGTTGTATCGAAGCCAACAGACGATGCGGGTAACAGGTCTATTAACGGCCTTAGACGAAACCGGTTTAAAGGCACGCTCGCACGGAGTCAGTCGCGCGCTGCTCGTGGCACAGGCGCAGGCCTTGGGGTTGAAAAACTATTTTCTGTCTGCGACCTGGGTTGAGTACGAGAGTTTGTTTATTGAACAGCTGAAGGCGGCGGCCGCTGACGGTGCGCAGCATGTGCTCTTTGGCGACATTGATCTTGTGCCGCACAAAGAGTGGGAAGAAAAAGTATGTGCCAAAGCTGGCCTTGAAGCCCACTTGCCACTATGGAACGAAAGTCGTTTGGCTTTAGTGCAAGAGTTTTTGTCGCTCGGGTTTAAAGCACGCGTGGTGTGTGTAGACGGACGCTTTTTAGATGCTTCGTTTGTGGGCTGTGAGTTTGATCAAGCTTTTATTGATCGGTTACCAGCTGGGGTCGATGCCTGTGGTGAAAACGGCGAGTTTCATACCTTTGTGTACGACGGGCCCAATTTCGAAGCGCCAGTGGCCTGGAAGAGTTTGGGTAAAGAGACGTATGTATCTCCGCCTGAGTATGGGAGTCAAACCTATTATTTTGATTTGCTTGGGGTTTGAGGGGATTGAGGTTTTGTCTTTGTCAGATCGGCGCTTTGGCACACGCAAATAGCTTGGCAATCTAGGCGCGCGTACATAGCTTGGCAATATCTAAGTGCGCGTAAACAGCCCAGCAATGAGCGCAGCGGCTTCATCGTTACCGGTTGGTGCGACCGAAATGTAGGGCCCTTGTGTGAGCAGCTGAGATAGTGCTTGCTCAAACGCACCCGCCCTGAGCGCCTCAGTAGTAATCTGAGCGCAATGCGCCTTGGCTTGCAACCACGTAACAAGCGCTTCAGTCTCTGGCCATTCGCCTCGATCCGTAAACAGTACCGGTAATCCTGCGGCAGCGGCTTCGGCAAACATGCCATAGCCTGGTTTGGTGATGATCAAATCCACCGAGGCGACTAAGTTTGAGTACGACAGGCCAGTCGCTTCGTCAGACAGCGCGTTGGGGTGGGTGTTGGCGCTAGAAGGTGAAACGAGATAGCAAAGCGGGCGGCCTTGGTGTTGGGTTGGCCAGTGTTCAAGTGATAACTCAAACGGGATGCCTCCCATGCCGACGAGTACCAGCCACGGGTTATTTAGGGCTTTGTGTTGTTTGGCAGCGCTGAGCAGAGTTTGCCTTTGCGCGACGCCTGGCGCACAGCAGGGGCCGATGGCGCGTTGATTATTCAGCTTAGGCATCGCCATGCTTGGTGCGGGTTGCAGAAAATAGCGCGCGGATTGGTATGCCGCATACATGGTGTTGATGATGGCTTGCGGTTTATCCAGCCCAACATAGTGCGACAAAATATCAGCCCAGTTCAACGAGCAAAGCGCGGCGGATGGGATGCCAGCGACCTGCGCCGCAGCCAGTGGCAGATAAGGTACATCAGCCAATACAACGTCGACCTCATCGTCAATCAGTTGCTGCGCAAGCGCCTTAACCTTGTGATCCCAGTCTTGATGCAGGCTTTCATAGCGCGCCAGGCTTGCTTGTGTATCGACGCTAAACGCATGATTCATCACCATCCCAAAATCATCAGTTG
>JBAWWV010000382.1:0-3574 GCA_037146575.1 Alcaligenaceae bacterium | reverse complement strand
CGCGGGGCAAAATACGCAATCAGAATCCGCCCCAACACTTGAGCTGGGCCAAGCACAATTAGCGCGTTGACTACATCAGCGGTACTCAAACCTTTCTCTTGCAAGATCGGGTAAGCATGAAAAATAAATACCGTAAACATGATTGAGTACAGCGTCAGCGCCAGTAACAACAACCAAAAGATCGAATTTTTTAAAGCCGCTTTGACAACCGCGTGATCACGCACTTTATTGTCTTCGCGAGTTTGCGCAACGTTTGTGTGCTCAAGATCATATTTAGGCTGGATACATAAAAAATAAATCGCGGCCCAAACCAAATTGATCAGAGCCAGCACAAGCAGTGACTGTCGCCAGCCAACGGTATCTAGCAAAAACTGTTCAAGCGGGATGAAAGCGGTGCTAGCAAAGCCGCCCCATAAGGTGATCGTGGTGATGCGCGCACGCGCATTGGCAGCACCAACACGACGCGCCATGACGGCGAACGCTGGCTCGTACAAACAACCAGCCTGCAACGCACCAATCACTGCACTGAGCAAATAAAAACTCAATAAGTAACTGACGCTTGACCACCACCACAACATCAAGGCTGCGATCAGTGAAGCACCCGACATCATCCAACGACCATAGCCGCGATCAATCGCTAACCCGACGGGATACGTGAACACCGCCGTGACCAGCATGCTGATCGTCGCACCAAAAAAGATCTCGGATTTTGACCAATGAAGTTCTGCCCCCATCGCTTGAGCAAGCAACGGGAAGCTGTAATACAACGATCCCCAAGAGCAAACTTGTCCAAGGCCAAGAATATTCGCCATCCAAAGCGAGGACGGCACATTAGTCTTCATTTTTTAAACCAGTCAAGCAACTGTTTCGTCACGGCCTGCGGTTGTTCGCGATGCAAAAAATGCCCCGCGTTTGCGATGAGCTTAAAGTCGTATTCGTTGTCGAAATATTGCGACTGCGCTTGCATGAGCTCAGCACGCAAATCGTCTGCACCGCACAAGGCAAGCGTGGGCACTTTAATCTGACGCGCCATCAAGACTCGCAAGTCAGCCAGCGCGGGATCGGCCTTGGTCACATCAAACATTGCCCTGTAATAGGCCAAGGTCGCGGCCAAGACACCGGGCTGCGCGAGGGTTTCTTTCACCGACAGCATGTGCGCATCGTCTTGGTAACCCTCGGTGGTCCAGTAGCTCCAAAGATAGTCAATAAAGGCCATGTTGTTTTCAGCTAACGCTTTTTCTGGCAAGTCTGGGAGCTGAAAAAACCACCAATGAAACGACCGCTGAATATGTTTGGCGTCCGTCAAACTTCTTGCGACCTGACCCGGGTGGGGTACCGCCATCAAGACGGCGCGGGCGATGAGTTCTGGGTAGGCCGCCAAGACTCCATAACCAATGATTGCGCCCCAGTCTTGTCCAACCAAATGACAGGGCTCGCCCTTGCCGAACGCTTGAACCAACGCAGCGACGTCTGCGACTAGGGTGGCTTTGTCATAAAAGCCACCTTCGCCGATGTCTGTAGGCGGGTAGCCGCGCAGGTAAGGGGCGATGACACGATAGCCTTGCGCAACCAGCGCTGGCATTTGATGGCTCCAGGTCTGTGCATTATCAGGAAAACCATGTAGCAACACGACGAGTGGGCCCTCGCCTTGTTCGAGATAGGCAACGTTCAATCCTCGCACTTGTATGTGTTTCATGTCGGCCTCTTTTCAAAAAGAAATGATCTACAGCCACAGCACCGGCAACATCGACGCCAACAGTAACAGCGCCATCACCCAATTAAATGTTTTTCGGCGCACCGGATCACGTAGTACCCGCTCAAGTCTGGTGCCCATCCACAACCACACACAAATACTGGGCAGGTTGACGATCGACACCAGCACACACCCCAAAAATACGAAGAGTGGGCTAGCCTGCTGGGGCAAATAATTGCTAGAAAAACTCACCGCGATCAGCCACGCCTTTGGGTTGACCCACTGAAACGCCAGTGCCCCCAAAAAGCTCAGCGGGCTAGAGTGCCCGCCTTGCTGCCCTGGTGCCGGCAAAGGCTTGCTGGTGGCGACCCCCCAGGCCAAGTACACCAGATAGGCAAAGCCGAGCACTTTCATGACTTGATAGATGGCAGGTACGGCCTGGAACAAGCTGTTTAAGCCAAAGGCGATTGCCACCAGCATGACAAAAAAACCGAGCGAGACACCCACGACGTGAGGTACAGACCGCCTGAAGCCAAAGTTCACGCCAGAGGCTAACAGCATCAGGTTGTTTGGCCCGGGCGTCAGGGAAGTTGCCAGCGAGAACGTAGCAATCGAATAGATCAAGGCATCCTGCTCAGACATCAGTGGCGCTTGGGTGTGGCGGTTTTACAGTACCTTGCGAATGCGTTCGATTGCCCGCTCGATGTTCTCAGCGCTATTGGCATACGAAAACCGTACATAGCCCTCGCCCCAGGCGCCAAAGCTTGTCCCTGAAATGGTCGCCACGCCGGCTTCGTTCAAAAACAGATCTTGCGCCTGACGTGAGGTCAAACCGGTGCCGCCAACATGAGGAAACGCATAAAACGCACCGGCTGCATCAGAGCAACGTACGCCTGGCAGGCTATTCAAGGCTTCAACAATTAACTTGCGCCGCTGGTTAAAGGCAACCATCATTTCAGCAACCGCGTCTTGCGGCCCGGTTAAGGCGGCTAAGCCAGCAAACTGGGCCGAGGCGTTCACGCACGAGTGATCGTTAATACACAAGCGCGTGACATCGGCCACCAAACTTTCGGGCCATACCGCGTAGCCTAAGCGCCAACCGGTCATGGCGTAGGTTTTGCTCCAGCCGTCGAGCATGATCAGGCGATCACGAATCTCAGGATAATTGAGTAACGACACGTGCTCGCGCCCACCATACAACATCTGGCTATAAATTTCGTCAGAGAGTATTGCCACGTCAGGGTGTTTGGCCAAACCAGCCACTAGCTTGTCAATCTCGGCTTTAGGCGTGACCCCACCCGTTGGGTTGGCTGGGCTATTGATGATGATCAGGCGCGTGGCGGGTGTGATTTGTGACAGCACCGTGTCGGCGTCAAACGCAAAATCTTTGTCTTCGCTGAGCGCGATTGGCACCGGGGTTGCGCCACTGTATTTAATGAGCGACTCGTAAATCGGAAAGCCCGGGTTGGGGTACATGATTTCAGCGCCCGGCTCGCCAAACATCAAAATAGCGAAAAACATCGTTGGTTTTCCGCCCGGCACAATCACCACACAGTCTGGGTCAACTTTGGCGCCGTGGCGACGCTCTAGATCGGCGGCGACTGCCTCACGGACCTGAGGCAAACCATTGGCCGGCGTGTAACCATGATGACCGTCACGCAAGGCCTGAATACCCGCTTCAACAATGTGCTTAGGGGTCTTGAAGTCTGGCTGGCCGATACCCAGGTTGATAATGTCTTTGCCCTGCGCAGCAAGCGCTTGCGCACGCGCCAAAATTTCAAAGGCAGATTCAGTACCTAGTCGCGACAAAGAGGCAGCAAGTTTTAACATTTGGGTTCCTATCGATCAGACTGCAAAGTGAAAAATGCAGTGTACATCCCA
>JBAWWV010000381.1:0-3596 GCA_037146575.1 Alcaligenaceae bacterium | reverse complement strand
GTTTGACGCTGCCGTGCCATCGGTAGTTTGCGCCATCGGCGCTAGGGCCGGTATCAGGCAGGCGCCAGCGAAGACGATCACCCGCCGCATGCTACGACATAACCAGACCGGTGTTGTGTTGAATGCTTGAAAGGCGGACATAAGATCCCTGGGGCTAAGTTACCCGAGTTGCACGGTAGTGTGCGTCGTTGAAGAACGGATGATCGCCTCAAGCACGGCGGCGTTGCGTACGGCATCACCCTCAGGAGTGACAAGCGGTTGTTTGTTACGGATGCATGCCGCAAAGTGTTCGAGTTCGGCGCGCTCGGTACTGGTTACCGGAAAGCTTATCGTCACTGGCTTTTGTTTGTTGGTGACGTTGCTGCGGTCGATCATGCAGGTGGTCAGATCCCAAGTATGTAAGTGACTGACGTCGCCAACTTCAACCCACCCATTTGAACCAAAGACTTGCATGCGCCAGGTTTCTGCTGTGGCAATCACGGTGCCTAAATAGCCGGTTGAACCGCCCGCGAAATGAAGCATCATCGAGGTCGTGTCATCTGAACCAAAGTCTTGCGCAAGGCGATAGCTTTGTGCGGTGACGCGGTCGATTGGACCCGCCAGGTACATCATGGCATCAATGACATGTACCCCGCGGCCCGTCATGCCGCCCGCAGGGGACTCATCAGAGGCATGCCGCCAGTGGCCCTTCGGAAAGCGATAGGCGCTTGGCCCGCAAAAATTACCTTCGATATGCAAGACCCTACCCAAACGCCCGTCGTCGATCATGCGGCGAATTTCTTGCAGCGCCGGTTGAAAGCGCCAGTTGAAACCCACCCCCAACACAATGTTGTGCTCGGCGGCGGCCAAGGCCGCACGGTGTGTGCTTGCGTGATCTAGACCGAGCGGCTTTTCGCAAAAGACATGCTTGCCGGCTTTGGCTGCGGCCACAATTTGGTCGGTGTGCATCGAGTGCGGCGTGGCTAAAACAACGGCATCGATAGAGGGATCGGCCAACACGGCCTCAAAACTATCGAGCAGGCGAATCTTGTGTTTAGCAGCGAAGTCGCTCGCTTTTGCTGGGGTGCGAGTGGCGCCTGCGACAAATTGAATGTCTTGAGTTAACCCTTGAACGCTTGTGACCAAATTTTGGCCCCAAACGCCCATGCCGATGATTGCCGCGTGAATCATATTTCGTTGTATCCCAAGCAGAGTAGATAGGTGCACGCGTGAGTCGCGCGCAAAATCCCATCAGAGGATTGATTATGAGAGAAACAATGATAGATGACAACAGGGGTCAAATGTGTTTTGATCCTTGATCAGTAGGCTTTGCGTAAAAAGCCAAGGCAAGCTGTTTTAAATCAATAAAAGGACCTCGCATGACACATTTCAGTGTTCTCGCCGCATTTCGCACCGGATTGGCCGCACTTTTACTCTTTTCGGCGACCTTTGCACAGGCGCAGACTTGGCCCGCAAGGTCTTTGCGCTTGGTGATCCCCTTTGCGCCGGGCGGCGGCACGGATATTCTGGCCCGCGTGATTGCTCCAAAGTTGTCCGAGGTGCTGGGTCAGCAAGTGGTCGTTGAAAACAAGCCGGGAGCCTCAAGCATTATCGGGTCGCAAATCGTTGCGCAAGCCGCACCCGACGGCTACACCTTGATGATGGTGGATTCATCGATTTACGTGAACCCTGGGTTGCGCACTGAGTTGCCCTACAACACCATGAAAGACTTCACCCCCATCGTGCACATGGCGGTGGCACCGGTGATCTTGGTGGTGCACCCCTCGGTGCCCGCCCAAACGCTCGCTGAGTTGATTGCCGTGGGTAAAGCCAAGCCCGAAAGCCTCTTGTATGGCTCGGGCGGCAACGGCTCTTCACCGCATATGGCGGGCGAACTCTTCAATATCGCCTCGGGCGTGCCTATCACTCATGTTCCTTATAAAGGGACGGGTGAGGCGTTGTCGGCGGTGCTAGCCGGTCAAGTGCCGTTGACGTATTCGGGGATTAGTTCGGTACGGCAAGCCGTTGAGGCAGGGCGCCTGCGTGCGCTCGCACTCACCGGAGCCCAGCGCAATGGCGCGTTGCCCAACGTGCCGACGTTTGCCGAAAGTGGTCTGCCCACCGTTGATTGCAGTAGCCACTGGGGGTTGTTGGGGCCTGCTGGGATGCCACCAGAGGTGGTTGCAAAATTGAATGCCGCAGTCAATCAAGTTTTGGTTGATCCCGCAATTAAAGAGCGGATTACCGCACTGGGCTATGACGTGGCGGGCGGCGCACCAGCGGCATACACAAAGTTGCTTGAAACTGAAATTGAAAAATGGCGCAAAGTGATTAAAACTGCGGGAATCAAAGCCAGCTAAACCAGGCGCGAGGCTGCGAGTGCTCGCCACTTTAGCTCGGGCTAATTTTTTGATGTCAAAGCCCCAAGCCTCGTGACAAAATTACGGCATAAAAAATAACCAGATAAAAAACGCCATACAAAAAATAACCAAGCAAAAAATCAAATCAACCAAAAATTAAATAAACAGGATTCTTTATGCAACATTATCTAAATCGTGACGGTCTGAAGCTGGCGTATTACGTTGATGACTTTACACAGCCCTGGGTCAAGCCCCAGACTGTTTTTCTCCTCCACGCCGCAATGGGCAATGCGCAACGCTGGTTTAGCTGGGTGCCAGAGCTTGCGAAGCATTATCGTGTGATTCGCATGGATTTACGCGGACACGGCCAGTCAACGATCCCCTCTTCGGAGCAGGCCTTTTCGTTACAACATTTAGTCGACGACGCCGCGGCGCTGCTAGACCATCTGGGCTGCGAACAGGCGCATGTCGTGGGTAACTCGGCGGGCGGTTATGTGGCGCAACAACTGGCGTTGCAGTATCCCACTCGAGTTAAAACACTGTCGTTATTCGGCGCGACGCCCGGTTTGAAAAATAGCCATGCCCCCACTTGGATCCCGAAGATTCAGCAGATTGGTTTAAAAAAGTTTTTATCTGACACGATTCACGAGCGCTTTGATGAAACCGCTGACCCGGCGTTAGTCGCCTGGTTTATCGAACAGGCCGGTTCAAATGACCCAGCCTTTATTGGCCGTTTCGTGCTGCATATGTGCACGCATGATTTCATGGAAGAGCTTGTCGGCATTAAGTGCCCAACCTTGATTGTGGCCGCTGGAAAAGAGTCGATCGGACACGCTGGCGCCTACGAGCAAATGCATCAGCGCATCAAGGGCTCTGAGATCGCCTATGTGGATACCGCTGGGCATAACATCTGCGACGGGTACGCTGAACACTGTGCCCAACTGCTGATGTCGTTTTTAAGTCGTCAAGCATAAAAGCCTGATCACGGCACTTTAGCTGCCCAGCTGAGTACTGCCTCAGTAAACTCAGCCAAGCGCGTCACCGGGAAAAAATGCCCGCCATCCTTAAGCAGATGCAACGTCGAGCCGGGCATCAGCGCGGCCATGTCTTCTTGTAAAAACGCGGGCACAATCAAATCATCGCGCGCGCCAATATTTAAGACGGGCACCTTGATGCGCCCCACGTCAGCACTTCGGTCAAACGCTATGATGGCGTCAATGCGCTCTGCCACAATGCTTTGTGCAGCCGGGCTTAGCG
>JBAWWV010000380.1:0-3601 GCA_037146575.1 Alcaligenaceae bacterium | reverse complement strand
TGGCCAGAAACTGAAGCGCTTGTTACGTGGTTACAAAGCAAGGCGCATTGCGCCCAGATCACAACTGACGCACTCAGGGCGGGTGCGTTTGAGCAAGAACTATCTCAGCTGCTCACTCAAGGCCTTTACACGCCAGTCGCACCAACCGGCAACGATGAAGCCGCTGCGTTGATTGGGGCGCTGTTTACGCGCCATTAAGCAATGCACAGAATCATTTCAAAATGATATCCATGTAACAAAAGTAAAAGTCTTTGATATACTATACCCAAATGGATATGATCATTTAAATGAATGATCAACTTAAGCCTTTGCATTGGATTGGCTCTTCCCTCAAAGATTTGAAAGCACTCTCGGATTCGCTTGGTGATGTATTTGGTTACGCGTTGCATTTAGCTCAAGAGGGCAAAAAGCATCCTCAAACCAAGCCGCTACGAGGGTTTGGCGGTGCAGGTGTTCTTGAGGTTGTTGCCGATCAGCGAGGGGATACCTTTCGCGCGGTGTACACCGTGAAATTCGACGCGGCGGTCTATGTCTTACATGTATTTCAGAAGAAATCCAAAAGGGGCGCAGAAACCCCGATGCCTGACATAAGCTTAATTAACGCCCGATTGAAAACCGCAGAAGAACATCATAAGGAGTCAAACTCGTGACTAAAGTACAAACAGGCAGTGGCAATGTCTATAAAGATCTAGGCTCCGTCAACGCGGATGACATGCTCGTCAAGGCTCGCTTGGCTACAAAGATTGCTGAGATCATTAAGTACCGTCACCTCACTCAAACTGAGGCGGCTAGCATCTTAGGTATGCCTCAACCCAAAGTATCTGGCATGCTGCGCGGCCAATTTCGCGGTATCAGTGAAACTAAAATGCTCGAGTGCCTGAACCGCCTAGGTCGTGATGTGCAAATTGTCGTGCGCAAGGCTGCACGGCCATCGCTCTGTGGCCGTACGAGCGTGGTGTTTGCTTAAGCGTGTCGATAGCGCTTCGTACAGGGTTTCAAAGGCACAGCTTGCCCAAATATTTTTCTGCTTAAAAAGTACCTCAAACCCCCAGCAAATCAAAATAATACGTCTGGCTCCCATACTCAGGCGGTGACACGTACGTTTCTTTTCCTAAACTCTTCCACGGCACGGGCGCTTCAAAATTAGGCCCGTCATAAACAAACGTATGAAACTCTCCGTTTTCACCGCAGGCATCTACCCCTGCAGGCAGCCGATCAATAAAAGCCTGATCAAACTCGCAGCCCACAAACGAAGCATCTAAAAATCGCCCGTCAACACACACGACACGCGCTTTAAAGCTAAGCGACAAAAACTCTTGCACCAAGGCCAAACGATTTTCATTCCATAACGGCAGGTGAGCTTGCAGGCCCGCCTTGGCGCATACCTTTTCTTCCCACTCTTTGTGCGGCACAAGATCAATGTCGCCAAAGATCACATGCCGCGCACCGTCAGCCGCGGCCGCCTGCAGTTGTTCAATAAACAAACGTTCGTACGCAGCCCAGGTGGCCGACAGAAAATAGTTTTGCAACCCCAAGGCCTGCGCCTGTGCGACCAGCAACGCGCGACTGACCCCATGCGAGCGTGCCTTTAAACCGGTTTCGTCTAAGGCCGTTAATAGACCTGTTACCCGCATCGTCTGTTGGCTTCGATACAACGCGAGGCAAGAGTCCTTGCCACCACTCCATGAAACGATTGAGGTCATTTTTAAAAAAGCCTGTGGCAGAAAGAGGCCATCAAATTAACACGTTGAACAGAGGTGTAGTGGTGCCCTACAATTCACTCAGGATAACAATAGAGGCAACCATGACAAGCACCCGCCCCCCAGCCGTCGAAGGCACGTTCACCATCCACAACTTCACCTTCGAGTCCGGTGAAACACTGCCCGAGCTGCGCGTTGGCTACGTCATGTACGGCACGCTAAACGCCAAGCGCGACAACCTCTGTTTAGTCATGCCTGGCACAGGCAACCTGCGCCACAGCACACTTGAACACGTCGGCCCTGGCCGCACTTACGACACCGATCACTACTGCGTCGTGTGCACCGATGCCATCGGCGGAGGCACCTCATCCCAACCCGCTGACGGCTTGCACCAGCGGTTTCCTAAGTATTCGATTCGCGACATGGTGCATGCACAGTACTTGTTGGCGCGCGATGGCTTAGGGCTTGGCGCCGCAACACCAGTCGCCTTGCTAGCCGGCGCGTCAATGGGCGCCTTTCAAACCCTTGAGTGGCTCATCCATTATCCCGACTCAGTACGTAACGCCGTATTGCTCGTACCAGGCTGGCAAGCCAACAACACCTTCAAAATCGCCACGGCCCGCATGTTTGATTTCATCGCGCTTGATGCGAATTGGCAGGGTGGTGCTTACACCGTTCAACCGAAGGCAGCTCAGCTTGCTGCGGGCAAACATTATTTTGCTTGGACTGTGACGGATGAATATCTAGAAACCACCGATTACGCTCAGGTTCAACAAGAGGCGCAGGCTGCCGGTGACTGGTTTGCCCATTGGGATGCCATGGGGATTGTGCGCCGGTATCAGGCGTCGTCGCAGCATGACGTGACTAAGCCGTTTGGTGGTGATTTGAAACAAGCGTTGCAACGTGTGACGGCTAAGGTGTTGGTGCTGCCTTGCTCGCAAGATCGCTTGTTGGGTATTGAGGGCGCTAAAGAGTTGGCGCAGGGGATTACGCAGGCGACGTATCGCGAGGTTGATTCAAACTGGGGGCATTTGGCCTGGCGGCCTGTTCCGGGGTCAACGCAGACGAATGCGGTGACAAGGTACGTTCGTGAGTTTTTGGGATTGACCTAGTTGTCACCCGCTCGTGTCGACGGTCCGCCACTACAGCCAAAAACGGTCACAGTTACAATTTGACACAGACATCCTCGCATTAATTTGTCAAAATACAGGACGATAGAAAGCATAGGGTTTCGTAATGTCATCAAATTTAGTACATACACTTTCAGAGCCAGAATACGGCTCGTCATCGCTCAATGATCACCCCGCTATTGAAGGCGCTAGAGCCCAACTGCGGGCGATGCTAATTGAAGGTGCTGTCTCACCCAAAACAATCCTCTTGAACGATTCGTTCATCGAGAAGCTTAGACAAGAATCTAAGAAGCGGATGGGACTATGAGCGTTAAACCAATATATCTAAGCGAGGTTGCGAGAAACGACCTTGCTGACGCACTTCTGAATTACGAGCAGCAGTTTGCTGAACAGGCGATTGATGGTTGTTTAAATGCGCTCGCTAAAGCTTACAAGCAAATTGGAAAGTTTCCTAAAACAGGATCGCCTAAAGCAGGAAACGATCTCAACTTACCTGGGCTTCGGTCATGGCCACTGAGCAAGTATCCCTATCTGTTGTTCTACACAGAAAACCAAGATCAAATTGACGCCTGGCGTTTATTGCATCAAAAGAGGGATATTGAAAAATCCCTAACTCGCTCAGGGATTCAACATTGAGTCAGCCAGAAAGACATGACCCAATCACTACCAAGCCTTAATCCAACTCATAAGCATTCTTATAATCTTTAATCAGAGCCGGATCCTGATCGTCTTTGCGCATAATCGCATTACCCACCACCAAAAATTCAATCT
>JBAWWV010000379.1:0-3603 GCA_037146575.1 Alcaligenaceae bacterium | reverse complement strand
TGCACGAAATCATGCCGTGGGTATATTGCACGGTCGGCACCGCAACGTTGCCCCACTCAAGGCCGGTGTTTGCTCCGCACTCAATAAAGTGAATACGCGAAACGCTGGGTAAGCGCATGAGATCTTCCATCGTGAAGATCATCTCGCGCTTGACCAAGCCATTGATCATTAGCCGATGTAGCGCCGGATCAATTTCATACCACCCCTGATGATGGCGCTCGAAGTGCAAGCCGCTTGGTGTGATCATCCCAAACAAACCTTGCAAAGGGGTAAACGATACCGATGCCGCCGACACTCTCGTTAAGCCTGGTGATTCTCGTCGTACTAAACCAGACTCGTACTTTGAAGGGATGCCGTAGGGGTTTGCTGCAACGGGTTTGCCCAACGTGGTTGCCCAAATTTGTTTGTCAAGAATGGCAGGGTCACCGACTGTTGTCGTGCTTTGCGCCAAGGCACTTGCGCCCGTGGCGGTGGCAAGCGCCCCCAAAAAACTTTTGCGGATGAAGTTGCGGCGCTGTGCGTCAAGCCCGTTTTGGCTGACTTGGGCTAACAGATCGCCCTCCAGAAAATGCTCGGGTGCTTTGCGAAGTCGGCCAAGGGCCAAGTGTGAAAACGTCTTGCTCACAGGCGGGTTTCCTGATGCGTGGACTTGGGGTAAAAAGATGGATGGATAGAACTTTGGTATTTTGGTTATAAGCTAATATCTAAAAGTAATTTAAAAAGTCGCTTTACGCTATCGGTAAAAACCCTTGTCAGGAGCACAGTATGACCTCAGATCTCGCCAAAGACGGCGCCGCCTTATTCACCACGCACCCAACCTCGCGTCGCCGCTTTATGAAAGCCGCCACACTCGGCAGCTTGGGCACGGGCTTTGCTAGCGCAGCCCTGCCGGTATTGTCTCAGGCAATCAAAACTGATTTTGCTGGCATTCAAAGCGAAGAGGTGACGATCGATTCAAATGGCACAAATGTCGCGGCCTACACCTCTCGGCCCACTCAGGCGCAGGGTAAGCTACCAATCATCATCGTTGCCAGTGAGATTTTTGGTGTGCACGAGTACATCGCCGACGTGACGCGTCGCTTAGCCAAGGTAGGCTACTTGGCGATCGCCCCCGAGTTTTTTACGCGCGCCGGTGAGCCCACCGAATTAGGCACGGTCGCTGAGATCATGTCTCAGATCGTCGCCAAGACCCCAGATCAGCAGGTGTTGGGTGACATTGAAGCGGCCTTGAAGTGGGCCGGCGCCAACAACGGCGATCTGAATCGTGTTGGGATGACCGGCTTTTGCTGGGGCGGACGCATCACTTGGTTAGCCTGTCAGAAGCTTGCTTCGATCCGAGCCGGTGTTGCCTGGTACGGCCGCTTAGCCGGTGAAAAAAGTGATAATTTTCCAGAACATCCGTTTGAGCTCGCCGCGCAAACGCGTGCGCCGGTCTTGGGGCTCTATGGCGGGCAAGACACAGGTATCCCCGTCAGCGATGTCGAAAAAATGAAACTCGCTTTGGCTGGGGCGAATGCCACGGCCGCGGCAAAGTCCTCAAAGTTTGAGATCTACCCCGATGCGCCCCATGCATTTCATGCGGACTATCGACAGACGTATCAAGAGGGGCCTGCAAAGGACGGTTGGCAAAAAGCCTTGGCGTGGTTCAAAGAGAAGGGCGTTTAACCTGCGTCGCGTCGACCGCGCCCCGAGGATGATCACCCAAGCCGTATATCGATATAACAAATCAGTCGAGGTGTTAGGCGAATCAATAGGGCAAACCCTTGTTAAAGTAATGCCTATTGTTGCGAACGCTCGGTCATAATCTGTTTAATTACGATGTGCAGGTCAGCACAATTGTTCAGTTTTTTGGAGAAAACATGAAAGCAATCAACAGACAGCGATTTGATTTCAGCACACTTGGGCGCTCGGTCGCGCGTGGTGCGACAGCACTTGCGGTGGTACTCGCTGCAGCGGGCGCTGCGCAAGCGCAAAATCAAGACGCACTCAAGTTATATCAACGTGGTCTGGCTGCGACCTGCGCCAATTGTCATGGCACAGATGGGCAAGGCGTGGTGGGGGCTGGCATGCCTTTAATTAACCATCTGAGCTCAGCCGAACTTTTGAAAAAAATGACCGACTACAAAAGCGGCGCCGTCACCGGCACCATCATGCATCAGTTAGCCAAAGGCTACACAGATGAGCAGTTGCAGACAATCGCGTCTGTGCTTGGTAAAAAATAAAAAGGTGCGCAACATGAATCGTCGTTTATTTCTAGGACAAAGTTCTGCGTTGTTCGGTGCTGCGCTTGGTATGCCAGGGCTTGCACGCGCCAACCTCAATAAGGCTCAGATTGTCGTGGTGGGTGGTGGGTATGGCGGCGCGACCGCCGCTAAATACCTGCGACTGCTTTCGAACAACACCGCAAATGTCACCTTGATCGAACCCAATGCACAATTTATTTCGTGCCCGATGTCGAATTTAGTCATTGGTGGCTCAAAGACCTTGGCTGATGTCACCGTCTCTTACGACGCGCTGCAAAAAAAGCATGGCGTTAAAGTTGTGAAAGATAGCGTTGCCTCGTTTAACGCTGAAAAGAAAACCGTTCAACTCGCGTCGGGTCAAACGCTGTCATACGACAAGTTGGTGGTGTCGCCAGGCATTAGCCTGATGCTTGACAGCATCGAAGGCCTGGCGCAAGCCAATCAAGCGGGCGTCACCTTACAAGCCTGGAAAGCGGGTGACGAAACAGTTGCCTTGCATAAGCAACTTGCGTCGATGCAGGATGGCGGCGTCTTTGCAATCAGTATTCCCCTTGCCCCATACCGTTGCCCACCAGGCCCCTACGAGCGCGCCTGCCAGGTTGCCAACTATCTCAAAAAGAATAAGCCGAAGTCAAAGGTCATAGTTCTGGATGCGAATCCTGACGTCATCTCAAAGCCCGGCTTGTTTAAAAAGGTTTGGGCTGAGCAATACGCGGGCATTCTCGAATATCGCCCGCAGTTCAATGTGACTGCGGTAGATGCCAAGACCAAGACGCTTAAGTTTGATGTACAAGACGACCTCAAGGCCGATGTGCTGAATATTTTGCCCGCCATGCGTGCAGGTGATTTAGCAGTGCAAGGCGGTATTGCCAATGCAAACAAGCGTTGGGTGCAAGTCGATTTCAAAACCTTTGAATCAACAGTAGCGAAAGATGTGCACGTGTTGGGTGATTCGATCCAGATCGCACCCTTGATGCCTAAATCTGCTCACATGGCCAATCAGCACGCTAAAGTTGCTGCTGCTGCCATCATTGCGCAGCTCAATGGTTGGGAAATCAACCCTTCGCCCGTGCTGACAAACACTTGCTACAGCTTTGTCAACGACAACCAAGTCGTTCACGTGGCGAGTGTGCATCAGTACGATGCGGCCGAAAAGACTTTTAAAACGGTCGCCGGTTCGGGTGGGGTGTCGACTGGGCCAACGGATCTTGAAGGTGTGTACGCGTGGGGCTGGGCCCGCAATATCTGGGCAGATAGTCTCGGTTAAACGTCTAGTTGCTTTTAAAGCGCGTCAGTTTGACAATGGCGATGGCGATAAACGGCATCGCAAAGCCAAGGCAAATCGTAGTTAGTAACAGCG
>JBAWWV010000378.1:0-3637 GCA_037146575.1 Alcaligenaceae bacterium | reverse complement strand
GTTTTGAATAGCGCAAAAAGCTCGGGATCGGGCTTGGGGACACGCCCCCAAAACGCATCGAGGCCGCACTGTGCTGTTAAACCGTCAACGTCATACAGAGCCGGAGCCAAACACAATGTGGGGCAATTTTGTTCAAGGGCCAAACTACCCACTGTGCTATTTAAAGTAATCGTGCCTAAGGCGTTTTGTAACAACACCTCGGGGTCGCCGGTTTCAAAATAATCGACGCGGCCCAAGACCTCATATTGACCGGCCAGCTGTGCGCTTAACGCTTGATAATTGACTTGAGCGTAATCGAGAGGATGATTTTTAATGACCAAGCGGGTACCGACGGGCGCGTGCTGGGCAAACGACCGAATCACGTGTTCAAGCACTGCGCGCATAGAGTTTAAAACGGGCTGATCACGTACTTGAAAATCACTGTCAAGCTGCAATGGTAAAAAATAAAACGGCTCTGCTCGCTGCAATAAGTCGTGCAGCCTTGAGCGCTCTTGGGCACTACGAAACTTGTTTTTAAACTGACGCGCGACAAACCCCGCATACTCAACGGGCGCTAGCACCGACGCATGGGTACGATAATGCGGAAACACCACGGGGTTGAGCGCCGCGGCCGAGTGGTAGGCCACATCATGCGCCGCACGACGCCAAAACGGTGACTGAAAGGTATTGATCGTTGCCTGATACGCGTCTAAAGCCTGTAGCTTGTTGCCAGCAGCCCGAAGCCACGCCACGTCGCGGGGAAGTTGTGAGCGGCTGTTGACCCCCTCGCGCTCGAGCGTCACCCAATAGGGGCGAAAATAGCCTTCTTCAAAAACATGATTACGAATGCCCTGCTCGCGGGCCTGTTGCACGGCGACGCGATGCACCGGGCGACGGTCACCAAACAGCACTTGATCGGTGATGCCTTCGCGCACATACAGTTGCGCCAAAAACCCAGCAAGCTCTGACTGAGGCGGCTTAAACCATACCGACTGCGCAGGCGCCCAGTACGCCACATCACCAATGTTGAAACTGACTTTTGTGACGCGATGCCCAGCAGCGATCAACAGTTTGGCAAGCTGTTTAAAAAACGGCGAACTTACACCCTGCAAAAACAGAAAATGTCGTTTCACGAAGTCGTCAAAACCTTAAGCGACGAAGAGTTGGCACGTCAGTGCGCAAGGCTGTGGACATATGTTTCGTGGGCAAGTTAGCTCAAAAAATAGAAAACCCGGTGCGTTGTGTGCGACTGTTGCATTAAGAAGACTTACGCAAAGCACCAAGCGACACATTTAATTTGGTGGTGCGATTTAATAACTCGATCAATACGATGCCGCGTGCCAAGCCATCATCCATATGGTAAACGGCCTCGAGGCCAGCAAACGGGCCCTCGATGACCTGCAGTTTTTCGCCGGGCTGATACAGTGCAACGGGCTGGGCTAAGGTTGCTTGTTCGCGCTGGCGCAGTACCTCGACCAGTTGATGTGGAACGCGCGCAGGCTCGTTACCAAACATCAAAAAGCTTGAAACACCTAGTGTCGAGCGGATGGGTGCCCAGCTTTGGCTTTGGTGCTCGAGGCTCAGCTCAATAAACATGTAGCGCGAAAACAGGGGCTCAATGCGCGTGGTGAGCTTACCAGCACGCAATTTAGCCAACTGAAAAGTGGGCAAGTAACACGAATAGCCTTGATTTTGCAGATTGAGCAAAGCACGGGATTCTTGGCGGGGTTTTGTGTAGACGACATACCAGTTCATAGTTGCCATTTTAGCAAGGATTGACTGCGATCGAGAACAATTTCGCCAACTTATTTGCCTCGTTTTTAGTATGGTCTAAATCAGCCTGATTAATCTCACGTCGCCTCTTAGCGCCGCTTCTTTTTTGCCCCATGATGGCTGCCGGACAAATCAGAGTCGCTCACTCTGCTGCAACCCGTAGCGCCGATTCTCTTTTGCCCCGTGTTGACTGTAGTGCAAATCAGCGTCGCTGACCTTGCACTGAACATCGGGGTTCAGCTGCAAGTACACCGCCGCATCAAAATCTGAAGGCACTTGAATTTTGTAGGGGCGCTGCTCAGCTTGCCCGTGCATTTGATAATGTCGTACGGGATCCACTTTTAGTACTGCAAGATCTGGGTTTAATCTTAAATAGTCGCGCTCGCTAAAATCTTCAGGCAGCGCTTGTTGGGTAACCGTAGCAAGATACGGGGCAAACAGGCCTTTTTTCTTCCAGAAAAACAAACCGTCGCCACCACGTTCAACTACGCCATAATTAAAATACTCTACGCCTTGTGTCAGTGGGTTATCAGGCTCTAGCACCCAGCGCACCAATTGCACATGTAAAAACTTCATGATGCCTTGGTTGACCTGCGCGCCATGACCAATAAAATCGCGATAAATCACCGAATTATTAATGCGGTGCAATCTGGCATAACCTAATAACTCTTTATCGGTTTGCACCTCGCCCTGGCGATAACCAGGTTTAGGGGCAAACACTCCAAACAGACACTCCCAATGACGTGGGCACTCGGGTTCGCCGAGCTTGCTGAGGGTTTGCGGGGCACCGCCTAAGGCACTGACGCGAAGCACCAACGCATCGATCACCAAACCGTAGGATCTGACCTTAAGCGAGCGATGAATTGCGACGATGTCGGGCGTATGGTTGGCAAACTCAAAACGCTCGACCAGATAGCCGGCTTTTTCAGCGTGGTTGACCTCGCGCAAAAAGTTACCCGAATGCTTGGCCAAGGCGCGCCGGTACTGCGCAAAGTTTGGGTATGTTTTAAGCGCCATCGCCATCAGCGTGACTTTTGCAAAACTGCCCCAGCGATGATCTTGATTTGGAGCGCACAACTCGCCATACATACTCTCGCCATACAAAATCAGTTTTTGACACAACTGGCGATTGCAGTCGCTCAATTGCCCGCAATCAAGGTGTGCATGCTCGGCCTGTGCGCGCGAGGGTAAGTCAAATATTTTTAAACGACGTGCCCGCCGCTTTGTGAAAAATATTGAGTCAATCCAACGGCTATATTGCCAGTACGACCAAGAGACAAAATTTGATAACGCGCCGCCTAGCGTTGCCGGTTGCCCGCGCAGGGTTTGCATGGTTGAACTACCCGACGCCTTAGGCGTGCCGGGCTCAACATTTTTAGGCGTGGTGGAGCCAGACAGCAGGGACATGGTTTGAGTAAAAGTAGGCTAGCTGTGGCCTGATTATGACACCTCGACGCTTGCGGTTTAGGGAGCTTAGGTCGCTTCGTCGCAAAAAAGGTTGCCTGGCAATGATTCGATCGTTTTTTACGTATTTTTTTACATAAAAATCGGCTTTTGCACGTTTAGGTTATTGTTTGCAGTATATGGCGATTGAATCACTCGTACAAATGAGAAAGGTGTAGGCTAGCCCCAAAGCGACGTCCTACAGTCACTTTTCTCTTATCAATTTTTCGTGAGAACGCCTTGAAACATACCCTGAATACAACCCTACTGATTTCTGTTCTTGGTTTGGCTTTACAGATGCAAACCGTTCACGCACAAGCGGTGTATTGCACCAGCCCCGGGATACCGGTTCGCTGCGTCGCGCGTCCCGTGGATGTTGGCGCACCAGGAGTTGGAGTTCTGCCAGGTGCGGGTGTGGGGGCTCCTGGAGTTGGTGTTGCAC
>JBAWWV010000377.1:0-3670 GCA_037146575.1 Alcaligenaceae bacterium | reverse complement strand
TGATAAGCCTGTTCGGCTTCGCTTAGTTTCCAGCGATGCGTAAACAAACTATCAACATCGATCTTGCGATCGGCGACGAAGCGCGCGCAATCTGCCTGGCCATTAGTCGAGAACGTCCAAGAGCCGATCAGCGTCACCTGGCGGCGCAACATATCGGGGCTGACATCAAGCGACACCGTTCCACCTTCGCCCACAAAACACGCCTTGCCCCAAGTCCGTACGCTTTGTACGGCTTGTTTTCTGGCGTCTGAGGAAGATGAGGCGTCAAGGGTGGCATGCGCGCCCAAGCCTTGAGTCAGTTGGCGAATCGCTGCGACGACATCGGTACCCTGTGGATTAATCACTTCGCTTGCGCCAAAAGCTTTGGCGCGCGCTAGGCGCTCGGGGCTCACATCCAAGGCAATCACGCGTGCGCCCATTGCCGCAGCCAATTGTGTGGCCGACAAGCCAACGGGCCCTTGACCAAAAATCGCGATGGTCTGATCACCGGCTAAATCCAAGCGTTTTAAAGCCCCCCAAGCCGTACCAGTCCCGCAGGCAATTGCCGCACCTGTTTCAAACGACAACTCGGGTGGCAGTTCAACGATCGTACTGGCTGGGCATTTCATGTAACGGGCATGGGCACCATTGCCGGTCGCACCATAAATCTCGGCGACGCCGTCGACGCATAACTGCATCCAGCCCGTTGAACAGTGTGGGCATGCGCCACAACCGCGGTAGTGATGACACATTGCACGTTGGCCCAAATAGGCCTGCTTGGGGTTCACGTTCGAGCCCACAGCCACCACGACACCGCAGGGTTCATGCCCGCCGATGACCGGATCGGCTGCAGCAAAACCAAGGGCTTTAGTGGCTTCTCCGGGCGCGGCGCGATAGTACTTTAAGTCGCTACCACACATACCAGAAGCTTTGATTTCAAGCACAACTTCGTTGGGCCCGGGTGTGGGGTCAGCGAACTCGCGCATTTCGATTTTTCTATCACCAACGAAGACGACGCCTTTCATGTTTGATCCTTTTTTATTTAATGAACTGGTCTCTGATAACTTTTTATTGCACTATTTTTTATGATCGTTTAGTCGTGTAACGCTTTGACTGCCTAAAACAGTATCTGTTGATACCCTCGCTGTACAGAAGCTATCAACGCAAAATAAATGGATTCGCCGGAGCACCCTCAGCGTACGAAATCCAAACGCTCTTGGTTTCGAGGTACTGCTGAATCGAGGCCAAACCGCTTTCACGCCCAAGCCCTGAATGCTTCATCCCGCCAAAGGGCATCATATAGCTGACCGCGCGATAAGTGTTGACCCACACCGTACCGGCTTTGAGCGCCGACGACATTCTCATGGCTCGACCGATGTCGCTGGTCCAGATGCCTGCAGCCAAGCCATAGATCGTATCGTTCGCCATCTGAATCGCGTGAGCCTCATCTTCAAAGCCCATGATTGACAGCACGGGGCCAAAGACTTCTTCACGCGCGATACGCATGTTGGGGTCAACATCCACAAAAATCGTTGGCTCAACAAACTGACCACCAGGCAAAGCACTGTCAGTGGCTGGGCCACCGCCCAAAATACAACGCGCCCCCTCACCCTTGGCAATGTCGATGTAATCGAGAATTTTTTTGTACTGACCAGGTGTGGTCACGGGACCAATGTTGGTGTCGGGCGACATTGGATCACCCTTACGCGCTGAAGCCCCTAAAGCCGCGACCTTTTTAGTGAACTCTTCGCGAATCGAGTTTTGCACTAACAAGCGCGAACCTGCGATACACGTTTGACCCGTTGCAGCAAAGATCCCCGAGATCACACCTGCGGCAGCTTTGTCTAAGTCACAATCGGCAAAAACGATATTGGGAGACTTACCGCCAAGTTCAAGCGAGACGCGCTTCATCGACTGCGCAGCCTGCGCATAAATTTTTGCGCCTGTCACATCAGAACCCGTGAAGGTAATTTTGGCAACCTGAGGATGATCGACCAAAGCAGAGCCAGCCTCAGCCCCATACCCAGTGACCACGTTAAACACACCATCTGGAAACCCAGCTTCTTTTGTCAACGCCGCATATTCAAGCGTTGAGACCGAAGCAAACTCTGAGGGCTTGATCACGACGGCGCACCCTGCAGCGATGGCGGCGGCGCATTTCCAGGCGATGAATAATAAGGGCGAATTCCAAGCTGTTAACACCCCCACCACCCCAACGGCTTCGTAGCGGGTAAAGGCAAACATATCAGGCTTATCGATTGGCATCACTGCGCCTTCGATCTTGTCGGCTAAGCCGCCGTAATAGCGAAACCATTCAGGGTGATAGTTCACCTGCCCGCGCATCTCGGCCATCAATTTACCGTTATCACGCACTTCGATTTCTGCCAGGCGTTCAGCATGCTTGGTCACTAAATCGGCCAAACGAACCATCAATTTGCCGCGTTCGGTTGCGGTCATTTTTGACCAAGGGCCTTCGCGCATCGCACGCGCTGCCGCGGCCACCGCACGATCGACATCTTGCGCGCAACCTTGGGGGATACGCGCCCAAGGCTTGCCTTGGTAGGGGTCAATGCTATCGATCCATTTTTTACCAATGGGCTCAACGTATTGACCATCGATGTAGTGATTATAGGTTTTCATCTGGGTGTCTCGTCTCTTGTCTATCTGTTGCAAAAGTATATTGATCTTTTCCCGCGATACTCATTTATTTTTTTGACTGGCCTATTGCAGCAAAGTATTCACATCCTGAGCAATCGTTGTCAGCGCTCGATCGGCTGCTTCAACAATATTGTATAGACGAATAAAACCGTGAGGTAAGCCAGTCATACGCCTAGTGATCACCGGCACACCTGCCGAAATTAATTTCTTTGCATACACCTCGCCATCATCGCGCAAGACGTCATACTCTGAGGTCAACACCACTGTGCGGGGTAAGCCTTCAATATTCTGTTGCGCCATCGGTGATATTTTTGGATCACTATGCAGCGAGGCTGGCGCGTAATTCTCAAAAAACCATTGCATATCACGCTTGGTCAGTTGCATGCCCTCGCTGTAATGTTGGTATGACTCGGTATTGAAGTTATGGTCAGTCACGGGGTAAATCAACAATTGTCCTTTGATCGCCACGCGACCTAGTAACGAATGCGTTGCAACCGCAGCCAAGTTACCGCCTGCACTATCACCGCCAACCAGCAAAGGCACTGTTGCGCCCACCAAGTCTTGCATATGCTCAGACGCCCAAACAATCGCGTCTTCACTATCATTGATCCCTGCTGGAAAAGGATGCTCGGGCGCTAAGCGATAGTCGGGCAGCAGCACTGCGCACTGGCTGCGTTTGGCTAACGCACGTGCCATTGCATCAAAGTCGTCGATCGTACCGATGACCCAACCGCCCCCATGAAGGTAAACGATCAAGCCCTTGACCTCAGCGCTAGGCATAAACAGTCTTGCGGCCATTGAACCCGCACGCGTCGGGATCGCTAAATCTTTCACCTGATGAATGTCTGGACCCTTACCAAGCGCAGCACGCGTTGCGCCGGTCATCTCTCTTGCATCTTGGGGCGACCCCGCAGATAAGGCGGGTCGACCCGCTGCGGCCATCTTGGCAAATAGTTGAGCGATCGTTGTATCTAATGGCATGGCGCGACTCTCTGATTGATAACTTATTTTGTCAAAATTTAGTATGCCGTAT
>JBAWWV010000376.1:0-3676 GCA_037146575.1 Alcaligenaceae bacterium | reverse complement strand
GTCTAGCGCAATGGGTAGCCAAATCTGGTCTTTGTTTGCCTGGGGCAGCACAGAAAATAAAATTTGAAAGCAGGCATCAAGCAAAGTCGGGTAACAATAGTAGCGATCGAAGTGCGCAATAGGTTGGTCTTCAGGCAGTGCGATTTCAGCTAAGGCTTGCCGATCGAGTTTGAAAAGATTCTTGATCAGGCGGTACGAGGGGCCATAGCTGATGCCCAACGTCTCACAGTGTCGGTAAAACTCAGCAACAGGTACCTCGTTTGTCAAACGTTCACGTAGTTGTGCCAGACTTTTGTTGCTGGCCGTGGGCTCTGCGCTTTGCGCAATCTGACCCCGTGCGTTCAGAGCCCATTGCTCAGGCATGAATTCGGCCGATTTTGCACAACTATACAAATCAAAGTGATAGCCCTCAGCACTTAGGTCCAACACAATTTGAGCGTGGTGCTCCACTGTCTCAGAGATCGTAAAGGCTTGATTGATTTCAAAGTTCGAGAGGCTTAACGGTAAAGAGCCACCTTGTTGCATAAAGGCCGAAATCGCAAGCTCGATCCAGCCAGTCGCTGGCAAAATTGCCTGACCAAAGACGATGTGCTCTGTTAAATAAGAGAGTTCGGTATCAAGCTGTGTGCTGAAACGTGTTTGGCTTTCAGGTAAGCCAGGAAGCTTAAGCGGCGCACCCAATAAGGGATGGCGATGGTGATCTCGCTGGGCGTCTTGCTGGTATTGCGGACGGCGCTCGACCCAGTATCGCTCACGTTGAAACGGATAATTGGGTAGCGACATGTGCGCCAGTGTTGTACGCGGATATATTTTTTGCCAGTCGACTGCATAGTGCTGCGCGTGCAGCTTACCCATGGCGTATAACAGCTGTCGATTGTCTGCTTGGTGTTGTTTTAGGCTGGGTAGGAGTACTGCTTTCGTGAGCGTCTCGCGTGCAAGCGAACAAAGTATCGGATTCGGACCGATTTCAATACACACATCAATTTTTTTGAGATTCAAAAGCTCAACCGCTTTTGCAAATTGGACCGGCTCTCGGACATGTTTGAGCCAGTATTCTTTTGAGCAGATGTTCTCGCTGACGAGCTCACCCGTCAAGTTGCTAATGATGGGGATCTGCGCAGGCTTAAAGGTGATAGTGTTTAAGTACTCGCCAAAAGAAGCAAGCATCGGCTCCATTAATGATGAATGAAACGCATGAGAAACCGCTAGCAAACTATACGCGATCTGTTGCTGCTCAAGTGTCTTTAACACTAGAGCAACGCTATCTTTATTTCCAGAGATCACGCAACGCTCTTTGCCATTGATTGCGGCAATTGCGACCTCAGGTTGATGCGCTTGTAAGTGAGCCGTTAGTTTTTCGTGCGATAGCGACACGGCTGCCATGGCTCCGTTTTTTGGCAGCGCTTGCATCAGCTGGGCCCGCTTAGACACCAGGCCGATTGCCTCTTCGAGCGAGAAGACGCCTGCAAGGCAGGCCGCAACATACTCACCTAAACTGTGGCCAACCAGGATCGTTGGCTGTACACCGAGCGATTGCCAAAGCTTTGCGAGGGCGTACTCTAAACAAAATAAAGCGGGCTGTGTATACAGGCTTTGGTTCAGAAGCTCGCTCTCGGTGTGAAATAAAAGCTCGGTTAACGCTTTGTCACAATGACGACTCAAGATCTCTGCGCACTGATCGATCCACTTTTTAAACTCCGGGTACGCGGCGTAAAGGGCTTGACCCATCCCTGGATATTGAGAGCCTTGACCTGTAAATAAAAACGCCAGCTCGTTGATACCGCTTGCGTGCTCTGGCGCTTGTATGATGGTTTGATTGGTCTCGCCTTGCACAAACTCGTTCAAATGCTCAGACATTTCAAGACTGGTGCTTGCTAAAACAGACAGTCGATACTTGAGATTTGCGCGACTCGCTGACGCGTTTGCACAAAGTTGATACAGATTAATGTCTGAAGGTCGGCTGAGCAGTGATGAATAGCTTTTGGCTAACTGCTGAAGTGCTTGCTCAGAGCGCGCACTCAGGTTCAAAATTTGGGTCGAGTCTTGTGTTGGCGTGGTGTCTGCTTGCACCTCGCGCACCTCAAGTGGTGCCTCTTCGATGAGGATGTGGGCATTGGTGCCGCTAAAGCCAAAGCTACTCACGCCAGCAATACGGGGTTTGTCAGAGCGCGGCCAAGGCTGTGTACGCTGAACAATACGAAGGGGTTTATCTTTCCACGGAAATCTCGTGGTGGGTGTTTCACAATTGAGGTGAGGGGGCAGCAGTTCATGCTTAAGCGCAAGAACCAACTTCATGATTCCCGCAATACCTGCCGCTGCCTCTAAGTGTCCGATATTGGTTTTGATGGATCCGATCCACAGTGGGTCATCTATTGCGCGCTGTTGACTAAAGACTTCAGACATCGAGCCAAGTTCAATCGGATCTCCGAGTGCGGTTCCTGTGCCATGTGCTTCGACATAACTGATATCGCTTGGCTGTAGACCAGCATTTTTGAGAGCCTGTTTAATGACTGCAGACTGAGACGGACCGCTCGGAACGGTCAGGCCACCGCTTGCACCGTCTTGATTGACGGCAGACCCGCGCACCAACGCCAAGATTGGATCCTGGTCTTTAAGGGCATCGCGCAAGCGTTTCAGTACGATGACCCCGCAGCCTTCACCCCGAACATAACCGTCTGCAGCAGAATCAAAGGTTTTGCACTGGCCATCTGACGAGAGCATATGAGCCTTAGAAAAGTTGACACTCAGTCCGGGCTCTAGCATCAGATTCACCCCGCCTGTCAGCGCAAGGTCGCATTCGCGACGTCTTAAGCTTTCACAGGCAAGGTGAATGGTGACTAAGGATGAGGAACACGCGGTATCTAGACTCAAGCTCGGTCCAGTTAAGCCTAAAACATAAGACAGTCGCCCAGCCGCGACACCCAAAGATGAACCGGTACCTGAATAGGCATCTATATTTTGCAAGCCGTTGATGGCTAAAAGTCGTTGGCCATAATCGTACGCAATGACGCCCATAAATACGCCGGCCGACTTGCCGTACAGTTCACGCGGATCGATATTGGCATTCTCAATCGCTTCCCACGTTACCTCTAGCAAGAGCCGTTGCTGCGGATCCATCGACGCAGCTTCGCGCGGAGAAATCCCAAAAAACTCGGCGTCAAAGTCGGCAACGTTTTTCACAAAGCCACCAAAACGGGTGTTCATCTTTCCCGGTGCGTTTAAATCTGGGTCGTACAGTGCCTGAATATCCCAGCGGTCGGCAGGCACTTCGCAGATGCCACTGCGACCCTTGGCCAACAGATCCCATAAGGTTTCTGGATTAATGGCGTCTCCGGGTAGGCGGCATCCCATGCCGATAATAGCAATCGGTTCGTGCTGTTGAGCCTGGAGCGCTGCTAATTCTGACTCAAGCTCATGGATGCGAACGAGTGCACCCTTGATAAGCTCGCGGGAGTTTTGTGCAGGAGAAGTGCCATCAGCCATAAGATTTGAATCAGTTATTTTTTCAGTTTAGACGCAAGAAGCATCTCTAAGTCGTCTTGGGACAGCTCATCTAACTCATCGGGGAGCTGTGCGCTCGGCCCGACCGACGTCTCTGTGCCTGTTTCTTCAACCGCTCCGAAAAGATCCGGCATGTGCGTTTTTACATGACCGCTGAGGGCTTCAAGTGTTGGAT
>JBAWWV010000375.1:0-3680 GCA_037146575.1 Alcaligenaceae bacterium | reverse complement strand
GTACAGTGCGCCGGCTAAGGTCAAGCGCATTAAAATCTTGTCAATAAACTTGGCTGTTTGTTCACCAGGACGAATCCCAGGTACAAACGCGCCGCTTTTCTTTAAGTTATCTGCTGTTTCGCGGCTATTGAACACCAGCGCCGTATAAAAGAAGCAGAAGAAAATAATCGCGGTTGCGTAAAGCGTAATGTAGAGCGGTTGACGTGGCGCCAAGGCTGCAGCTAAATCGCCTAACCAACGCATCCCTTCAGTATTCGAAAACCAACTTGTAATGGTTGCCGGGAACAAAATAATCGATGAAGCGAAAATCGGAGGAATTACACCGGCCATATTCAGCTTCAACGGTAGATGGGACGTTTGCCCGCCATATACCTTGTTACCGACCTGACGCTTGGCATAATTCACGGTGATCTTGCGTTGACCGCGTTCAACCAACACCACAAAACCCGTCACCAACACAACTAACGCAACAATAAACAAGGCAGACAGCGCCGACATCGCATTGGTGCGTACTAAATCAAGAAGCCCAGCCAAAGCACTTGGCAAACCGGCCACAATACCCGCAAAAATCAAGATCGAAATTCCGTTACCCAAACCACGTTCGGTGATTTGTTCTCCTAGCCACATCACAAACATCGTGCCTGTTACTAAGGTCACAACTGTTGTGACACGAAAAATCACACCAGGATCAATCACTAAGCCGGGCTGTGACTCGAGGGCAACTGAAATACCAACTGCCTGAATCAAGGCCAAACCAACCGTACCGTAACGGGTGTATTGCGTAATCTTGCGACGGCCCGCTTCGCCATCTTTTTTAATCGCTTCTAAGGTAGGCACCACCACCGACATCAACTGCATAATGATCGATGCAGAAATGTAAGGCATGATCCCTAAAGCAAAGATCGAAAAACGCGAGAGCGCACCACCCGAGAACATATTGAACAAACCAAGGATTCCGCCTTCGTTCTGACGAAACAAGTCTGCCAATGAGTCTGGGTTAATACCAGGCACCGGAATATGCGTACCGACTCGGTATACCACCAAGGCGAGAACGAGAAACACGAGACGGCGCTTTAGATCGCCGTAACGTGGTCCTGCTTTACCTTGAGGTTGTGCTGTTGCCATTCTTTATCCGTCTTAAGCGACTGTGCCACCGGCGGCTTCAATCGAAGCACGCGCGCCTGCTGTTGCGCCAATACCTTTTAAGGTAATTTTGCGAGTCAGTTCACCTGACTTAAATACTTTTGCATAGCGGACTTGCGTACCGACCACGCCTGCTTGCTTCAAAACCTGAACATCGATTTCGTCAACAGGCAAGGCTTGCAAATCTGACAAGCGGACTTGAGCGTACAAGTGATCATCAAGAGTCACAAAGCCACGCTTCGGCAAGCGGCGTTGCAAAGGCATTTGACCGCCCTCAAAGCCGACTTTATGAAAACCACCAGCGCGTGAGCTTTGGCCTTTGTGACCGCGGCCTGCTGTTTTACCTAAACCCGAACCGATGCCACGACCGACGCGACGCTTATAGTGCGTCGAGCCTTCTGCTGGTTTGAGCGTATTCAGTTGTGTAATTGACATCATGATCCCTTTCAGACTTCTGTCGCTGTCACGAGATAATCAACTTTGTTGATCATTCCGCGCACTTCAGGAGTGTCTTTGAGTACTTTGGTGCTGTTGATACGACGCAAACCCAGGCCACGCACGGTTTCGCGGTGATCTTTTTTGCAACCAATGGTAGAGCGCACCAAGGTGACTTTGACTTGTTTTTCTGCCATGACTTACCCCAAAATCTCTTCGACGGTTTTGCCGCGTTTAGCAGCAACTTCCGACGGGGTGAGAGACGCGCGCAAACCATTCAGTGTGGCACGAACCATGTTGTAGGGGTTGCTTGAGCCGAGGCTTTTGGCCACGACGTTACGCACGCCCATCACATCAAAAATCGCACGCATCGGGCCGCCGGCAATCACGCCAGTACCTTCTGCTGCGGGTGAAATCAGTACTTTTGAGGCGCCATGCTTGCCCACAACGGTATGAAACAAGGTGCCGTTTTTCAAAGAGACCTTGAACAGTTCGCGACGCGCCTGTTCCATGGCCTTTTGAACTGCGACTGGCACTTCGCGTGCCTTGCCTTTGCCCATGCCGACGCGGCCATCGCCATCGCCTACAACGGTCAAGGCAGCAAAGCTCATGGTGCGACCACCCTTGACGACTTTACTGACGCGATTGACCGCAATCATTTTCTCGCGAAGACCGTCATCCCGCTCTTCAGGACCGTTCTTACGTTGTTCTTTAGCCATTTTGACTGTTCCTCGCTTAAAACTTCAGACCGGCTTCACGCGCGGCATCGGCCAAGGCTTTTACACGGCCGTGGTAACGGAAACCCGAACGATCGAAAGCAACCAGTTCAATACCGGCCGCTTTGGCTTTTTCGGCAACACGCTTGCCAATCAACGTGGCTGCAGCGGTGTTGCCGCCCAAACCAGTTTGACTTGCGAGCTGTTGACGGACTTCAACTTCAACAGTTGAGGCCGAAACCAAAATACGATCGCCGTCAGGCGAAATAATGTTTGCGTAAATATGCTGATTCGAGCGGAAAACCTGGAGGCGATTAACTCGCAACTCGGCGATTTTCTTACGCGTCGGAACGGCACGACGCAAACGGGAAATTTTTTTGTCCATGATGTTTCCTTGTTTGCGCGATTATTTCTTCTTGGTTTCTTTGATGATGACATGCTCGCCAACATAACGAACGCCTTTGCCTTTGTAGGGCTCTGGCGGACGGTATGCGCGAAGTTCTGCAGCCACCTGACCAACGACCTGCTTGTTCGAGCCCTTTAAGACAATTTCTGTCTGTGTTGGGCATTCGGCTTTTACGCCAGCAGGCATCGCATGAATGACATCATGCGAGAAACCGAGTTGTAATTTAACCGCGTCACCCTGGACGGCGGCACGATAGCCCACACCGACCAAGGACAACTTGCGCTCAAAGCCCTGGCTCACACCGATAACCATATTGGCTACCAACGCACGCAGGGTGCCTGACATTGCTTTGGCTTCACGTGAGTCATTTGCAACGATGAACGACAATTTGCCGCCATCTTCGTTAATGATCACATTGCCAGTTAACGTCTGTGTCAGTGTGCCCAAGGGACCTTTTACCGTGATCAGATCTGGCTTGATCGACGCTTCAACGCCCTTAGGGATTTCGACTGGATATTTTGCGATACGTGACATGGGGTTTTCTCCTTAAGCCACGTAGCACAAGACTTCGCCACCCACGCCATTGGCGCGAGCTTTGCGATCAGTCATGACGCCACGGGAAGTCGAGACAATTGCCACGCCTAAGCCGTTCATCACTTGTGGAATGCTGCCGTTGCCTTTGTAAACACGCAGGCCAGGACGCGAGACGCGTTCGATGCGCTCGATCACAGGGCGACCTGCGTAGTACTTCAGGGCGATTTCAAGCTCAGGCTTTTGGGCCGTACCTTTAATCTGAAAACCGTCAACATAACCTTCGTCTTGAAGCACAGCAGCGATAGCTACCTTTAGCTTAGAGGAGGGCATGGTTACCGTTGGTTTATCTACCTGCTGCGCATTACGAATGCGAGTCAGCATATCGGCGATTGGGTCGCTCATGCTCATGTTTTATTCTCCTACCAGCTAGCTTTGGTCATGCCGGG
>JBAWWV010000374.1:0-3706 GCA_037146575.1 Alcaligenaceae bacterium | reverse complement strand
GGTGAATAAAACACATCGTAGGCGCCTTGGCTGCTTTGAGCCGAATTGTTGCCAAGCTTCGCCCAATCAGTCATTGCGCCAAAGGTAGCGGCGAACTTGGCGTCTTCGGCTGCCTTGGCTGCAGTTGCGGCCGCGACTACGGCTGCAGTTGCCTTCTGATAATCAGCCGGTGACTTTCCATCGCAAACAACTGCTTTCATTGCACCGAAACTAACGCCACTGATCATACTGGCTATTGCAAGTGCTTGGTTACCAGCGATGAGATCAGTTGCTGGTAAGTTAGCAAAGTCTTCAAGATCTTTACTCGAGGCGGGATCCGCTTTGCCCGTAGCCTTGGGGCCCGCATAGCTAATCGCCCTAACGAATTTAAAAATATTTTTTTTACAATCGAATTCAATATCAACAACTGCTGACTGTGGAGACACGCCAGTGTTATTCAGAACGGATACGGTCGCTAGATCGTCTTTTTTGATTATTTTTTCTGAGTAAAATAAATCAATAGGTGGATTGCTTGAGCCTTGCGACGGGTCGCCAGGCTTTTTATCTAATTGAACCCACTGCACCGCAGTTTGAGCATGAGCGGTAAGGGTGGTCAAAACTGTCAATATTGTTAACGCTATTTTTTTCATAGCCATAGCACCACTTTTGATTGTTAATTCAATCATACAGAATGGGTACAAATTCTTCAAAGATCTTATAAAAAAATGAGTTTTTGTGAGGCTTGGTAATCCTCCCCTAGGTTGGTGCGGGCAAAAGCTCCTGCAGCCACGCTGTGTGCTCGGACAAGCATCTGAGGGATTTTTTCCGAGCCAAGTGCTCTCGGTATGGTGCTTCATGATTGAGCCAGAAACGGGCTGTGCCTCCAGAAATTGCTGGGCTGTGTGCGCAACCGAACAGATTGAGCGGCCTCGGCTGATTAGAATCGCGGCTATCACCCGCGTAACGTTTTGGGGAGCATTGGCAATGGCGTTGACGGCGGCGGTTAGGTCCCTCTTCGGGATTGCCGCTTGATGATTAGGCATGCAGCTCGGCATCTTAAATACCGAAATTGTGAAGTATGAGTCCGGTATAAAACGTAAACTAAGTGTCGGGTATTGCAACGTTACGGTTGCCTCAAGACATCACTTTCCCAGATATGCGACTGCGTCCACCTCGAGTAACGCCCGAGGGTCTACCAGATGGCTTACCTCGACGAGTGTGGATGCGGGACGAATCGCGCCAAAGAGTTCTTTGCGCGTCTCCCAGATCAACGCTTTGTGGCGGATATCGGTCAGATAGAACGTGACCTTGATAATATCTTTCAAGTCACCGCCCGCTGCCTTTAAGCAAGCCTGAATGCATTTAATCACCTCAATTGTTTGGATACGAGGGTCCCCCACTCCAACAATATTTCTCTTTTCATCCCAAGCAATCATTCCTGAAACATAAAGAAAGTCACCAGCTCTTATGGCCAAGGATGTTGGGCTGCCAAAATCTGGAGGGTATGGCATTCCGGGAGGTATGATTTCTTTAATTGACATGATTCAACACCTATGAAACGTGAGGACTATTCGTTGGGCTTGATGCCGACTGCGTTGATGAGAGTGCCCCACTTACTATATTCATCAGCCATGATTTTTTTCATGCCCTCAGAGTCTGTGGGCTGCACGCGATAGCCTAAATCTGATAGCTGTTTATTGATTTCAGGTGAGCCAAGCGCTTTTGACATTTCTTGGGATAACTTTTGGGTCACAGAAGCTGGGGTGCCCTTGGGTGCCATTAAACCAAACCACACAGACGCAGTGTAATCAGGCACCGTTTCTGCAATGGTTGGTACGTTGATGAATTGAGGCGAGCGTTTTGTATCTGCAACAGCAATGATTTTTAATTTGCCGCTATCGACTAGCGTTTTGACTGAGCTCAGTGCACTAAAAGCCACATCAACATTACCCGATGCCAGATCTGAAAGCATGTTGGATGCACCCTTATAAGGCACATGAAGCATTTTCGTACCCGTTGTCTGGAGAAGCGACTCGAAGTTGAGGTGATGAGCTGTTCCTACCCCAGGTGTTCCGTAAGATAATTTATTTGGATTTGCTTTGGTGTAATCAATCAATTGCTTGACTGAATCGACCGGTAACTGCGTTTTAACCACTAGCGCCATCGGCATAAACACACCCACACCAATTGGCTCAAAATCTTTAATTGGGTCAAAGGTCAACCCCTTGTAAAGCCAAGGAACAATCGCAAGACTATCTTGCGCTAACAAAAGCGTATACCCATCAGGCTTGCTTTTGGCCACTAGATCGGCGCCAATGTTTCCGCCTGCACCTGGCTTGTTTTCAATAATAATGTTTTGCTCTAAGCTCGACTGCATACCCGTAGAAACGACTCGCGCAAAGGTATCTGTTCCGCCTCCGGGGCTGAACGGAACAATGAGCTTAAGCGGCTGGTTTGGATAGGTCTGCGACAGCGCTGAACCCGCAAAGAGTGCAAGCGAGGTCGTCAGCAATACCTGTGCAATCACAGAAACAGTTCGAGCCATGGTGTGCGTTCTTGTTTTAACTATTGTTATTTGATCAGGGAAATAACCGCATATAGCTTGAGTTTAATTGGGTAACACCACTCGGTCAATCAAGGGCCGGCGACCTCACTTTCATTCGGTTTACGTCCAAAGCAGTGATAGCTGCCGCAATCACAATTGCCCATCCATCATCAGCGTCAGCTCAGGCATGGGTAAAGAAATGCTATCGTTAAAGTATGCGGGGGCAGGGGCTTCATCGACACCGTCTAGCATTTGTGAGGCCTTGGTTCGTGAAGCTTGCACAGGCAATTGATGAGCAAGACATTACTTGGGTGATATTGTGGATAAAAAGCGATTTACGGACAGGTGGTTTTTAACAGAGGGCGAAGATTTCTTAATGTCGATACGCGGCGCCCGTATGGTCGACCTCTGTGGATTCGTCTTCAGCGATATTTGCGGATTGGCGAGCCTTAGACGATAGCGCTTTTGAGTTTCCCTCGGGATGTGGGGAATTAATTGCTTGCGACGGCAGTGTTGGTGTTGCCGCTGCGCAGCTGGATTTTATTTCTGCCTGGCTCCATCAGGTTGTCTGATTATCAACGCAACACTTGTGCACTTCAGTCCAAGGTGATGCGAGCCGTTTTGACGACTTAAGCCCATTTCTTAATTTCGCTCTTGAGAAATTCATCGGCTTGTTCAGGCGTTGTTGGCGCAGTCGCTAATTTTTCGTGCACAGCCATGGTGATGGGGTTGGGGGTCTTGTTAGGTATAGGCTTCTAGAATATGAAGCGTGCGTAGTTTGATATACAGTCAGCGGTAAAGCAGGTAGCATAGAAATCAACCCACTTGGTTGACGAACAGTTGAGGCAATCTCAACGCGACGATTCGTAAATAGAATTGAACAGAATAATTTTAAAAAGGGTACACAGATGACTCACGCGATTGCACAGGCTTTACTTAGAAGTGTCTTTGCACTGACTGTCGTGTTTCCGTTTGCCGTAAGCGCTCAACCTTCAGTTTTTCCTTTGAAACCAGTGAGGTTGATTGTTCCCTACGCGCCGGGTGGTGGCACCGATATTTTAGCGCGCTTGTTTGCTCAAAAGCTTGGGGTTCAATGGAACACGCCGGTCAGCGTAGAGAATCATCCTGGCGCAAATACCAACATCGGCTCGGCGTTGGTCGCGAAGGCAACTGCTGATGGGT
>JBAWWV010000373.1:0-3708 GCA_037146575.1 Alcaligenaceae bacterium | reverse complement strand
AGTGGAAGGGGAGGAATACCAAGGGCTGCGCGTTCGGCAACGTGTTGGCGATAGGCTTCAAGCATGATGGCGCCTTTAAAAGGTTAGAAATGTGAAACAAATGAACAAAAACTTCTGACGAATTCGTCAGCCTTTTCATGAATTTTTGGACTGCGAACCAATTCAAAGATTGTAGTGGCAAGCGCGCCTTCGATCAAGTGTCTTATATCTTATATAAGACTGCCCCACAGGACGCTCAGATGGCGGCTATGTATTGTTTAGCTCTTAAGTGACTGCTGTGGTTTGCCTAGGGAGCAATGCCGGATACCAGAGGGACGCGCTTAGGCTACCAAGGTCGCATATTCTGTGTGGCGCCGTATGTAAACAGCAGCGTAGCTGCAGCGGGGGATGACCTTCCACTGCTGTGCATGCGCATGGTCGAGCGCAAATTTAGTGAGTTGGGCCGCCAGGCCCCGGCCCCCTAAGGCGTCAGGCACGCCTGTGTGCGTGATCGTCATGATCTGATCCTGTAGCGTGTAATCAAGCACACAGCGCTGCGCATCCACGAACAAAAAAAAACATTGTTTTGCTGCGTCATGTTGCACGGCCGGCGATGTTTCAGCGTTCATTTTGAAATCCCGATAATCAGCACAGCCCACACGGTCAGCATCGCGATCATGCCAATAAAGCATCCGGCCCAAAGGCCAACGATCGGCCATTTCACGTTGGTAGGAATGTCTTGCGGGTCAATGTGCTTTAAAAGTTCGTTGGCGTTGCCCGCAATCCAAGTCTTGGATTTTGGAAACGAGATGCGCAAAAAATAGTCGAGCACAATCGTCATTTTGATTGACCACGAATATTGATTAAAGCTGCGCTTGAGCAAATAGGGGTGCTTAAACAGATCGTTGGCGTAACGAATTTTGAATAACAGTAAGTATGCCCCCGAAATAAAAAACGTGAAGGTACAAATGATAAAAAGTGTGAACGAGAACTGCAATGCGACGGATAGATATTCGGACATTAGACCAACCCGCCGGGTACACGAACCCAACCTTCCATCAAGACTCGAGCGCTGCGGCTCATGATGGCCTTTGTCACAGTCCACTGGCCGTCGACGAGCTTTGCTTGCGCGCCGACCCTTAAGGTGCCCGAGGGGTGGCCAAAACGAACCGCCTCAAGATCGCCGCCACCAGCCGCTAAGTTGACCAGTGTGCCTGGTATGGCCGCCGCCGTGCCAATCGCTACTGCGGCTGTGCCCATCATGGCATGGTGTAACTTGCCCATCGACATGGCACGTACGAGCACGTTGGTGTCTTTGGCTGCAATGGCTTTGCCACTTGAAGCAACGTAATCTGCAGGCTTGGCAACGAAGGCGACTTTAGGTGTGTGCTGACGCGTTGCAGCCTCATCGATATGTTTGATCAGCCCCATTCGCACGGCACCATAGGCACGAATCGTTTCAAACATGGCCAGTGCTTTGGGGTCGCCGTTGATATCGTCTTGTAACTCGGTACCCTTGTAGCCAATATCGGCAGCATTGACAAAAATAGTTGGGATGCCCGCGTTGATCATGGTGGCCTTGAAAGTTCCAACGCCAGGGACCTCTAAATCATCAACAAGATTACCCGTGGGAAACATCGCGCCGCCGCCATCGTCCTCGTCGGCCGCTGGATCCATAAATTCGAGCTGAACTTCTGCGGCCGGAAACGTCACGCCGTCTAATTCAAAGTCGCCGGTTTCTTGAACTGCGCCATTGGTCATGGGCACGTGAGCAATAATCGTCTTGCCGATATTGACTTGCCAGATTCGGATGGTTGCAATCCCGTTTTGCGGGATACGTGCGGCATCGACCAAACCATTGCTAATCCCATAGGGGCCGACGGCAGACGTGAGATTGCCGCAGTTTCCGCTCCAGTCAACGAAGGGCTTGTCGATCGATACCTGACCAAACAGGTAGTCAATATCGTGATCGGGTCGAGTACTTTTTGACAGGATCACGGTCTTGCTGGTGCTTGAGGTCGCAGCACCCATGCCGTCAGTTTGTTTGCCGTAGGGGTCGGGGCTGCCGATCACTCTGAGCAACAGCGCGTCACGCGCAGCGCCCGGCACTTGAGCGGCTTTGGGTAGATCCTGCAGGTGAAAAAAAACGCCTTTACTGGTGCCACCGCGAATGTAGGTGGCGGGAACTTTGATCTGTGGGGCATGACTCATAGCGATTTCCTTCTTAGCAAGTCTGTGTCGTTCAACGCTGCGTAGGGCTCAGCGACTCAATGGTTGTGTTCTGTATTTAGGCTGCCGCAGTCGACTCAAGAAAGTCTTGCGCGAACCGTTGCAGCACGCCGCCGGCTTCATAAATCGAGACTTCTTCGGCGGTGTCCAGACGGCACGTTACGGGGATCTTGACTTGCTCGCCATTCTTGCGCTGAATCACTAGCGTCAGTGTTGCCAATGGGGTTCGCGGGCCGAGCACGTCGTAGATTTCTGTACCATCTAAGCCAAGCGTCAGACGGTTCACGCCAGCTTTGAACTCTAGTGGCAAAACACCCATCCCCACCAAATTAGTGCGATGGATGCGCTCGAAACCTTCGGCAACAATGGCTTGAACGCCTGCCAAGCGAACACCTTTGGCGGCCCAGTCGCGCGAAGAGCCTTGGCCATAATCTGCACCCGCCACAATAATGAGAGGTTGCTGACGATTCATGTAGGTTTCGATTGCTTCCCACATGCGCGTGACTTTGCCTTCAGGTTCGATACGTGCCAGTGAGCCCTGTTTGACTTTGCCGTTTTCAAGCACCATCTCGTTGAGCAGTTTGGGGTTGGCAAACGTTGCGCGCTGAGCGGTCAGGTGATCGCCACGGTGCGTGGCGTACGAGTTGAAGTCTTCTTCGGGTACGCCCATCTTTGCCAGATATTCGCCCGAGGCACTGTCTAGCATGATGGCGTTTGAAGGCGACAAGTGGTCGGTGGTGATGTTGTCACCCAGCACGGCCAACGGGCGCATTCCTCTGAGGGTACGTTCACCGGCCAGAGCGCCTTCCCAGTACGGGGGGCGACGGATATAGGTACTTTGTGGGCGCCAGTCGTAAAGCGGGCTGAGTTTTTCGCCCGTCTCAACGCTTGCGGCAAACATTGGCTCGTAGACTTTACGAAACTGCTCGGGTTTGACACTTGAGGCGACGATGGCATCGATCTCTTCGTCTGTGGGCCATAGGTCTTTTAAGGTGACGGGCTTGCCCTGTTGATCAAGACCCAACACATCTTTTTCGATATCAAACCTGATGGTGCCGGCGATGGCGTAAGCAACCACCAGTGGCGGCGAAGCTAAGAAGGCCTGCTTGGCGTAAGGGTGAATGCGACCATCAAAGTTTCTGTTGCCTGACAAGACCGCGGTGGCATACAAGTCTCGGTCAATAATCTCTTGTTGAATCACTGGATCTAACGCGCCACTCATGCCGTTACAGGTGGTGCAGGCAAACGCGACAATACCAAAGCCAAGGGTTTCGAGTTCGGTCAGAAGTTTGGCCTCTTGCAGATACAGCTCAACAGTTTTTGAGCCAGGTGCGAGTGATGATTTCACCCAGGGCTTACGTGTTAAGCCTTTGGCATTGGCATTGCGTGCCAACAAGCCCGCTGCAATCACGTTGCGAGGGTTGCTGGTGTTCGTGCAGCTTGTGATAGCAGCGATGATGACTGCGCCATCGGGCATCAGTCCAGGCTCGTTTTCAACCT
>JBAWWV010000372.1:0-3716 GCA_037146575.1 Alcaligenaceae bacterium | reverse complement strand
ACGCACACCATGCAAGGCAATGATGCCCAGCATGCCAAAGGCGGCTTCAACGTCTGACACGCCTTCAGGGATTCGGCAGGCCAAGTTGACTGGGATAGAAATAAATTCAGCGTGCGAGGCAAAGCCTTGCCCGACACAAGCGACGCGATCGCCTGGTGAAAATTCTGTTGCCGCGAGACCGCATTGTTCAACCACGCCTGCAGCGCTGTAACCAAGCGGTGTTGGGGTATCCAGACGCCCCATGGCTTCTTGCCAGGTTTTTAATAGACCTTCTTTTTTGGCCTTATCCCAGGCTCGGCGCACCAGGTCGGGTCGTGACGCTGCCTTACCTAATAAGGATTTGCGGCCTAATTCAATCGTTGAGCGTTCGGTACCTAAGCTAATTAATGAGTTGGAGGTGCGAACCAAAATACGCTTACCGCCACACTGCGGAACCGGCACGTCGCGTAAGGCAACTTCGCCAGTTTTATAGCTTTGAACGACCTGCTTCATCAGCGGCCCGAGCCCTGTCGCAGTACGTAGTTTTTAACTGCAGAGGACATACCAGGCGGAAACTCAGCATCACGCGAGATATCGTCCCAATTGTCTTTGAACCACTGAATCGTTGTACGCAGGCCATCGTCAAAAGTGGTTTTGGGGTCGTAACCCAACAGGTCTTTGGCGCGATCAACACTCGCTAACAGACGTGATTTGGTATCCCACTTACGGCGGTCGGTATAAAGCAGGCCTGCCTTGTTACCGGTTAGTTCATTGATCATCTCGGCCATTTGCACGATTTCAGTCTCGGTGGCCGATGCAATGTTCATCTCAGCACCAATTGCCGCCTCGGCGATGCCAGCGCGTAGCAAGGCGTCAACAATATCCATGACATAGGTGAAATCGCGCGTCATTTTGCCGTCACCGGTGATCGGCAAAGGCTGACCCTTCATGGCCCAGTAGATAAAGTTGGGGATGACGTTGCGATATTGCCCCGGTACTTCGCCAGGCCCATACGAGTTAAAAAAGCGGGTTTTAACGATGGGTAGGCCGTAGTGATGCCAGTAAAAATTGCAATACAGTTCGCCCGCCATTTTAGAAATTTGATACGGCGTGGTTAAGTGCATCGACACAAAGTCTTCTTTGAGCGGCAGCGGGGCTTGCGCGCCATAGATGGCGCAACCGGATCCGGCATAGACAAAGCGCTTTAAGCCACTTTGCAACACGGCATACTCAAGCATTTTGACTGTACCCAGTTGGCTGACTAACAGGTCTTTTTCAGGGTAATCAACCGAGTTTTGATTGGCAAAAAATGCGGCCAAATGAAAGATGTAGTCAGGCTTTTCGTGAAAAACCCTTTTTAAATCAATGTCATTGGTGATGCTGCCCTTCACAAACAGCACGTTGGGCAGGTTTGGAATGCTCCACTCATACGAGGCCGAGAGGTCATCCAAAATGATCACTTTTGCAGCCCCTGCTTCGGCCAAGGCGCGCGTCAGATTGCTACCAATCGCACCTGCTCCGCCGGTGATCAGAATGGTTTTGTCTTTGTATGGCTGAGAAACATTCACGCTGCGCACCTCTTGCACGATAAATACCCAAGATGGCTGAATTGTAACGGTTTCAGGGCGGTGGGCATCACTTGATTGCCCTGAGCAGGCGGTGGCTGTTGATGGCCGTTTGGTTATGCGTCTAGGCCGCTTTGGTCGGTTGACTGGTTTGCATCTCTTGGATGACCGGTAGCAGGCAATCGACCAAGTCGGTCAGCTGGTTTTCGACCAGCGCCTGATTTTGGTCCGTGGCGAGTTGGGGTAGACGCTCAACTAAGACTTTGACAGTGTTTTGCTGGGCGTTCACTTGGGTACAAAATGCCTCGCCTTCAAGCTTGGCTGCAGCGTAATCCTCAAGCCCTTTAGGGGTGGTGTCGATGAATATCGTTGAGGGGTAAAAAAGCGTACAGGGGTGTTGAGTACTTGTGACGGCCTTATAAAGTGTTTTGAACGCGTCAACGAAAGCAGTTTGATAGCCGTGTTTTTGAGCTTGATCAAAGGTGTTAGCTCTTTTGCTGGCAATCTTTGGCGTCGCAAAATAATAGATTTGATTGAATTGTGAATAGTCGATGATGGTGCTGGCAGAGTCACCCGCCGTGAATTGGATGCATGAGCAGCTGCCACCCCAGTCAGTAATCTCTTGGCAAAGCGCTTGCGCATCAGTTAGGCCGACATGGTACGTGACCACAACCTGCCCGCCACCGGCGGAAAGAAGCTTGGCAACCACCTCGCCCAAGCCCCGTGACCCACCAATAATCAGGGCTCGTACGGCCTTAAATTCGTCGGTTTTGACCCGTTGCTCAAGCTGCGCGATAGGTTGATTTTGCGAGGGCTTGGGTCGGTAGAAGGCTTCAATGTCAGCCGAGAGTGCTTTGCCTTGAAAGGCTAATTGAATGAGGCTAAAACGCTCGTCGCTTTCGACCACGCTGTAGCCGTAGGGGTTTGCTGCAGGTGCGATTACACCGGTCAATGAGGCAAATAAAGAGTGCTCGCCAGGGCATTTCATACCAACCAGGTAGGATGCCGCCCCGAGGTCTGCGGCGGTTGCCAAGCCATAAGTTTGGCAAAAGCTTGGGAACAGTTTGAGGGCGATCGTTGGCTGGCCGGCGTGTTCTAGCTGCCGGGGCCCGGGTTGAGCGCACTGGCTAAAGCTCGGTGAGTCGGGTTGTTGTGAATTTACTCGGGGTGCGTCGTCATTTAGCTCGACCATGGCGGCCCATCCGAGCGTGACGGCAATCGTTACCAAGATCACGTCTTCTGACGTTAGCGTGATTCGATTATTTTTTGGGTTGTAGCTGCAAACAATCGCTTCGTTTAAAAATACAGGCTTCAAAAAACGGATTTTGAAGTGAGTGACACAAAGCGCATGTTTGAGCAGCAAGGCGTCAAGGGCCCAAAGCAAGCCATGCATACCATGGACGATGCATTGCCCGGTAAGCGTTCGCCGAGCGGCAACTGGATCGATATGAATTGGGTTGCGATCGCCCGAAAACCTTGCAAACTCGAGCTGATCTTCTAAAGTAAAGGTTTTGACAGCAAGAACAAGGCTTGAATCTGGTTTAGCGGCGACGGTCATGGCAATCTCTAGGATGCAACGGGTAAGCGATAATATTACTTTTACTGCGGTGAACTTTCTGACTTGGGTGGCGCATGACGGATGCTGTAAACAATACGCTTCAACGACTGGTACCGATCTTTCAAGACGTGCTAGACGACGATAGCCTTGCGATTGATGCCACGACAACTGCCCAGGATGTGGATGGCTGGGATAGCCTGGCACATATTCGCTTGGTGGTTTCGATCGAAAAAGCGTTTTCCTTGCGATTTTCTGCGGCCGAGATCTCTGAATTACAAAACGTCGGCGATATGGCGGCCTTGATCGTCAAAAAACAAACCGGCGCGTAAACGGTTAAACCTAAAGAGAGCCCCTAGGTGAACAATCTCTTTCAAGACTTAGGGTGGCTGCAGGCAGCCCCCGCTGATTTTTCGCATAGGCTCGCCAGTGTCAACGCGGGCAATGAACTGCGAGCGCTTGCTCAATTCGCCCTAGACGATAATCAGCTCAGAAAGCTCGCAAAAAAATCTAGCAAACTGTTGTCAGAGACCGCTGAGCTCTCAGGTCTTACACCGATGACGCTAGGGGTTATTAGTAATTCAACCACGCAGTTAATTACGCCAGCTCTGCAAGCC
>JBAWWV010000371.1:0-3720 GCA_037146575.1 Alcaligenaceae bacterium | reverse complement strand
AGTCGTCAGTGAGTTAAGTGTTAGGGTGAACTTAAAGCAGAAATCGGTAGTGATGCTTTCGATGTTAGCCGTCGAGCCCGGTTCGATTATGTCGCCGACAGCCTTGAAAGAGAAAGGTGCCGACTTTACGCGCAGCCCAGTGGGGACGGGGCCTTTTCAGATTGTTTCTTGGTCGGGCAACGAGATTGTCGCCAAGCGTAATCCTCATTATTGGAAAAAAGCTGAGGATGGGCAGCCCTTACCCTTCTTGGATAGAGTTGAGATCAAAATTATTCCGAACTCTGCGATTCGAATGGTCGAGATTCAGTCAGGTAATGTTCAACTCATTGACGGGTTAGAGCCTAAAGATTTCGAAAAAATCACAAAAAATAGCTCATTAGATCTGTTGCCCGGTGGCGTCTCGATCACCCAGTTGGTGTCTTATAACCTGACTCGTGCACCCTTTAATAATATTGAGCTGCGCAAGGCGGTTTCCTACGCAATTAATCGGGCCGCCATTCAAAAAGTGATTTCGCAAGGTAAAGATGGGGGGGCGGTACTCAAAGGGTTTGAGCCTCAAACGACTTGGGTGTTTGATGAGTCGGTGCGCGGTCACCAGTTCGACTTGGCCAAAGCGCGCGAGCACTACGCCAAGTCGGGTCACAAAGGATCGATCGTTTTAAGTTCGATCCAGCGCGATCCTGACATACAGGTGGCACAGTTATTACAGTCGATGCTGAAAGCTGCGGGGATAGACTTAAAAATTGAAATGTCTGATCGCCTCTCGTGGGTGTCTAAGGCTTCAAGTAACAGTTTGGACATGGGGCTGTCTACGGCTAGCGTTGCCCGCCCTGATCCAGATGTGACGTACAGTACTTATTTTTCGGCAAACGCATCAAAAAATTATTCTGGCTTTGATACCAAGACGCTAACTGATCCCTTGGTGGTTCGAGCACGAGGTGAGTTTGATCTCGTTGAACGACGCAAAATTTACTCTGAGCTGCAGCAGTACGTTCTTGACCAATACTTGTACAGTCCCTTATTTTGGTATCCCGTTCGAGACGCTGCGACCAAGCGGCTAAAAGGTTTCAAGCGTGAATTGAGTTTGTCTTGGTTTTATGACGAGCTTTGGTTAGCAAACTGATCTTAAGGGGTGCATTTTGGGTCTGTTCTAGCTGTTTGACGAGTTTTGGTTAACACACTGACCCTAAGAGTTGTATTTCAAATAATAAAAAAATGAGCATGACTTCTCAAGCTGGCCAATCGTTACTTGAAATTAAGAATTTGAGCGTTGAGTTTATGAGCGCTCAAGGAACCGTGCATGCGCTAGATGATATTAGTTTGCATATTGCAGTGGGTGAGTCGGTTGCGCTTCTTGGTGAATCCGGCTCGGGTAAGTCAGTGTTGAGTCTTAGCATTATGCGTTTACTCAATGAAAATATGGCACGGATGCGTGCCGACCAAGTGCTCTTGCGACGCAGAAACCAACAGCAAATCGATCTGATGCAACTGTCGCAGTCTGAGATGGCGTCCGTTCGTGGTAACGAGATTGGTATGATTTTTCAAGAACCCATGACAAGTTTGAATCCCGTTCATACGATCGGCGCTCAAATTGCTGAAGTTCTCACGATTCACACACCAATCAAACGCAAAGAGGCTCTGGCGCGCGCACGAGATCTTTTACAAAGAGTTGGAATTGCAGAGCCCGAGCGACGTTTAGCGGCCTATCCACATCATCTTTCCGGCGGGATGAGGCAGCGCGTCATGATCGCGATGGCTTTGGCCTGCGATCCACTCTTATTGATTGCTGACGAACCCACGACAGCGCTCGACGTCACGATACAGGCACAAATTCTCGATCTTTTTCGTTCAATGCGCCAAACTGCTCAACTGTCGATGCTATTTATTACGCATGACTTAGGGGTCGTGGCCGAAGTCGCTGATCGAGTCTATGTCATGTATGCCGGCCAAGTCGTTGAGTCCGCGGATATCCAGACAATTTTAAAATCACCACGACATCCTTATACGCGTGGGCTGATTGCATCGGTTCCGCGTATCGATCGTCCGAGTGAGTTTGGTAAGAAGTTTTATACGATTCCTGGTCGGGCCCCTCAGGGCTGGAGTCTTCCAAAGGGTTGTCGATTTCAGGCGCGTTGCGAACATGTGCTTGCAGGGGTATGCGATGAGAGCGTGCCACCGCTTGAGTCGGTGACGGCTGAGCACGCTGTGCGCTGTTTTCGTCAACAAGAGATTAACGGAGCGGCTAGTGTCTGAGTCGATCCCCTTCGTTCAAGCTCTAGAACTGCATAAAAGCTATGCCGTGCACTCGAGTGTGGGTAGAAAAGCGAAACAGATACGGGCAGTCGATGGGGTCAGTTTTGGGATCCAACGTGGTGAGGTGTTTGCTTTAGTTGGCGAGTCAGGATCGGGTAAGAGTACCGTTGGAAAGCTTCTGTTACGACTCGAAGAGGTTTCAAGTGGGCGCGTACTGATAGATGGCACTGATCTTCTTTCGTTAGCTAAAAATGATTTGCGCGCGTTCCGACGCCGTATTCAAATGATTTTTCAAGACCCCTTTTCGTCCTTGAACCCGCACATGCGTGTCAACGAGATGTTGCACGAGGCTTTGGCGATTCACGGGTTGTTTAAAAGTGGCAACCAACGTAACGAACGCATCGGCGAATTGCTTCAGCTCGTTGGCCTTGCCCCTGAATTTTCTAGTCGCTATCCACACGAATTCTCGGGCGGGCAGAGGCAACGTATCAGTATCGCGCGTGCCTTAGCGGTTGAACCTGACTTCATCGTGGCCGATGAGGCGGTATCGGCGCTCGATGTCTCAAATCAAGCGCAGATTATTAATGTGTTGATGGATTTAAAAAATGATTTTGGTCTGACCATGCTATTTATCAGCCATAACATGGCGGTGGTCCAAAACATCGCGGATACTGTCGCGGTGATGTATTTGGGCAAACTGATGGAGATCGCGCCTGCCAAAGATTTATTTCGCTCGCCCAAGCATCCCTATACGACCGCACTGCTCTCTGCGATTCCGGTGCCTGAGGTCGCCCACGAACGCAAACGTATCATTTTGCAGGGGGATATGCCCAGCCCCCTTGATCCGCCCTCTGGTTGTGTGTTTCGCACGCGTTGCACACAGGCCAGTGAGCGTTGTGCTCAGGTCGTGCCTTTGCTCACGCAGACCGCGCCCGGGCGTTGGGTGGCTTGTCATTTGCATCAGACGACTTTGACTGAGAGCCTCTAAGATGAAACGGTATCTTCTTTCTCGCTTGCTACAAATTATTCCTGTCATTGTGCTTGTCAGTTTTGCCGTGTTCTCTATGACGCTGTTAGTCCCAGGTGATCCGACCATTACCGTATTGGGTGAAATGTCGACGACTGAACAACGTGCCACGTTGCGCGAAAGTATGGGCTTGGATTTACCCATTCCAGTGCAATACGGAAACTGGCTGCGTAGAACCTTGTCGGGTGACTTGGGTCGGGCGTTGCGCAGCCAAGAACCTGTGATTGATATGTTGCGCCAACGTGTTCCGATCACGCTACAGTTAACCTTGATGTCGATTGCCTTAGCGGTTTTGATCGGTGTGCCCTGCGGCATACTGGCGGCGCTTAAGCGCAATACTTGGGTCGACGCAGGGGTCAGTTTTTTTGCCTTGTCTAATATGGCCTTGCCGCATTTTTGGACAGGTATGCTTTTAATTATGCTGTTTTGTATTTATCTGG
>JBAWWV010000370.1:0-3733 GCA_037146575.1 Alcaligenaceae bacterium | reverse complement strand
ATCTAACACGTTGCATTGATAAGGCGTGACCTCACCACCCGCCTCGGCAATCAGGGCAAGCGTTTCTGTCATTGTGCTCAAATCTTTATCGACGGCAAACACGTGCGCACCCTCTTGCGCAAATCTCACTGCAATCGCCCGACCATTGCCCCAACCGGGGCCCACACAGCCTGCACCGGTGACCAGTGCTACCTTCCCTTCTAAGCGTCGTGTCATGTTTGTTCTTCACAGGAGTGATTGATCGTTCAATTCGATAAACAGCTAACCATTAGGTGCCGCTTGGACCGAAGGTTGTATAGCCACCATCGACAACGATTTCAGTCCCCGTAATAAAGGCTGCCTCGTCCGAGACTAGAAACAAAACAGCATGAGCAATGTCCCAGCCCGTGCCCATCCGACCAATCGGCACCATAGCGTTGCGCTTTGCAATTAACGACGCGGCATCAGATTCGGAAAGTTGTTTAGTTAAACGATGCTCAACCAGTGGCGTGTGCATCAAGCCAGGCACGACTGTATTGCAACGGATCCCTTTTTTTGCATATGCGCCCGCTGTTGAACGCGAGAACTGAATAATGCCAGCCTTACTCGAACTATAAGCAACATGGGTGCGATCCTTCGAATTGCGCAAGCCTGCAACCGACGAGATATTAATAATGACACCCTTGCCCTGCGCTTCTAGCACTGGAATCACGTGCTTGCAGCCAAGGAATACTGTTTTTAAATTGAAGTCGATCTGACGGTCCCAAGCCTCTTCGGTCATCGTCACAGGGTTGCCTGGCTCTGATCCGCCTACGTTGTTAATTAAGATATCAACGCGTTTAAAACGATCGATGCAGGCTTGAACCATTTTTTTGACGGCTGCTGAATCCAGCATGTCACACAGATGCGTTGCACAGACAAAGCCTTCATCCTCAATTGTCTGACGGGTTTGTTCAACAGCGTCTTTCACGACGTCTACCAGAAATACAGACGCGCCTTGCCGTGCAAGCAGAACCGCGGTTGCTCTACCATTGCCCCAGCCAGGGCCTACCGAGCCCGCACCAGTTACGATTGCAACTTTTCCAGTTAGGTTAAGCATGTTATCTCCAATTATTATTGTTAAATATCACTTGTATCAACGGCTATGGGCACGGCCGTTCGTTCGTTCGTTTGCAATTTCTATTCCTGAAATACTTCACGCACTATTTCAATAAAATGAAACGGTCGATTCAATCAACTCACGCGGCACCAGACACGAACTCAGCCCCACGACCGGACGCACCCTAGAACCAGGTGCGCTAGTGGCCCATTTACCTGTTGCAGACATTCCGTTCACTGCTAGAGGATCAATTTCACGTCGAATTTTTTCGGCCTCAGAGCGCTCTGCCGTTTTAACAGCCACACGCAAAATCACTTCATAAGGCTCATGAACAGGTGCAGGTGAAGACTCGCGATGAACGCCATTGATACCCAGATAGTCGAAACGAATCTCTGTGGCCTGCAAGGCAACCTTCTGAAAGCGCTGCTCGAGTAAGTGTTGCGTGCATTTTGCTCGTTCAAGCGCACCAGGACCCGCAAAGATCACCATTTCTTCGGTCATAAAGCCTTCGGTCAAACCGACCAATGCTTTGAGTGTTGGGGTTTTAGGTTTGCCCGCGTGGTCAGCAAAAGCTTCCACTAGATCCTGGCCAACTTGCTTGAAACTGACCTTTGTGAAATCAACTATACAGTCAGGGCAAAAGTAATTCGCGGGGTCCCCCACTTCATAGAGCAATTGCTCTTTGCAAGTGGCCTCAGACACGACTCCACCCGAGTTTGATAGCTTTGATAACAATACGCGGTCGTCACTGACCTCGGCAATGGGGTTACCTACGTTGGCCAAATCAGGAACATCTTTATAGCCAGGGTCGCAGAAATAGCCACCACTGAGTTGGCTGCCACATTCCATCAGATGTCCGATCACCATCCCCTTCGCCATTAATTGATGGTCATCAAAACTCCAGTCAAACTCATATGCAAGTGGGCCTAAATACAAACAGGCGTCAGCGATGCGTGTGGTGATGACCACATCAGCACCACCTTTTAGGGCTTCAACAATCCCTTGGGCACCTAAATAAGCCTCTGCAGACACGACTGTGTCAAGACTATCAGCGATTGGTTTACCCGTCTCGATGAAATTTAACCCCATCGTGCCGATCGTATTGGTCAAAATACCACCTGACACTGAGGCAACACGTAAATCTTTAATGCCGAGTTTGATCGCTAAGGCCGCCACCTGTTGCGCTGCTTCTTCAGGATCTAACCAGCCCTGGTTGGTAATAATCTTGATCCCTTTTTCTTTACACGTTTTGAGAATCGGTTCCATCCGTGGAAGCAAATAGGGATCGTATGGCGGTACGCGGTCCGTTTCCATGCGAGATACCTGCGCAGCGCTCATGGTGACCTCTGACATCGAGTCAAAGCATAGATAGTTGACGTTTCCGCGATTCATCAGATCTGTTGCAGGCTCAAACCGATCCCGCGACCAACCCGCCGCAGAGCCTAGCCGTACCGTTTTGCCAGTTTTTTTCTGAGCCATTATGCCGCCCTCTTAATAGCGGTTGAACGTCAAAAATAATCAGCAGGCATCTGCAGCGGCAAGGTCAGCATAAGCGACGACAAGGCTTTGCCAGACTCTTCAAAAGCCAACGTGCGCGAACGACCACCCTCAAGCACGTCAGTCATCACAAAATTTAAAGCACCGATTAGCGGCACTTCATAGCGACGAATGACTCCCTTGGTAATTGGGCCGTACACCTTACGAACCGCTTCAATCGTCACTTGCTCACGCAACAGCGCATAGTCGCGAATATCGTAGGCAATGACGGACACCATCGAGTCATTACCCTTTTCGCCCGAACGGGAATGCGCGACCTCGCGCAGGGGAAGTGTTTTCATATTGATCTCTATACAGTTAATCGATTGTTGCGCCCGTCTCTTTGATCACGGCTGCCCACTTGGCAATATCCTGAACAAGAAACTGACGAAACTGATCTGACGTACCAGGCGCCAAAGTAAATCCTTGCTGCGCGAGTTGTCGCAATACCTCTGGACGTGCAGATACTTTGGCCAAGGATTTCTGCAACGTTGCCGAAACACTGTCTGGTAATTTTGCGGGCCCAAATAATCCCATCCAGGCGGTTGCATCAAAATCAGCAATGCCTTGCTCGCCCGGAGTGGGAAGGTCGGGAAGCAATGAAGTACGTACTGGCGCCAGCACCGCCAGAGCTTTAAGCTTATTTGCCTTAATCTGAGATACCAGTGAAGGCACTTGATAAATAATGATCGGTACATGATTTGCGACGACATCTGTCACGGCCTGTCCGACCTCTTTATACGGCAAGTGATTGAGCTTCGTTCCCGTGCGCAGCATGAACAACTCGCCCGCTAGCTGACCTGAGGAGGCAATCCCGCCTGTTGCAAAGCTCATGCCCGGCTTAGCTTTCGCTAAAGCAATCAGTTCAGTCAAATTGCTCACTGGCAAATCGTTATTCACGGCCAACAGATTTGGAAAGTACGCCACTAGCGAAATCGGAGTGAAATCGCGCAGCACGCGATAAGGCACGCTTTTCATCATCGACTCGTTAATTGAGTGCGAGGAGATCGTGCCCATCACGAGGGTATAGCCATCGGCGGTCGCTCTAGCCACCGCTGCGCTGCCAATTGTGCCGCCAGCGCCCGCCTTGTTCTCGACGATGATTGGTTGCCCTAAGTC
>JBAWWV010000369.1:0-3755 GCA_037146575.1 Alcaligenaceae bacterium | reverse complement strand
CTTAACTGCTTTGCCACCTTTGTCTGTGTATGTGCATGTGCCGTGGTGCGTGCGCAAGTGTCCGTACTGTGATTTCAATTCGCACGAGCAACCGGCGATATTGCCCGAGGCACGCTACCTTGATGCGCTACAAGCCGACCTTGAGCAAGCGTTACCCGACATTTGGGGTCGCCAGGTGCACACAGTCTTTATTGGTGGTGGCACACCGAGTTTGCTGAGCGCCGCGGGTATCGAGCGCTTATTGGCAATGTTGCGCTCGCACTTGAATCTTTGGCCTGATGCCGAAGTGACACTCGAGGCCAACCCCGGCACAGCAGAAGCCGAACGGTTTATGGCTTACGCAGCCAGTGGGGTAAACCGAATTTCGTTAGGAATTCAGTCGTTTGATGATGCAAAGTTGCTAGCTTTGGGCCGGGTGCATGATGCTCGGCAGGCTCGCGCGGCCATTGAGATGGCGCAGCGCGCGGTGGGCCGCGTCAATTTAGATCTGATGTTTGCCTTGCCGCAGCAAACGCTTGCGCAATGCGAGCAAGATGCGCGCGAAGCACTCAGTTTTGGTACCGAACATTTGTCGATGTATCACATGACCTTCGAGCCTAATACCGTCTTTGCCAAATATCCGCCGGTCGTGCCTGATGATGAACTTGACTGCGATATGCAAGAGGTCATCGTGTCCCTCGCGCAGGGGGCTGGTTTTGAACGCTATGAGGTCTCGGCGTTTGCCAAGCCAGGTGCGCGGGCGCGCCACAACGTCAACTACTGGGAGTTTGGCGATTATTTAGGACTCGGGCCTGGCGCGCATGGCAAGCTGTCGTTTCACGATCGGATTGAACGACAAACCCGACAGCGCAATCCCGAGAACTGGATGCGCGCAGCGCTTGCACGGGACGGCAGCCACGTCACTCAGACGCGGCAGTTAAAAACTGCAGAGTTGCCGTTTGAGTTCATGCTCAATGCCTTACGGCTTGAAAAAGGTGTTGCCGCCACGCTGTACACTGAGCGCTGCGGGTTACCGATTGCGTCAATGAACAAGGCATTGCTGTTAGCCACGCAAAAAGGTTTGTTGCTCGACGATCCGTTACGCCTGCAGGCAACTGAGGTTGGCTGGCGGTTTCTGAATGAATTACAAGCCTTATTCTTGTAAAATCACCGATGTAGTGCATGTTTTGATGCATTGCGCACTATATCAGTGCTTTAATTTGCACTTTTTTGGGCATTTCAGTTAAAAATGTCTGGCATGAATGTTGCTTGATATCAATTAAGATGATCTTGCAGCAAATTTTAATAGTCATCATTTTCACTTTTCCGGAGTCAGTATGAGCACCTCTCAAGATGTTCTAAAGAAGATTGCCGAAGACGAAGTCAAGTTTGTCGACTTTCGTTTTACGGACACCATGGGCAAAGAGCAACACGTTTCGGTTCCTGTCAGTCAGATGAACACCGAAAAGTTTACCGAAGGTCACGCGTTTGACGGCTCGTCAATTGCTGGCTGGAAAGGCATCGAAGCCTCGGACATGCTGCTGATTCCCGATCCAAATACCGCTCACATGGACCCGTTCCGCGAAGAATCAACAATGATTCTGACCTGCGATGTGGTCGAGCCCTCAGATATGAAAGGCTACGATCGCGATCCACGTTCGTTGGCTAAGCGCGCTGAAGCCTATTTGAAAGCCAGTGGCCTAGGTGATACCGCCTTCTTTGGCCCAGAGCCAGAATTTTTTGTGTTTGACGGCGTGACCTGGGGCGACGATATGTCGGGTTGCCACGTCAAGATCAAGTCAGATGAGGCCTCATGGTCGACTGGCATCGACTCAGAGGGCGGCAATATGGCCCATCGTCCACGCGTGAAAGGCGGCTACTTTCCGGTACCTCCTGTTGATTCAATGCAAGATATGCGTTCAGAGATGTGCTTGTTGCTTGAAGAAGCTGGCATCCCTGTCGAAGTGCATCACCACGAAGTGGCTGGCGCCGGTCAAATGGAAATCGGCACAAAGTTCAGCACACTCGTCACACGCGCTGACTGGAACCAAATCCTTAAGTACACCGTGCACAACGTTGCGCACGCGTATGGCAAAACTGCAACGTTCTTGCCAAAGCCTGTTGTCGGTGACAACGGTTCAGGTATGCACGTTCACCAGTCAATCTGGAAAGATGGTCAAAACTTGTTTGCAGGCAACGGCTACGCTGGCTTGTCTGAATTTGCGCTGTACTACATCGGTGGTGTCATTAAGCACGCGCGCGCGCTCAATGCGATCACCAATCCTGGCACGAACTCTTACAAGCGTTTGGTCCCGCACTACGAAGCGCCTGTGAAGCTGGCTTACTCTGCACGCAATCGTTCGGCCTCGATTCGTATTCCTTACGTCGCCAATCCAAAAGGCCGTCGTATCGAAACACGTTTCCCAGATCCACTTGCTAACCCATATTTGGCGTTTTCGGCCTTGATGATGGCAGGTCTTGACGGCGTGCAAAACAAGATTCACCCAGGCGATCCAGCAGACAAAAATCTGTACGATTTGCCGCCCGAAGAAGATGCAAAGATCCCAACCGTTTGCAGTTCGCTCGAGCAAGCGCTCGACGAGCTCAACAAAGATCGCGAGTTCTTGACACGCGGTGGGGTGTTTAGTAATTCAATGCTTGATGCCTACGTGGATCTGAAAATGCAAGAAGTCAACCGCTTGCGTATGACGACCCATCCCGTCGAATTCGACATGTATTACAGCCTGTAATTTGCTGTTTAACCCTGGAGTCGGGTCGTCTGTGGCCTGAATACCATGTACTCCGCTGAAGCCTTCGACCTGCTCTCCACAACGGTTCTTTTATTGAACTCGACTGGCGAGGTTGTCGAGGCGAATGCGGCAGCAGAAGTGATGTTTGGGCGGTCTCGGCGAAACCTATTGGGGCAGCCGGCCGCCTTTTTGTTTGACCGAGACATTGCGCTAGAGCACTCGTTTGAACAAGCCTGCACCGGAGAGGTTGCCGATTGCCGACAATTTGCTCGCTTGCGTCGTGGTGCAGAAACGGTTGAAGTTGCAGTCACTTCGGTCGCCTTAGCTCAGCAACCGTGGTCGGCGTTAATCGAAATTAGAGATTTAGAGCAGCGTGTGCTGGTTGACCGCAGCAGTCGTTTGGTCGACGAGATTGATACCCAACACGAACTCTTGCGTAACTTGGCGCATGAGGTCAAAAACCCACTCGGTGGTCTGCGTGGCGCGGCTCAGTTACTTGAGTCAGAGTTGCCTGACCCCGCTTTGCGTGAATACACCAGCGTGATTATTTCTGAGGCTGATCGTTTGCAAGCCTTGGTCGATCGGCTTGCCGCACCGCAACGTATGCCGGTTCAATGGCAAGCCGTCAATATTCACGAAGTTTGCGAACGAGTCTGCGCACTGATGCGCGCTGAGTTTCGCGAGGTTGCACTGTTGCGTGATTACGATGCCTCGATGCCAGAGTTTCGCGCCGATCCTGCGCGTGTGATGCAGGCGCTTCTCAATATTGTTCGCAACGCTGCGCAGATTATGACTGGGTTTCACCCAACGCAGTCACCTCACATTACGATCAAGACTCGGATTGCGCGCCAAGTCCTTTTACGACATAAACAACACCGTCTGGCAGCGGTCGTCACGGTTACCGATAACGGGCCCGGCGTGCCAGAGGGCTTGAAAGATCGTATTTTTCATCCACTCGTGACGGGTCGAGACGGCGGTACAGGGCTTGGTTTAAGCCTTGCCCAAGACTTTATCCAACAGCAGGGT
>JBAWWV010000368.1:0-3759 GCA_037146575.1 Alcaligenaceae bacterium | reverse complement strand
CCCTTACAACTCGCTACTGGGTTTTCGGTCTTTGCGAATGGTGGCTACCGTGTCACGCCCTATCTCATCGATCGCGTCACCGATGCCAACGGACAAATCGTCATGCAAGCCAAACCAACCATTGCAGGCGATTCGGCGACCCGCGCCATTGACGCACGCACTGCCTACGTTATGGATGAGCTACTACGTGGGGTCGCAACCAACGGCACAGCCGCCCGTTCGCGACAAGTCATCAAGCGTGACGATCTAGCAGGCAAAACAGGCACCACCAACGACTCGGTCGACGCTTGGTTCGCTGGTTATACGCCCCAACTAGTGGGCGTTGCTTGGATGGGCTACGATCAACCTAAGTCGCTTGGTTCTAGGGAAACAGGAGGAGGGGCTTCGTTGCCCGTGTGGCTTGGCTATATGCAAAACGCTCTCAAGGCTTTTCCAGAGAAAAAGCGTTTGCCGCCCCCTGATGGCTTAATCATCGAGGGTGGCAACATATATTTCAACGAATTTCCGCCAGGGCAAGCAATCATGAAGCTTGGCACAGAAGAAAAGAACGACTCATTAGGTGATTTTTTAAACAGTATCGAACGCAACCGACCCAGCCCGGGGCCGGGTAACTAAAGTGAGACGCTCAGTGGCCTGCCCGTTGCTTCTGAACAAACCTGAGATAGAGTATCGTGAAGATCTGCGCCACCCCGGGTATCTTTCCAATGTCGGCCATCAAAGCGATAATGAAAGCCCCCACTGCGTGCGGCTAACCACATTTCGTGCAGAGGCGCCTGACTATTGATAATGACCTGGTGGCCGTTTTCAAAAGTTAGGTTTAGTACATTACCTTGGCGCTTGGTTTCAACATCAAGGTCGAGTTGTTCAAACCAGTGGTCCGCCTGGGATTCAATCGCATCTAATAATGCGGTCGCCCGCGCATAAAATTCAGTATCGTTCATAACCCTTATCCTCATGTTTGACGGAGCCTGCAGTGATCAGCAAAACCGACAACCACCAAAGTGCTCGCATTGTAGCGATGCTGACACTTGCCGTGTTGGTCGCAGCCTGCGGCTATAAAGGCCCAATTTATCTGCCTGTAAAACCCGCTGAAATCAAACCCTATACAACGCCTTTCTCAATGTACGGGATGAGCCCAGACGAGCAAGACACGGTCGTGCCATTCTTTGATGAAGATTTAATGCTGACGCCAGCGCCAGTTGTCATTGATTAAGCCGCTCGCCACGCTTTAAACTTTTAACGATCGCCGAGCGCGCCTTGTTTGCATTGTTACCTAAATCGCGTGCCAAACCTTGAATACCCATAGCCACGACATGACCGCTCAACTTGCCTCGCCTGCAGGCGCACCGTTTTTTCACTACCAAACTGGCCAACTGCACGCTGAAGGCGTCTCGCTGGCCGATCTCGGCCAAGAGCTTGGCACACCGCTGTATGTGTATTCGCGTGGTGCACTGGCCGCCGCCTGGGCCTCCTACCAAGAAGCCTGCGTGGGCCACGAGGTCTTAGTGTGCTTTGGCATGAAAGCTAATTCAAACCTCGCAGTACTCAAAGAATTTGCGCGGCTAGGCAGCGGTTTTGACATCGTGTCGGGGGGCGAGCTTGCACGGGTACTGGCCGCTGGGGCCGAGCCCGCCAAGGTGGTGTTCTCGGGCGTTGGTAAACAAGCCTGGGAAATGCAAGCGGCCCTTGAGGTTGGTGTTAAGTGTTTTAACGTTGAATCGCTTCCTGAGCTCAAGCGTTTGTCTGAGGTAGCCTGCGCGATGGGCAAAGTGGCGGCGGTCTCGCTGCGCGTCAATCCAGATGTCGACGCCAAGACGCATCCCTATATTTCAACAGGCCTGAAAGAAAACAAGTTTGGGATCGCCATCGAAGAGGCGCTTAACGCCTACACGTTGGCCGTATCCTTGCCGGGTCTCTCGGTCGTTGGTGTTGACTGCCACATTGGCTCGCAGATTACTGAAGTGAGCCCCTACCTTGACGCCTTAGACAAACTATTAAAGCTGATTGATCAACTCAAAACTGCCGGCATCGTACTGAAACATCTAGATTTAGGTGGCGGCCTGGGCATTCGTTACGACGACGAAACCCCGCTGGCACCCAAGGTGTTGCTTGACAAAGTCTTTGCGCAACTGAAAGCGCGTGGGTATGGGCATTTACAGTTGGTGCTTGAGCCGGGCCGTTCGCTTGTGGGCAACGCTGGGGTGTTGCTGACGACGGTGCAATATCTTAAACACACCGAGGCGCGCAACTTTGCAATTGTTGATGCGGCCATGAACGACTTGATGCGCCCGGCACTTTACGAAGCCTGGCATGGCGTCTTGCCTGTCGTGCCACGCGTCACCGAGGCAACGCTCTACGACGTGGTCGGCCCCGTGTGCGAAAGCGCCGACTGGCTGGCACGCAGCCGACAACTTTCCCTAGCCGAGGGCGACGTACTTGCGATTGAGTCCGCCGGCGCCTATGGGTTTGTGATGGCCGGCAACTACAACAGCCGACCACGCCCCGCCGAAATCATGGTCGATGGCGAGCAATTTCATGTGATCCGCCAACGCGAAACTTTTGCAGATTTAATTCGTGGCGAAAGCTGTTTGCCAGATTAGGTGTGCTACCTAGCTTCGTGCTTGCGGCGCGTTCGCTTAGGACAACGGCTTTGTTGTTAAGCGTGCTTAGCGCCCCAGCAAGCCTTTAAAAAAGCTTTCAGTATTGACCGCAAGTGTTTCAAGGTGATAGCCGCCCTCTTGCACGACCACCGTGGGTAACTTCAGCGCTGCAATCATTTTGCCGAGCTGTCCAAAGCCTTCGGTAGTCACCGCAACTTTAGATTGCGGATCATCTTTATACACATCAAAACCAAGTGCCAATACCAGCGCATCAGGCTTAAAAGCTTTGAGCGCAGCTAAGGCTTTTTCAACTTGTTTGAAAAATACCGCTTCACTTGAGCCATGCGGCATGGGCAGATTCAGGTTGTAGCCTTGGCCCTGTGCCGTGCCTCCCTCATCATCAAAGCCCGCTGTTGCCGGATAAAAATTCATCGGGTCGCCATGCACTGAAATATAAAAAACATCGTCACGCTCATAAAAAATTTCTTGCACGCCTTGCCCGTGATGCACGTCGGTATCAAGGATCACAACGCGTTGATGCGTTGAGCGCAGCACCTGCGCCGCAATCGCAGCATTATTGATATAACAAAAGCCACCCGCTGCGTCTTTGCGCGTGTGATGTCCGGGCGGCCGACAGAGTGCATACGCTTGTTGATCACCCGCAAGAACCGCCTTAGCAGCGGATACCGCCGCTTGCGCCGCCCAATAAGACGATACCCAGGTGTCAGGGCCAACCGGACAACTGCCGTCTGCCAAGTACCGCGCTGTCTGGGCCAAAATCCCACGTAAGGCATTGGGTGACCGCACGAAAATATTTGAGATCACTTCGTCGCCCCAGTCAGGGCCGGTTTGTTTCCAGATGGCGTGCGCGGTTTCAAGATATGTTAAATACCCCTCATCATGAATCGCCAGCAAGGGCTGCATGCCGTGATCTGTGGGTTCTGTCACAGAGAGGCCTAGCTGAGCGATCCCTTTCAAAATTTGTACAACGCGCTCGGGAATCTCTTGTGGAGTTCGCATCTGGCCGCGTGACAAGTAGGTACGCGGATGGTGCAGTTTTTGTTTTGGATGAAAATAAGTTTTCATAATGAAGCCTCGGAAAGGATCAACAAAGGTGTTGCGTCAGCGGCAGAAACCGCATAATCGCTTAGGTACGCTT
>JBAWWV010000367.1:0-3775 GCA_037146575.1 Alcaligenaceae bacterium | reverse complement strand
GATCTGATGATTAGCAATCACAATAACCCGGTCGACCAGCGGTAATAATTCGGTTTTGTGGGTGACGAGTATCAGCGTATGTTGAGGCTGAAGTGCAGTTCTAAGGGCCTGAAGAACTTGCTGTTCAATATTACGATCAAGCGATGACGTTGGCTCATCGAGCAACCAGATCGTTGGGGCTCTTAAAAATACGCGAGTCAAGTTAACCAGCTGACGCTGGCCACCAGATAGCCCCGTACCTCCTTCTGAGATTTCTCTCTGAAGGCCTTTTTCATGGCTTAAGATGACAGAGTCTAGTAAGCCTGTTTTTCTTGCAGCAGCCAAGATTGCCTCGTCACCAGGATCGATCAGACCAAGCACAAGATTGTCACGTAAGGTCCCGCTGAACAATCGACCGTCTTGCGGAAGGTAACCTATCGACTCGGCAAGTAATGGTTTTGATAGATAGGCAACATCGACATCTTGAAGCAGAATTCTGCCTTGCTGGGGTTTGTACATTCCTGAGAGTAAACGTAAAAGGGTCGTTTTACCTGCACCAACAGGTCCTAGTACCGCAATTTTTTCGCCGCCTGTGATTTCAAGCTTAGGAACATTAAGCGCAGGTTTTCCAGAGATGTTCATCGTCACCTCCTCAAAGCGATAATTTCCGCTTATGTTTTCAATGACGATGGGCTCCACTTGACCATGATGGTCATCCTCGAGTGCCCAAATTCGATCCAGGCCTTGCAATGCAGCTTTTGTATGCGCCCACTGTGCAAGTTGCGAGGCCAACTGTCCGACCGGAATCAATACACGTCCAGACAAAATTGAGCACGCAATTAAAGCACCCATCGTGAGTTCAGCTTTGGTAACCATCAGGGCGCCTAAGGCGACCATCAACACGTAAGCAATTTGTTGAAAACCTGCTAATAAATACTGACTATGCTCGCTGATATGGCGAGTTTGCAAGTCGACGTCGCGGGACTCGTCCGTACATGCTTGCCATCGGTTAAGCATCCGCGAGCCACCCTGACCAGACTTGATGACTTCAGAGCCCTCTACTACCTCAACCAAAAGGCCTGTTTTAAGATTTGCTGCCTGCTGTCCTCTGCGCCCGAGCGCTTCGATACGACCTTTCTGATAAAGGCCTGCACCGACACTCAGCGCTAAAAACAATAAAGGAATGGCTGCTAACCAACCGCCAATAAAGGCGATCAATAATGCAAACCATAGCGCAAAAGGTGCATCGACTAAAAACTGTGTCGACAAATTAACTAGAAATCCTCTGACCGTTTCATAACCGCGTAATTGCGCTGCGAGCGATCCTACACTCGCAGGCATCTGATCAAGTCGTATCGATAAAAATCTCAGCATCACCACGCGCGACAGTCTTTGATCCACGCGGTCGACTAGTTGCTCGTAGATAGTTGAACGCAGTCTCTTTGCAAAATACTCAAACACTACTGATGCAAACATGCCTATCGTCAAGACCAATAATGTGGAAGTCGCACCAGTAGGTACGACTCGATCATAGACTTGCATCGAATAAAAGGAGGTCAAAACAGCCAATATTGCAATGAGCAAGCCACCTACTGCCGACTCAATTAGTAAGGGTCGATGGGCGAGAATTTCATCTACGACAACGCGCAATACAGGACTCTTCGAGGTACGGTATGCCTGCATCAAGTCTATATTTGCAAATCGATGCTCAGGGAATGAGTCATAAACAGACTCTTTCCATTGCTTCGAATCAGGATCAATCCATTCGGTCAACCACTCACCTAGAGCATTACGTCCACGTAAAATGCCCCAACGACCAGATGGATCCCACACTACAGCGGGCAACCTCATATCATTTGGTTCGTTTGCCCACTTTGCAGCGCGAATATGCAACGACTGACTGATTGAGCGTAAGCAATCCGAAGGATCGGTGAAATCCGCCAATAAGGCTTCTTCGATTGCTGTAGTCAGTGCCAGTTGATCAAACGTTTCTCGTTGCAACTGACCGATCCGGGTTAGACATCGAAGTAATTCGCTCATTTCTTTATCGGCTTCGCAACGACTATTTGTTTCTTTACCGTCGCTTCGACGCCCTCAGCTAGCACCAAAAGCTTCCAATTGGCTGTCCACGCCTGCGCGGTAGCATCAGCTAACTGAACTTCTAACTGAGCGTGCTCACGAGCAGCGTTCATGACGTCTTGCCATTGTTTACGACCTGCTAAAAATTGACGATCCCAAGACTGAGATACCTTTTCAGAATCTTTAAAGGATGTATAGAGAAAATTTCTCCGCGCATCAGCGCTCAGTCCGAGGGTATATTCTGAACGCACGAACTCGCGCAACTGACGTCTGCGCGTATCAATATCTGTCAGGGCCGACTCGTATTTTGCGCGAGCCGAATCAATCACCGAAACATTAGACAAACCCGCACCAAAACGTGTGGACATTCCTACAAATATTCTGTTTAACCCAACGCCTGAATAGCCAGGAACATTAAAATTTCCATATTGGCGTTCAAGCCGAACATAGAGCTCTGGTGACAAATCTGCTTTAGCAAGTTCGATGTCTTGGCGTATTGACTCAGCATTCGACTTTAGCTTGGCCAAGCCGGGACTCGAGTCTAAAGCTTGATTCACTAACACATCAGAAGATTGGGCTACCATGACGGGGAACTGCGCCCCGACGACGGTACAAATTTCTGGCGATATCAGAGACCGACCAACGAGCTCTCGAAGTCTTTCGAGTGCAACCTGACGTTGAGCCTGTGCCGCCGCAAGATCCGACTCTGTGCTGCTGAAACGTGACTGTGCCAGTATTAAATCACTGTCAGGCGAGGCACCTTCTTTTACTCGACGCTGCACCCTTTTCAATAACGTGTCATGCGTACCCAGACTATTTTTATAGGCAATGACTTTGAGTTCGCCTGCGCCGAAATCTCCACACCCGTCAACGACACTCAAGGCAAGACTTTGTGCAACCTCTTGTGCAGAACCTTTACTCGCCTCTTCATTAGCCCGCGCTTTATCCAGGCCGGCTGTCAATCGCCCGCCAGTCCAGAGTGGCTGCTGTAAACGCATGGTGTAAACGCGATTATCACCCTGATATGTTGGGTCTGATGCGTCAAAACGACCTTGCTCGGCAGACAGCGAAGGTGTCGGATAAAACTGCCACTTTGCAGCGTCGACATTGAACTGAGAGGATTGCATTAAAAACTCTTGCCCACGTATTGCCGGGTGGGTGGCGAGCGTTTCACGAATCAAAATTTGCACGGGGTATTCGGCGGCAGACGTATTAAAACACCACGCTAGGCACAGGTGAGGAAGCAAATTAAGTATAAAAGTACAACTCGCACTCACAGAAAGCGTCCGCATGCCAAGACCATAAAGATATAAATAATCGACGATAAATTGTCCATTAGAAATTGGATAATCTCGGATTAGTACTTGTAAAATAGTAGTCGTATTTAGTGGAGTGCCGACGATATATTTTCGTTTCCTCAAAGGGTTATTTTGGCTGCATTTGGCTTAGCCAAGCATCCTAAACAAAAGGACCAGAGTTTGGTGTGGCAAGCTGCAGCCTTCGCGTGGCTGATGGCACGCGCTGCTGGGCCAGTGCTTTAGATGCGGGAGACCTATGGCGCTCATCCCGCATTGAGGTAATGGGGTCGAGCCGCTCTTTCGAGATGGTCTATAGTGTGCTATGCGTTTTTTGGTGCTGCCGACTGGAGTCGAACCAGTGACCCACGCCTTAGAAGGGCGTTGCTCTATCCAACTGAGCTATGGGCAGATGTAATAAA
>JBAWWV010000366.1:0-3791 GCA_037146575.1 Alcaligenaceae bacterium | reverse complement strand
CGCGCCGTGCGCCTCGGCGCTTGGGCGAGTTCGTGTGCGCAAGGCTTGGTACGCGCTTGTCTGGAGAGCTTACGCTTGCGCGCTAGCAGAGCTTTACGCTGCGCCTGTTGCGCAATTAAAAACAAGGGATCGAGGGGGGATTGATCGGGTGTCATCGGCTGAAGTGTTGGTGGGTGGGCCCCTCCGAAGAGTCGGGCAGCGCGGCGGCAGGAGTACTACACTGCCACAATTCACCTCTTTCGTGTTGCAACATGACCGAACCTGTCCTACCCGAAGATTTGCCCGGCGCCTGGCAGCGCGTCGGTGAGCGCGTAGACGCGCAGTCTTGGCCAACCCATGCCCTGTATGTTGTGGCCACACCAATCGGTAACCTGGGTGATCTGACCTTGCGTGGATGGCAGGCGCTAGATCGCGCCGATGTGATCGCGGCCGAAGATACGCGAGCGAGTCGCACCCTGATGGATGCCTGGGGGATCACCACCCCTTTGATTGCCGTTCACCGACATAACGAAGCGAGTGCAGCGGCGGCGATTGTCGAGCGCCTAGAGTCAGGTCAGCGAGTCGCCTTGGTCTCTGACGCGGGCTCTCCGGCAGTGAGTGATCCGGGCGGAAGGGTCGTCCAAGCCGTTCACGCTGCCGGCCTGAGGGTTGTGCCTTTGCCCGGCCCGAGCGCGGTGATTGCCGCGTTGATGGCGACCGGCTTGACCACCGACGCACACCCAGGCTTTGTGTTTGCGGGTTTTGCGCCAACCAAGTCGATGGCGCGTCAGCGCTGGATACGAACTTGGACGCAACTGCCAGCGGCGACCGTGTTTTACGAAGCGCCTCACCGGATTGTTGCCAGTGTGCAAGATCTGCTCGAGGTGTTGGGGCCTGACCGACAGGTTGCTTTTGCGCGCGAGCTGACCAAGCGGTTTGAAGAGCTTGCCAGTATGCCACTGGCTCGGGCGCCAGGCTGGCTGGCTGCAGATTCACATCGTGAGCAGGGCGAATACGTGGTGATTGTGTCTGCCCCCGAGTTGGTGACAAGTGCCGCACTCGACGTCGAGGGCGGAGCAGCGATCGATGCGTGGCTCGATGCTTTGCTTGAGTCTGTGTCGGTGCGCGACGCGGCGCGCATCGCAGCAAAAGCCACTGGCTTGCCCCGCGATACGCTCTATGCCCGCGCGCTGTCGCGTAAGCCCGCTGAGTAGACAGACGTCAGGGCGGTGACAAACTTGGCGCGACGCCGGTTGAGGATTGCACTGGAATAACAGCTTGCACCGCGGCTTCCCGACTGGCAAAGGGGCCGATTCTGACGCGATGCAAATTATTAGCTGTTTGTTCGACCCGTACCAAGGCGATTAAGTCAGCAGGAATTTGGTACGAGACGCGTGCGGCGAATACCTTCGCCTTGGTGGCATCAGAAAAGGCACCGAGCTGTAAATACATGCTGCCTGCTGTTAGCCGCGGCGTTTGACTGTCGGTGGTAGGCTGTGTTTGAACTGCGGTAGCGTTAGAGTCGACCAACACCTGCGTGCTGGCGACAGTTCGCAACGGTGCACTGGTTGCCGTCGCAACGTTGAGCGTCGCGGGTGCTGACGGCCAGTTTTGGATTTGGTCAGGCGTAATTCGCTCAACTACCACCTCTGCGCTACCTGGGACGATCATGCCCAGCTTGTAAGCAGCGACATAAGATAAATCAATAATACGATCATTCAAAAAGGGACCGCGGTCATTCACCCGCACCACCACGCTTTTGCCACTTGACACTCGCGTGACCCGCGCATAGCTAGGCAAGGGAAGGGTTGGGTGCGCGGCGGTCATGCCGTACATGTTGTAGCGTTCACCATTGGCCGTCGAGTTGCCATGAAACTTTTTGCCGTACCACGAGGCGCGCCCTTGGACTTTGTACGGCCCGCCGCTGACGTCTGGCGTGTACGTTTTGCCAAATATAACGTAGGGTTGGCTGGTACTGGGCGTGAAGGGTTCTATCCTTGGGACCGCGTCGGGGACGGCATCGAGGTTGGCCGGAGGGACCGCATCGGGGCCGTCATCTAGGTAATAGCCGCCACCGCGTCTTGCACCACCTGAACAGGCTGCAAGAAGTGTGACAACGAGGCACACACACACGAGCCGTCCCCTGCGGATGACGGTGTCGTGCATTAGCTCAGCCCGGGCTGATTGCGATGCCGCACCAGTAATTGAGTGTGTTCAGCAAAACGACGCGCAAGCGCCTCAACCACATACACTGAACGGTGTTTGCCGCCGGTGCAGCCGACGGCCACTGTTAAGTAGCTACGGGTGTCCTCTGTGTAGCGTGGTAGCCACTTACGAATAAAACCTTCAATATCGGAGACCATCTGCTGCACATCGTCAGAGCTAGCCAGCCAGTCGGCGACCGGCTGGTCGCGTCCCGTCAGCGGGCGCAAGGCTGGATCGTAGTGCGGATTGGGCAAACAGCGAACATCGAACACCATGTCGGCATCGCGTGGTACGCCGTGTTTAAAGGCGAAGGACTCAAAGGTGAGCAGTAATGGGCTGCGATCAGCTTGCACTAAGTCGCGCACCCAAGCACGAAGTTGGCCTGGGGTGAGCCCAGAAGTGTCGATCACTTGCCCCTGGCTGCGCAGAGGATCTAAGAGCTCACGCTCTTGGGCAATACACTCTTCGAGCGAGAGCACTTTGCCCTTTTTGCGCATGTGATCTGAAAGAGGATGGCGGCGCCGTGATTCAGCATAGCGTTGAAGTAAGGTTTCATCGGTCGCCTCAAGAAAGACGACGCGTAATTGCGTATTGCCGGTGCGTAGCGCCGTAATGACCTCAGGAAGGTCGCCGAGTTCATCGGCTGAACGGGCGTCAATCGCGACGGCAATCCGCTCGCCAGCATTGCCGCTACGCGAAGTAATAAATTCGTGCAGAAACCGCACGGGTAGGTTGTCGACGCAGGTGTAGTCGGCATCCTCAAGCATGCGCAACGCAACCGATTTGCCAGAGCCCGAGATGCCAGTAATTAAGACAACGTTCAGCGCGCCCATTTAAGCGTTGCCCTGTGCGATGGCCGCGGCTTGACGTTCCATGAACTCAGTCAGGGTATCGATCCCGCGTAATTTCAGGATGGTGTTGCGTACTGCCGCCTCGACGAGTACGGCCAGGTTGCGACCTGCAGCGACTTGCAGCATGACTTTGCGAATCGGACAGCCAAGCAGCTCTTGGGTCATGTCTTGCAGTGGCAGGCGTTCAAACTTGTCTTGAGCCGTGGCGCGCACGAGATGCACGATCAGTTTAAGTTTCATTTTTCGACGTACCGAGGTTTCGCCAAAAATCGTTCGGATGTTTAGCAGCCCTAAGCCGCGCACCTCGAGCATGTTTTGCAGCAAAGCGGGGCAGTGCCCGTCAATGACGTGGGGAGAGGTGCGTGAGAGCTCGACCGCATCATCGGCGACTAAGCCGTGGCCACGTGAAATTAACTCAAGGGCTAATTCGCTTTTACCCAAGCCAGATTCGCCGGTAATTAACACACCTAAGCCGAGTACATCCATGAACACGCCGTGCACGGTCGTGACAGGTGCCAAGCGGCGACTGAGATAAATCCGTAATAAGTCGATGAGTTCTGCGGCCGGGACTGTGGTGATCAGTAAGGGCACGTGGTTGCGTTCGCATTCTTGTATGAGGTCGTCGGTTGCTGCCAAACCATCTGCAATCAGAATCGCGGGCACACCGCCTGCCAAGAGTTCTTCAAGGTGGTGAACGCGCCGGCGCGAATCAAACCGTGTGTAGTAAGCCATTTCTTCGCGCCCGAACACTTGGAT
>JBAWWV010000365.1:0-3817 GCA_037146575.1 Alcaligenaceae bacterium | reverse complement strand
CCTCTGCGGTTTGGCCAAGTTGCTCAATTTCTCGCACGGTCTGTTTTGCCGCCTCAGTGTTTGAGCGGTAGCTCAGCGCAACCTGAGCGCCATTTGCTGCGAGCGCAAGGCAGATGCCTTTGCCGATGCCGCCGCTGCCACCGATGACGACAGCGACCCCTGAAGGGTAGTTGCCACCCGAAGGCGTTGACGTTGTTTGACTTTGCATAGTTGGTCTCGTTTGCATGAAGTCGCTCTTGAAACCGGTTTAAATCAGCTTAAACCGATCAGGGTGCTTCGCTTTGTTGTAAATTGGAGGAAATGATACTACTAAGTGTCATCAATAACGATAAATAGACATTGCGTCAAACGGCGCAAATGCGCTAGGTGTTCGGAGATCATTTCATGTTTTGTGATGCTAGAAAAAAATTATTCATAGTTTGTCTGAGCGGTCTTATTCAAGCCTTTACAAGCAGTCAAGTCAGCGCGCAAGAGTTTCCGTCTAAGCCGATTCGCCTCGTGGCGCCGATCGCTGCTAGTGGCATGACGGATATCGTTGCGCGGCAAATGGCTCAGAAGTTACAAGAGCGCTTGGGCGTGCCGGTGGTGGTTGACAATAAGCCTGGGGCGGGTGGCAACATTGGCGTTGAAACCGTCGTGCGGGCAGCGCCTGATGGTTACACGCTGTTGTTGGCATTTCCTGGTCCGATCGTAGTCAATCCTTCTCTTTATAAAAATCTTACCTACGATCCAGTGCGTGATTTGGCACCTGTGAATTTATTGACAAGTTACCCTCTGCTGTTGGCGGTCAACGCGCAGGTGCCGGCAAAAACACTTGCAGAATTTATCGCCTTGGCAAAGCAGAAATCAGGCGGTCTGAGCTACGGCTCTGCTGGCAATGCTTCGACCGCGCATTTGGCGATGGAACTGTTTATGCGGCAAGCGAACGTTCAAATGGTTCATGTGCCTTATAAAGGCGCTGCGCCGGCCATGACGGATTTGATTGGTGGGCGTTTAGCCGTGGTGTTTGATTCGATGACCTTAGTGATGCCACAGGTTGAAGCCGGAAAAATTCGAGCCTTGGCCATCAGTAGCAAAGTGCGTTCGCCTGCGGCTCCCGATTTACCGACGGTGGCAGAAAGTGGCCTGAGCGATTTTGTGGTTGAGGGCTGGTACGGTGTCTTAGCACCGACTGGCACGCCTGAGGCGGTTGTAAACAGATTGTCAAAAGAATTCACAGCGATTGTGAATGACGCTGAGGTTAAAAAAGATTTTTTGAAACGAGGTCTTGAACCCTTGGGCAAAGACGGCGCATTTTTTGGGCAAGTCATCAAGGCCGAGCGCGCCATGTGGCATCGGGTCGTGACAGAGAGCAACATCACAATCGATTAGTTTGATTAAATGCCACATGATTGATCGTTGGTTGAACACGATAGGGGTCTGACATGCAATACCAAAGGGCTACGGCTAAGCAATGGACGCGCGACACCTTAAGTGGATACATCGTGACAACCACGACCCCATTTAAAAATGATTTGGAGGTGGATTATTCTGGGTTGCGTCACAACGTCGATCATCTGATTGGTTTGCCTGGTGCGCGAGGCTTGTATTTAGGCTCGGTGTATCAAGAATTCTGGACTCTCACCATGGACGAGCGTAAGCGTGTCACGGATGCCATGATTGAGGCGAATGCGGGTCGAGTGCCAATCATCGCGGGTGTTTCACATACGTCTTATAAAGACTCGATCGAGTTAGCGCGGCACGCTCAGATGGCGGGGGCTGACTTAGTCATGTGTTGGCCGCCTTATTATGGCCCGCGGTCTGCCGATGGTGTGTTTGATTACTATCAGAATTTGGCCAGTGCGGTGGATATCGGCATCTGTGTCTATAGTTCAACTCTATCTGAGCTTGGGTATTACATCACTCCGGCAGAGATGGTGCGCTTGGCTGGCATTGACACCATTTGTTTAGTTAAAGAGGCGGCGTTAAGCTTAGATAAGTATTCGGCTATGCTTGCGGCGGCCGGGCATCTGCTGCCGATTAGTTGTCCTCTCGAGGAATATCATCTTTACGGTCTGGCGGCGTTTGGTCCTGCGATCATGCCAAAGTTTTTGTTTGGCTCGTCTCGCCCGCTTTATATGCAGTCAAAGGCCAAGCCCTATTGTGCTGAGTTTATGGCAGCCATTGAGGCAGGCGACTATGAGGCTGCTCGGCAACCGCTGCAACATATTGTGCGCGTCGCCAATCAATTGCATAGCAAGTTTTTAGCCAAGGGTCAGCACAACGTCGCCTTGACTAAGGCTATTACTGAGATGTTTGGAATGGTGGGTGGCGCCGTGCGTCCCCCCTTGTTTCGAGCTGCCTCTGACGAGGTACAGGCTGCACGAGCGCTGCTTGAGTCAGAGGGCTTGTTATCGTAGCTGAATTATTCGGCCTTCACGCCGACTGTTTTAATTAGATTGCCCCACTTGGCGATCTCAGCTTTTAGAAATACGTCTGCCTCGGCGGGCGTATTGCCAACCGTGAGAATTCCTTGATCCTCAAAGCGTTTGATGAGTTCTTCGGATTTCAGTGCTTCTTTGACCGTAAACGACAACTTATCAACGATCGCCATCGGGGTGCCGGCCGGCGCAAAAAACATTACCCAACTCGAGGATTCAAGCTTTGGACCGCCAGACTCAACAATCGTGGGAACGTCGGGATAGCTGGATAAACGTTTGTCAGAGAAAAATGCCAGAGCTTTGATTTTTCCGGCACGAATGTTTGCGCCAACGCCACTCGGCGCATCGACCAAGATCTGTATGCTGTTTGACATTAAATCTGTCATGGCAGGTGCTGTACCCTTGTAGGGAACATGCACCATCTGGAGCCCCGCGGTGTATTGAAAGAGCTCAGAGGTCAAGTGTGCGGCGGCCCCGACACCCGACGAGCCGTAAGACAGTTTGCCTGGGTTCGCCTTGGCGTAAGCGATCAGCTCGGCAATTGAATTGACTGGTAAGTCTTTATTCACCGACAGTACCAGCGGTGTAATCGCAACAAGTGAAATCGGAATAAGCGACTTGTAAGGGTCAAAAGGTAATTTGCCTTCATAGAGCGTCACGTTGGCTGCATGCGCGGTAATGGTGGTCAACATCGTATAGCCATCCGGCGCTGCTTTTGAAGCTTGATCGACGCCGATAATCGAATTGGCGCCCGGCTTGTTTTCGATGATGATTGATTGGCCAAGGATGGTAGCCATTCGGGTTGTGACCAACCGGGTGACGTTGTCGGTATAGCCTCCAGGGGTGTACGGAACGATCCACTTAATGGATTTGGTCGGATAGTCTTGAGCGAAGCCTGAGCTTGAAGTCACCGCCAGCAATGCCGCGACTAACGCATGTTTTAGATGTTTCATGAATACCTCTGAGGCTCTAGAGAATGATTGCCCTCAAGATTAACCGCGAAAACCGCTTAATAAAGCGCTAAAGTATTAGGTAGAACCCTTGTATCGGCTTGTGGGCGTTGCGGTCGCACGCGTCTGGCTTTACGATGCACCTAGATTATTCAAACGAAGAGAGACGAAGATGACAGACCGTCGTGAATTTTTATTATCAACGGCTGCCTTGGCTGCGGGTGCACTTGCACCCGGGTTGGCTCAGGCAGCAACGTTTCCGACGCGTCCCATCAAATACATATGTCCCTGGCCTGCCGGTGGGGCAACCGATGTTGTGATGCGTGTGCTGGCCGAGAGTGCCTCAAAGGTGCTTGGTGTGAATGTCATCATCGAAAGCAAGCCAGGTGCAGCGGGCGTGTTGGGCGGTGCCGAACTCGTCAATGCCAAACCCGACGGCTACACCCT
>JBAWWV010000364.1:0-3824 GCA_037146575.1 Alcaligenaceae bacterium | reverse complement strand
TTGTTGGGCTAAATATGCCAGTCAATGCTAAGAATGTTGAGCTCGCTCAGGCGTACGTGAATCTCAGTCTTGAAAAAGAATTTCAGTCAAAAATCGATAGCGTCTTGCGCGCTCGCTGCGGCCATATCGACGTTGTCACGTCAGCCGACACGCTAAAACTCATCGGTGATCCCGCCAATACAACCTATGCTGACTGGGCATTTTTATCAAAGAATCGACCAAAAATCACCGAGATGTGGAACGAAATTTTCGGCTAATAATGAGCATGTGTTATTTTTTTTGAGGCGTCTGGCCAATGCTCTTGACGACAACAGGTTTCTCACGATCACCGCTTTCTTTTTGGAAGCGCTACCGTTCGGGAATCTTGTTGCTCGCGCCACTTATAGTTTTTTTACTGTGCTTTTATGTGATCCCGCTAGCCAACCTGCTCGCGCAAAGTTTATCTTTTTCTTCAGGTGATACGAATCGACACGATGGTTGGACTTTTTATCAGTATCTAAAAACCTACGATAGTGCAAGGCTTGGTCGAGTGCTGATTCGAACGTTTCGTATTTCGTTCATCACCGTGCTGATTACGCTTGCTTTGTCGTACCCACTTGCTTTATTGCTTCTACGTGCAAACAGACGGCTACGCACGGCTCTTTTAATCTTGACGTTCGTATCGCTTGCCTCAAGCTTAATCGTTCGCAATTATGGCTGGGTTGTTGTACTGGCCGATGGCGGCGCACTCAATAGCGTGCTGATCGGTCTTGGTGTTATCGATCAACCCATACGTTTCATGTACTCAGAAGGCGCAATCATCGTAGGCCTTGTGCACTTTGCAATCCCTTTCATGGTGCTACCGATCTATGGCTCGTTGTTACGGATACCACCATCCATGCGCGAAGCCGCGCTATCGCTGGGTTCGAGTGAATGGGAGTGTCTGCGCAACATTACACTGCCTCTGAGCTTGCCTGGGGTCTTTGGCGGCACCATGCTGACCTTTGCGGTAAGCATGAGCGCATATGTGACACCGCTGATGCTTGGCTCGCCCTCAACGGCAATGATTTCACAGGTCGCAGCAGAACAATTATTAGTTCAGTTGAATTTTCCGTGGGGCGCAGCCATTATCGTGACGCTGACCGTGCTGACCTTCCTGTTGGTCGCGGCCTACGCCACTATTTTGCGAAAGGTCTTTCGTGCAACGGTCTAGTGAATATCAGCCTAAGCGCTTTCAGGCTATCGTTCATTCGATTGGCTGGCTAACAACTATTTTTTTAATTTTTCCGGTCTTGTTGACAGTTATCGTGTCTTTTAATGCCTCATTTTTTATTGAGTTTCCACCCAAGGCTCTCTCAATAGACTGGTACGGCAACATCGCAAAGATCCATCGAATCGGGCACGCGACTCTTATCAGTGCACTGGTCGCGCTCGCGAGTGCGACGGTGGCAACACTCTTTGGCATCTGCGCAAGCTTAGCGCTCGTGCGTACCGAACTACCAGCAAAAGCGGCCATCACCGCTTTTTTAGTCTCTCCGATCACAATTCCGATGGTGGCAATTGGGATCGCACTCGTGCAATTCTTTATTCTGCTTGGCACCGCGTTTACTTGGTACAGTCTTTTAATTGGCCATATCTTGTTGGTGCTTGCTTATCCTATTCGTACCTTAGTCGCGTCACTGACCCTATCAAATATTTCTCTTGAAGAGGCCGCAAGGTCGCTTGGCGCAACTCGCCTGCAAGTCTTCATGACGATCACCTTGCCACAAATGAAACCAGGCTTAATCAGTGGCTTTATTTTTGCCTTTTTAATTAGCTTTGATAACTATCCAATCAGTATCTTCTTGGTACGAGGTGGGCTAACAACCATGCCAATTGAACTGTTTAATTACATTACACAAAACCTAGACCCAACGCCAGCGGCGTTTTCGTCTTTGTACATTGCGATCGTCAGCGTGATTATTTTCTTTGCCGAGAAACGCTGGCGTATCATCTCGTATGCAATTCACTAAAGGCCTGAGTATGCCGGGATTAGAACTTGAAGGCGTCAATGTTTGGCTAGGAGCTCAACACGTTCTGAAGAACATCGATTTGAGCGTCGCGCAAGGTGAGTGCGTGGCGTTGCTGGGACCCTCTGGCTGCGGAAAAACAACGACCTTAAGAACGATAGCCGGATTCATCGCCCCGCAGGAAGGCAGCGTCAGCATTGCCGGAAAATCGACCAAAAACTTACCCCCAAACAAACGTAATGTTGGGCTCGTTTTTCAAGACTACGCCCTGTTCCCACACATGACCGTGAGCGAAAACGTAGGGTATGGCTTGCGTATGCGAAAAATTGACGGTAGCGCCAGAGCTCAACAAGTTGGGCAAGCGTTAGCGATGGTGCAACTGTCGGATATGAAAGACAGAATGCCCTCACAGCTTTCGGGTGGGCAAAGGCAACGCATCGCGCTTGCTCGAGCTCTGGTCATTCAACCAGATATCCTCTTGCTTGACGAACCTCTCGGTGCTCTCGACCGAAAACTACGAGATCAAATGCAAGTTGAGCTTAAACAGCTTCAAAAAAAACTTGGCATCACGACTATTATCGTCACGCATGACCAAGAAGAAGCGTTGTCACTAGCCGACCGCGTAGCAGTCATGTTTGATGGCCAAATCAAAGAAATCGGCAAACCCGTCAACTTATATGAAACCCCTTCATCCTTAAAGGTGATGGAGTTTCTGGGTAGTTCAAATATCTTGTCGATGGTCGTCAATCGTCGTGAGGCCAGCGGTAGCACCTTGTCTGGCTACCATCATTACTCAATTCAAGTCGCACAATGTGCTTTTACTGTTAACGAACGCATCACCGTTGCGATTCGACCAGAGCATATACAAATTTTGCCGATAGCCGAGCTTAGCGTCGACACCCTCGAGGCGACTACCGTTGAGTGCGTATACAAAGGTGGGCTGGTAGAAGTTCATTGCCGCCTATCTGAGGGCACCCAAATCAAGGCGCAAGCAGATATAAGCTGCGTTCAAAGGTTAAACTTAATGCAACAAGGATTGAAAATTGCGTTACGCTTAGATCCATCCCGTCTCCAACTTTTTAGCAATTCACCCAACGAGCTCAACCATGACAGAACGTAAAGTCAACGATATCGGCGGCTTACCCGCAGGGCCAGTCTGCCAAGACGAACACCCCAGCACTCTGCACGAAAAACGTGTGGATGCCATTCTTAGAATTTTATCTGGCCCTAAGCTTGAGGCCTTCACGGTAGATGCGATGCGCAGAGCGATCGAATCTAATACCGAAGAAGACTACCGTAACCTGGGCTATTACGATAAGTGGATTCGGGCTGTGCGCGATCTGATCATTGAGCAACAAGTCTTGAGCCGCGACGAAATCGAAACTCGAGTCGAGCAATTACGTGCGAAACATAAAAAGGTGGCAGCATGACAGCCTTTGCGATTCGCCCTGGCCAAGCCTTGCCAGTCGGTGCGCCCGTACGGGTACGCAAGCACCCTCCTGAGCCTCATTGCCGCACGCCGTTTTATTTGCGCGGTATCCAAGGTGAGATTACTGATGTGATGGGCTGCTTCCGCGATCCTTCACTGCTGGCGTTTCATAAGCCGGGGCTGCCGCTGCGCGTGCTCTATCGCGTACGTTTTAAACAGGCTGATGTCTGGCCAAACTATTCGGGCAGCCCAAAAGACACTGTTGTCGCTGATATCTACGATCACTGGATCGAACCGCTCGCCGGAGAAAAAGCATGAGTTCAAACCACGGACACGACCACGACCACGACCACGACCACGATCATGCTCACGGCCACACACACCCGCACAGCCCACCAGCACCAGAC
>JBAWWV010000363.1:0-3843 GCA_037146575.1 Alcaligenaceae bacterium | reverse complement strand
AAACAGCACAATCGCTTAGGCACGCTTTGAACGAAAATATGCGAACAACATCGGCAGCGTTAACGACAAACCCGCGGCTACGATCAACGCCATGCCTGTTAAGGATAGCAGCGAAGGCATTTGAGAAAAAAATAGTTCTCCAAAGAGCACTGCAAGCACAAGCTGAAAATAGTTAAAGGGTGCAAGCGTCGAGGCCGGAACGGTCTTAAACGCTGAAATCAATAAAAATTGTCCTATTCCGCCGCTGAGACCCATCAAAATCATTTCAACGGTGTCGCGCGCATTTGGCCATTTTGTTGGCCACCAAAACATCAAAACGGCAAAGCCAAGCAGCCAACAAATCAACGCCGAATACGCAAATATTTGTTCGCTTTGTACGCGGTTAGCTAGCTTGCGAGTTAGCAGTTGCACCAAGGCATAACCCGTTGCAGACACAAGCATCAACAGGCTGCCAAATAACGATAGGCCAGAGTCACCGCCTTGATCGCTCGAGGCGTTACCCAGCGGATTCACAATACACAGCATACCGATCATGCCAAGACCGACCGCCGTATATTGTTTGAACCCAACATTTTCACGCAACACCAAGGGGGCAAGCAACACGACGATCAAGGGCGAGACAAAATACAGCGCTGTGCCTTCAGCCAGCGGCAAGTATTGCAAGGCAGGCATAAAACAGATGCCCACCATACCAAGCATCGCGCCGCGATAAATAAGTAGCTTGCGCTCGGCAGGACCCACCCGCACAGGGACACGTTTGATCCACAGCAGACACCACGCAAGCACAATGATGACGGTGTAGCGAGAAAAGTTAACTAAGGGTGCAGAATAACGGCCCACCAGATCTTTTGCGAAGGCATCTAGGCAAGCAAAGGCCACCAACGAGCATAAAAAGATTGCGCACCCTTTCAGCCATTGCGCTTGTCGAGCCAACTCTGGTTGCTGTGCATCGCTGAGCAAGCTCATAGGGCTGTCGATCAGTTTGAAATTGAGGCCATATTTAGGCCTAAGCGCTTGCGCTGGGTGCAGTGCTGCGCAGTCGCAGTAACAGCACGGTGATGATAAGCCCAAAGAGCCCAAGGGCACCGTAACTTGCCCCATAACTTTTCAGCACACCCGCCAAGACGCCAAAGAGCGGTGGGCCCAAGACGACGCCAAAAAAAGTGATGCATAACGTGCCGCCCGTTGCGACGCTGGCCTGACCCTTAGGGGCCAAGCGGGCAATCTGAGCCAGAAACACCCCGTTCCAGCCAATCGCTGAAGCACCAAAAATAACCAACACCGGAAACAGAATCCATGGTGAGGAGTCTGGGCGAAGCAGTGCTGTCCCCACTGCGCCTGCAGTCAACAACAATGCGATCACAATCAGCATCATGGTGGGGCTCAACCAACGGTCAGCGACATAACCCCATAAAATCCGCCCGGTCACGCCACCTGCCTGAGCAACCGTCAGCGCAGCACCGGCGGCCACCAGTGACCAGCCAAGATCCTCAAACAAAAACGTAACGAGATACGCCATCAACGACATCTGACAGACTGCAAATAAGAATGAAGTCGTCGAAAGTGCGCGCAAACTCGGGTGTTCAAAAATTAACCGCAGCGGCTGCACAACACTTGTTACCAGCGATGGCCTCACTGTTGGGTCTCTATCATCATCTAGGCCGGCACGCAGTGACTGAACCGCCCAAGCACAAAGCAAACACGCTACACCCGACGAAACAAACGCCAGCTGCCAGCCAATCGCCATATCAAGCGAAGGCACAAGCGCCCCAGCAATCATGCCCCCGAGCGGAACGCCCGTCTGCTTAATTGAAAACACGAAAGACAATTTTTCGGGCGGAGTCGTTTTGATTAGCAGATGCGAGCTTGCAGGCGTAATCGGACCGTATCCAGCACCAATAAACAAGGCCCCAATCGCAATCGCAACCGGATGCGGAATTGCGCAAAGGAAAAGACCCATGGCAGAGGACAATAAACCGGCCTGGCTCAAGCGGATCGCACCCCAGCGCTTGACTGCTGCGCCCCCAAGCAAGGTGGCGACCATTGCTGCAAAATACACAAGGGCAACGTAAGCGCCCAAGTAATTGGTCGATACACCAATCGCTTTGGCCACCACGGGCGCCACGACCGGCAGATTAATTAAAGCCATTGCAACTAGCGACTGAACGGTTAAGGTTGCAACTAATACGACCCAAGGTCTGGCAGGTGTCACGATGAGGGTGTTACGGTTAGACCGCCTGAGGCGGATTTGTTATTTAGCTTACAGCGCACCGTAAGAGTGGAGCCCTGACAGGAACATATTAACCCCCAAAAACGCGAAGCCTGTTACTAACAAACCGACCAGCGCCCAATAGGCGGCCATGGTGCCGCGTAAGCCTTTCATCAGGCGCAAATGCAGCCAAGCAGCGTAGTTTAACCACACGATCAACGCCCAGGTTTCTTTTGGATCCCATTGCCAATAGGCACCCCAGGCATCTGCGGCCCACAAGGCACCCAAAATCGTCGCCACGGTAAAGAAGGCAAACCCGATGGCAATCGCGCGATACATAATGTCATCAAGCACCTCAAACGAGGGCAGGCGCTCACCAATTGGGCGGCGAAATAACAAAATCGTACCGACAACCAAGGCGCCGATGCCAAAGTACAGCATCCAGGTTGTTGACACGTCTTTGCTGCCAAAAATCATGGGCTCGCCGGCCAGCAAAACCCCCAACACAAACAGCGGGGCGAGCTTAAGCCACGACTTCGTTTGACTATTTTGTTTGACCAAGTAAGCAAATGCCACCATGGCTGCGAGCGAAAACGTGCCATAACCAATAAAGTTTGCTGGTACGTGAATTTTCATCCACCAACTTTTTAATGCGGGCACCAACGGCTGAATTTGCGCTGCGTCACGCGTGAATGAGTACCATAACAAAAACACCACCGCCGAGGTAATCACCAGCAGCACAAACCCTCCAAGCGCACGCGTAGCGTAACGACGTTCGTAATACAAATAAAACAACGCCGTAATCAAGGCAAACAATACGAATACTTCGTAGAGATTGCTCACCGGAATATGGCCAATATCGGGCCCAAGTAAATGACCCTCGCGCCAGCGCACCAGCATGCCTGTCGTACCAGCAAACACAGCGGCCCAAGTCAGTACCGTCCCCAGCCAGGCCGAGGTCGGACTGACAAAGCCTAACCAATAACAAGCCGTCGCCAAAACAAACAGGGCACACATCCACAAGATCGCTGATTGAGACGAAAACAAATACTTTAAAAAGAAGACCTGCTCGGAGCGGGCAATATCGCCTTGATACAGCCAAATCGCAAAACCAGTGGCGAGTGCCGTCGTCAACAATAAGGTACGTAAAGGTCGCCAGAGCCAACCCATCCAGGCAAAGGCAGGCACGGCTAACACCAGAATGGTTTGCTCGTAATAATCCATCGCCTGGCTAAAGGTGTTCAGCGCGTAGCCGGCCCCAAGCGCCAAGAGCGCAAAAAATAAAATGTCGCTCCAGTTTGGGCGGCCACGCTGCTCGCGTGCATCGCCTGACTCAGAGAGGTCATCCCAGTCGTTTCGTGACGCAGCGATTGAATTCGTCATGACAAAGTTCTCGATGAATTGAAAAAGATACCAACTTCGGTACAACTTGCTCTAAAGACCGCTAAAACACTAGCGTGGCCAGATCCTAGTTCGGGTAGCTCGCTTTCACTAACTTGGCTGAGCTTGTTCAATGCAGCCTTGAGCCGATCAAACTTCGTTTAGCGCAATCGAGTCAACCCCAGCGCCTCTTGCTTGAGTGAGTCTGCCCAACTTAACTGCTTTGACTTAGCTTATTCAGCGCAGCCTTGAAT
>JBAWWV010000362.1:0-3858 GCA_037146575.1 Alcaligenaceae bacterium | reverse complement strand
TTCCAGGGTGCTGTCAATATTTTTGGTGCAATCACTTCGATCTCATCGTGCATCACATCCTTATCTACAAGGCGAATGCGTTCTGTAATTTTCATGTCACCATTGTTAGGCACGCCCGCGGCTTCACTGATCGCAAGCCACGCTTGGGGTAGCACACCTACGGTACTGATCACCAGGGTGTCCCCTTCCCAGTGCCCAATCGAATGCCCGTGAAAAGTAGGATCTGGATCCTCAGGGTGAGGGCGTCCATCAGTATAGATTCGACGCAGGCGATTACCGTCTGATTCACCGAGCATGGTCACGCGCCCTGGGGTGAACAGAATCTCCATGGCGTTGTGTGTAATCAACATCCACGCAGGCATAGCTTCAGGAAGGCAATCTACAAAGAGTGGTGGCGGGCGTCCAGCTTTTTCTTCCGCGAGCTGAAACTTGATGAGTTCAGCCGCATCAGGCCTCCAAGGCGGCTGATTGGTTTTAGCTTGCTTGTCTTGATCGGTGATATTGGGATTCCAAACACCGCTCCAGTCGGGTAGCTTCGCGATGTCTGCCCAATCTTTCGCAGTGGGTGGTGGATTGATGATGTCTTTCGGTTGAGCGGCAGCGGCAAAGCTCAGTGTTGCTAAGGCCGCAACAGCCAAGTATCGTATTCGATGATTCATGTTTGTCTCCATTGATACTTGTTAATGTTTTGAGTCTGGTCTTGGTAGAGATAAAACTTGTGATCAGCTAGGGATCGTTGGCGTTAACGTAAATCCAATCCATCGGCCAAAAATCACCACACTCAGCCAAAAGGTCAATGACAGTGCGCCCGCCACACGCGCCGCTGTCGGCGGGCGAACTGCTTCATCCCATTGATTGACTGACCGGTAAATGCCATATTGAAAGATCAGCATATTCATACCTGCCAGAGCTAAGAGCAGAAGCTTGCCTTGAAAGTAAAAATTGTTGGCATAGGCTAAGGCGTTTGAAACAAAAAGAATGACACCCGAGACTGCAGCGATCAAGAACATGAGCCACGTCAGGGGTAGGGTTTGCTCTGCGATTCGGCGCACTGGGCGTTCTATTGACGCCCAGCCTAATAAACGCAAATCAACAATGGCAATCGAGCCAATCACCAGTGTGATAGCGATCACATGAGCCGACTCAAGCCACGGAAACAGTGAGTCGTTTTCACGGATGGTGACTGCTAGTGCAGTGTCGTATAGCCATTTGCATAAGTTATCAATACTCATCTGTCTTCTTTTCTTTTATCCAGCGGCAGTTGCATGTATGCGTGACTAGAGGTTCTATTTTTGTATTTACGTGTAGGTGTACGCAATCCAACGGCCGGCGCAGATGATGCTTACCCAACAGCCCATAGAAATAATGGCTAAGATGCGTGCCGTCATTTGACGTCTTGCAGTTGACTCCCAGTACTTGTGATCAGTGGCTAAGGGTTTTTGTAGTAACACCGTAACCAGAACCACGCTGACCAAGAGCAACATTTTGAATTGAAAGACATCGTTTGCCAGTGATCGTGCGGGTTCACCTACGATCAGTAGAGCTCCACTTAAAAGCAGCAAGGGTAGCGACCACCAAACAATTTTTCCAAACCGCGTAAACACATGCGCAATGGACTGATCAGTCTGAGAAAAATTCATCAAGCGTAAGTTGATGAGGACGACCGAGATAAATAGCGCCGCAATGGACAGGATATGAACGGTCTGAATTGCGGGGACCACCCAAAGGTTCTGCTGAATGCTTTCGCTCAACGGAGTTTGCTCGAGCCAAGTGCAAAAATCTTCAAGGTTTTTTGTTCTCATGCGAAAAGACTACTGATCGGCATGATAATTGTCAACAGCGCCGATCCTATTGCGGCGCAGCAATAATAGTTAATATTTATACCAACGAGTGATCTAAATATTTGTTTTGATGATTCTAATAAAACAAATTATTGTATAAGTGATGCGACTATTAGGTCGGTTAAATAAACTCCGGGGCAAGCCATGCAATCTTTTCGGTTTTTACTAATTGGCTGTGCGCTACTGCTCGCTAGTTGCAGTGCGCCAAAGACGCAGACGCCTTTCAACGCGCCGTTGACCATGCGTGAACTAATGGAGTGGGTGATTGATCCGGCCGCAGATGGGGTTTGGGAGTCTGTGGCTTGGATCAGCAATAGCGAGGGTGATAAAGAAATTTTTCCGACGACTCAAGCGCAGTGGGATGTGGTGCGCAATAGTGCCGCGACGTTGGTAGAGGCCGCCAACTTGCTGATGTTGGACACGCGCGCAGTCGACAAGACAAACTGGATGCAAGCGGCGCGACGGTTGAGCAAGACCGCTGAGATTGCGTTGAAGGCCGCTAAAGACAAAGATGTACAACTCGTTTTTGATATTGGCGCCGAGATTTATAACGCTTGTTCGTCATGCCATCGCCAATACGCCGAGTTTTACAAGAATTCTATGGCGTGGCCGAGCTTGACGGTTTTGGCCGACGGGTCAGCCACCGTTAAAGCTACGATGCAAGCGGATCTCACAAAAAAAGGAGCCGCTGGGGGCTCTAGACTTGAGAGCAGTGAATTGCAATTCATCGCTCGTGCCTTGACCCATTAGACCAATCATTATTATCTTCAGTCTCTCAATTCGACTTTAACTTGTTTAAAGAGGTCGCCGCCATTCGCAAGATCGGCGCGAGGCTTTTGCACTGAGCGAGTCAGACTTTGCTGGCAGGCGATACGTCAAAAAATACTGTGACATCAACGTTAAACGCCACTTATAGCAAGAGTCATTCGCTTGACACACTAGCGATTGTGTGCAACCGTGGGGGTGCGACTTTGATCGAGCCGTGACAAACCGAGTGTCAGGTCGACCCGTCAGTACGCAGTTGTCGTTGATGCCCTTGCTTGCGCCTCGATCTCCGTGACCTTGAGAAATATAGCAATCTAATGGGAATCCATGATGTCTGCAGATAAAAAACTACCTCAAGCGCTAAGCCATGATATGTGGCAACCGTTGATAGAAACGGCTAATTTCCCGCGGGTGATCCACACCAGCGTTGAACAGCGCCTTCAGCGTCTCGAGGATGAAAACGCAATACGCGACTTATTGGTGAAGTACTGCTACGCCTACGACTCGGGTAATCTTGACGAGGTCATGACGACTTTTTCAGAGGATTGTGTGCTGGTCAACCCTCGTGCGACTTTTGTGGGTGAGGCCGCGATTCGTATCAATTATGCGCATTTAATTTCTACGCGCCGCTATAGTTTTCATCATGTCTCAAACGCTACGATTCGTTTGAACGAACAGTCTGACGAGGCCACAGTCACTTCGTATTGGTCGGATAAGCATGTCGGAAAATCAGGTTCGATTGATGGTTCGGATGGCACCTATATTGATCGTGTTAAGAAGATCACGGGTGATTGGCAGATTGCTGAGCGTCGCATTACTGCCAATATTTTTTACGTCATGACGCCGTATCCAGATCCCTGGCCTCCTTTACCAACGCCTACCCGTCAAGAAGGCACACGAGATTGGTTTGGCACAACTTATGTGCGGTGAGGATTTTTTAGCAGGGTATTTAAATGACGACGATAGACGAGACACAGTTTGATGTGATCGTAGTTGGTGGTGGCGGCAGCGGGTTGCCCGCAGCCATTGAGGCCGCGCGTGCTGGCGGCAAAGTGATTGTGCTTGAAAAAAACTCCGAACTGCGGGGCAGCACAGGAATGTCTGTTGGGTCGATCACTTCAAGTCAGACAGACTTGCAAAGGCGGCAAGGCGTTTTTGATACGCCCGCCGAACACGATGCAGATATGGAAGTGTTTGCTCGGATGCGTGGGGCACCTGACAATCTTGAGTTACGTCGTATTTTAATCAACGA
>JBAWWV010000361.1:0-3865 GCA_037146575.1 Alcaligenaceae bacterium | reverse complement strand
ACGTTGAGTTATCAAGATTTCAGTGATGTCGATCTTGTGATTGAAGCCGTGTTTGAGAACATGGACGTCAAAGAGCAAGTCTTTAAAACACTCGATGGCGTGGTGAAGCAAGGTGCGATTCTGGCCTCAAACACCTCAGCGCTGAATATCGACCAAATCGCTCAGTTCACCAAACGTCCACAAGACGTCATTGGTTTACATTTCTTTAGTCCTGCCAATGTGATGCGACTGCTTGAAGTGGTACGTGGCGACAAGACTGCGCCCGATGTGCTAGCCACCTGTATGAACATGGCTCGCAAGATTAAAAAGATTGCGGTGGTCTCGGGTGTGTGTGATGGCTTTATCGGCAACCGGATGTTGGCCCAGTACCGTGCGGCCGCCAACGAACTGATGGTGCAAGGTGCGCTACCCCAACAAATCGATGGCGCCATTCAGGCCTTTGGTTTTGCGATGGGGCCTTTTAGGGTTGCCGATTTGGCCGGTTTAGATATCAGCTGGGCCGGACGCAAGCGTCGTGCTGCGGCAAGCCCGACACCGGTCGCACCCATTGTTGACGACTGGATCTGCGAAGCGGGTCGCTTTGGGCAAAAAACTGGGGCGGGCTGGTATCGCTACGCGGCCGGCAAGCGCGATGCAATCCCTGATCCGATCGTAGAGGCCATGATTGAAAAATACCGCGCAGAGAACGGCATCAAACCTCGCAAAATCGAAGATAGCGAGATCATTGAGCGCTGCATGTTCGCCTTGGTCAACGAGGCTGCACGCATTCTTGAAGAGCGCATCGCCGCTCGGGCTTCGGATGTGGATATTGTGTATTTGAACGGCTATGGGTTTCCGGCCCATGTCGGCGGGCCGATGCACTACGCCAACACGGTGGGCTTGCCCAAGGTCTTACAACGACTCAAAGACTTTGCTGCCGAGCCAGGTGCCAATCCAAAATGGCAACCTGCAGCACTGATTGTGCGCTTAGTTGAACGCGGCACTGGTTTTAACTAGAGGACAACCCGGCAAATACTATTTAGATAGTATTTGCCTTAAATTTCTAATTCATTGATTTTTAATACTTTTATTAATTTTTAAATAGTACTTTTTTAAATTTTAAATGGTACATCCTTGCCTTTTAGCCAAAGCATCTTCACGCCTCAATCCCCTGTAAAAGCGTCGCTCGGCGCACCCCAGCTTGTATACCCACCGTCAACCGGAAGTGTCACACCGGTAATAAATGCGGCTTGATCCGAAGCTAGAAATAACATCGCATCCGCAATATGGCGTGGTTCGCCCAGATGACCCATCGGAGTCCGTCGCTCGACAACACTCTTATCGAGCAGGCCCTCATCGACGATGGCCTGCACTAATGGTGTCAGGATATAGCCGGGCGCAATGGCATTGACCCGAATACCGGCCGCACCCCATTCGCACCCAAGTGTGCGCGTAATCATCGAAATCCCAGCTTTTGCGGCGCTGTACGCGTTGCGATAGGTCAAGCCAATCACGCCAGCAATTGAGCTGATATTGATGACGTTACCCTTACCCTGCTTAAGCATGTGCACTGCGCAAGCCTTAGTCATCATGTAAGTGCCGGTCAGATGAATATCAAGCAGGCGACGAAAGTGCATCATGTCTTGCTCGACCGTTGGCTTAACCCGATCGGCGATCCCTGCGCAATTAATCAAGACATCCACGCGACCGTATTTTTTAATCACCGTGTCGACCACGTGATTCACCTGAGCCTCATCGGCAACATCGCAAGCTAAACCCAAATGCTGCGAGCCCAGTTGCTGAGCAACAGTCTTTGCTGCCGCTTCTTGAAGATCGGCAATCACAACAGTTGAGCCTTCTTTGGCAAAGCCATGCGCAGCGGCTAAACCTAAGCCACTTGCGCCACCTGTGATCAACACAACGTATGGTTTCAGTTCGGGGTACATGATTATCCTTTTTTTCAATTCTCGAGTTTAAGATTTCGTCTTTTAATCAACGCATCCCAACGACCTGCATCTTTACTTAGAAACTCTTTAAAGTCTACGGTGGCTTGATACATTGGCATCGCGCCCATCAACTCTAGTTGCGAGATCACCTTGGGATCCTTCAAAGACTTCCCTAAGGCATCAGACATCGTCTGGATCACCGCATCATCTGCACTGGCAGCCATCACCATGCCATACCAGCCAGTGGGTATCACGCCTGTTATGCCCTGTTCAACCAACGTGCGCACCCCAGGCAAAAGCGGTGACCGCTGGTTGCCAATAATACCAAGTACTTTAAGCTTTTCTGCTTGTATCAAACTTTGCACACCGGGCAAATCACCGAAAAACATATCCACCCGCTTACCAACTAAATCCGTAAAGACGGCCGCAGCCCCCTTGTAGGGAACATGCAAGATTTTTACGCCAGCCCCCTCTTGAAACATTTCCATACTCAGATGCGACGTGGCGCCGATACCTGATGAGCCCGCCGAATACACCTTGATTGAATCCTTTTTAATACGTGCTGCCAAATCGGCCGCATCCACAATATCTGTCGGTGCCCCGACCACCAACACCGACGTGGTGTCTGCCACCAAAGAGACTGGCTTGAAATCTTTAACAGGATCATAGCCAAGCTTAGGATCAATGGCCGGATTAATCGTCAACGCGCCCGCACTCGACAAAAAAAGCATCCCGTTTGGCGTCGCCGATCGGATCACATAATTAGCAGCAATTGAACCGCTGGCACCCGGCTTGTTTTCAACCACCACCGCTTGCTTCAACTCGTCACCGAGCCGCTCAGCAAGAACTCTAGCAATTCGGTCTGTCGGCCCACCCGTTGGAAACGCAACGATAATCTTCAATTGCGCGAGCGCTTCGGACGACAACGTCATTGGAAATACAAAATATAAAAGTAATAAATATTTTTTCACTTGTTGCCTCGTCGATATTTTTTTAGTTGTGACCCGCTCACGAACAGACAGTACTTAATTGTGTCTTTTCAAAAATGATTCAAACAAATTGCAGTGGCATCATCGTGACTAGCGTCATGATTTTTTGTCAGACTTTTTAAGTACTCGTCATAATTATTTTTCACACATCTTGAGCACTCGTCATGATTTTTTGTCGCTCCGCTTGAGTACTTCGTCGTTGTGTTCACCGAGTTTAGGTGGCGGAACCAAATACTGCGCTGGGGTACGCGAAAGCTTGAGTGGATTTCCAAGAACTTGAATCGGTTTAGACTCACCCATCGAAAAATTGATAACAAGATCAGAATGTTGAACTTGCGGATCTTCCATGACTTGACCAAGATCATTGAGCAGACCAGCTGGCACCCCGGCTTTAGACAACGTCTCTGTCAAGGCTACCCGTCCTTTGTCACTAAAGCATTGACGCAACGCGAGCGTTAAGGCTTCACGATTTACCGCCCGCGCCTCATTGGTGGCGTAGCGGACATCATCGGCAAACGCAGACAACCCCACAGCGTGACATAAGCTTTTAAATTGACTGTCATTTCCGACCGTAATCAAAATCGCGCCATCTTTACAAGGGAAGATATCACTGGGCACAATCGTAGGATGAGCATTGCCCTGTCGAGTCGGCACCACACCTGAGGCGAAGTACGAGGCGGCGAGTGTTGCCATTGAAGTGACTTGCACGTCAAGCAACGAGAGTTCGATTTTTTGACCCACCCCGTTACGCTGTCTTTCCCAAAGCGCCGTCATAATTCCGAAGGCCGCGTAAACACCCGTCATCACATCCGTCAGCGCAACACCAACCCGTTGAGGACCAGCTCCAGGCAAGCCGTCTTTCTCGCCGGTGATACTCATAATGCCACCAACCCCTTGAATCACACCATCGTAACCAGGTCGATCAGAGTAAGGCCCCGTTGAGCCGTACCC
>JBAWWV010000360.1:0-3866 GCA_037146575.1 Alcaligenaceae bacterium | reverse complement strand
CACCAAGATCATGGGTCACGAAAATGACTGACAAGCCCAACTCGCGTTGCAGCTCTCGCAACAACAACAAAATTTGAATTTGTACCGTGGCATCAAGTGCCGTGGTCGGTTCGTCGGCCAGCAGTAACTGAGGTTCGCTCGCCAACGCCAACGAGATCATCGCACGCTGTCGCATGCCACCCGACATCTCGTGCGGATAGGCATCTAGGCGACGTTCGGGGCTGGGGATGCGCACCCGTTCAAAAAGTGAAAGTGCGCGGGCGCGTGCTGCCTCGCGGCCGATATTTTCGTGGCGCAAGATCGCTTCGATAATTTGGCTGCCAACCGTGTACACAGGGTCAAGTGCTAAAAGTGGCTCTTGAAAAATCATCGAAGCAACTTTGCCTCTAAAACTGGATAAGTCGCTGTTTGACAATTGAACGACGTCTTGACCGCCGACTAAAATCTGACCCTCAATCTTTGAACGTGCTGGGTTGTGTAAGCGCAAGATCGAGCGCAAGGTAACACTCTTGCCTGACCCAGACTCGCCAATCAGGGCGACAACTTCACCGCGCTTAACCGCAAGTGTGACGCCATTGACAGCTTTGACAGGGCTTTTACCGCCAGTAAACGTAACAGTGAGGTCGCGAATATCGACAAAGGGGGTTTCGGTGGTGTTCATGCTGCCCCTAGATTATTTGAAACGGCTTGCTGAGTTGAAACTGCCAGCGAGTGTCCACTGTTTTCAACATGAATCCAGCAAGCAACACCTTGACCATCCTTGCTCGACACCAAGGGTGGCATCTTGGTTGAGCAGACCGGCTGCGCCTGTGCGCAACGCGTATGAAAACGACAGCCAGAAGGCGGATTAATGGGGTTGGGCGGGTCGCCAGCCAAGGGCGGCGTTTCGGTACGATGATCGGGGTCCATCGAGGGCACTGACGAAAGCAGCGCGCGCGTGTAGGGGTGACGCGGTTCGTTAAAAAGCGTTTCGCAGTCGCCGATTTCAACGACTTGCCCCAAATACATCACCATGACCCGATCTGAAATGTAGCGCACAACATTCAGGTCGTGGCTGATAAACACGTAGGTGAGTTTGAATTCGTCTTTGAGATCAAGCAAAAGATTGAGTACTTGCGCCTCAACCGATTTATCCAGAGCCGAGACCGCCTCATCCAAGATAATGAGACGCGACTGCAAGGCTAGCGCGCGCGCAATATTGACGCGCTGCCGCTGCCCGCCCGACAATTCGTGTGGATAGCGCTCGGCAAAACGCTTGGGATCCAGACCGACACGTTGTAATAAATCGCGTGCCCGTGCAATCGCATCATTTTTACTGACACCATGTACTTGAGGTGCGAAGGCGATCGAGTCTTCGATTGTTAAGCGTGGGTTCAATGACGCGTAACTATCTTGAAACACCATTTGCGCCTGGCGCCTGAATTCTTTGAGGCTAAGCTCACGGCTACCAACTGACTGGCCATCAAAAATGATGTCGCCGTTGTCGGGGGTGATTAAGCTCATGAGCAGGCGTGCCGTAGTAGATTTGCCGCAGCCTGATTCGCCCACAACACCAAGTGTTTCGCCCTTGCGCACCATAAAATCGATGCCATCAACCGCGCGAACAACACCACCACTTTTACCTAAAATATCTTTTTTAAGCGCAAAGTGTTTGATCAAGTTCTTGACCAACAGCAATGGTTGCGCCGTACCACCCACATCAACGCGATCGGATAAAGTCGTGTTCATCAGTTCTTGATCTCCATAGCTGATCGCAACCCATCGGATAGCAGGTTAAACGCGATTGAGGTGATGAAGATCATGACACCAGGTAAAGCGGCGATCCAAGGCTGCACATAAATGGCAGTGCGCAGCGTGTTCAGCATCAGGCCCCATTCAGGCTCGGGGGGTTTCACACCCAGGCCCAGAAAACTTAGACCAGAGGCCAAGATCATCGAGACTGCAATCAAGCTCGTTGAGTAAACAAAAATTGGGCTCAGCACGTTACCCAAGACATGCACTCGAATAATCGTAAAGGCGTTAGCACCCGAAGCACGGGCCGCTTCGACGAAATCACGGCTACGGATTTGAGTGGTCACGCTTTCGGCCACCCGTGCGATGGGCGGAATGAAAACGATGGTCAGTGAGATCAACGAGTTCGTGATCCCCGTGCCCAACACCCCAGACAGCGCGATAGCCAACAGCACAGATGGAAACGCATAAAACACATCAATCGTGCGCATGATCGAGGTGTTGAGCATGCCACCCGCATAGCCCGCGATAATACCGATCGTTGAGCCGATCGCAAATGCCAGTAGTACGGGCGTGATGCCCATAAAAAGGGACAGTCGCGCGCCCACCATTAAGCGCGACAGCATGTCACGGCCTAACTCGTCCGTGCCTAAGGGGTAACCTTCGAAGCCGATGGGTTTGAGCCGTTTCATGATCGAGGCGGCATACGGATCGGCAGGAGTGATCCACTGACCCAACACGGCCATGATGAGCAGACACAAAATGACGAAGGCGGCAAACATGGCAACCTTGTCACGCACCAAGCGCGACATCACGTTTTGCCAATAGCCAGCCGAGCGTTCAATATCGAGTGACGGAACTTTTTTAGTATCGACGGTAATGTTCAGCATGGGTTCAGCCTCGCGCGATACGTGGGTCAAGCATGGTCTGAATAATATCGACAATCATGTTGAGGAGGACAAAGAAAGTGGCGAGTACAAGGATGGTGCCTTGTAGCAGCGGCAGATCTCGTTGAAAAATCGCAGAGTTCAGCAAAAAGCCTGTGCCAGGCCACGAGAACACGGTCTCGATTAAGATCGAGCCGCCCAGCAGATAGCCTAATTGCAAGCCCATCACGGCCAGGGCAGTTGGGGCTGCATTTTTAACAACATGCATGAAAATCCCGACGTTGGTCAGCCCCTTTGCTTTTAGGCCAACAATAAATTCTTGCGACAAAATTTCTGCGACGAGCGCACGCACTGTGCGCGAAATAATTCCCATGGGAATCACGCTCATGGTGATCGCAGGCAAGACCAAGTGCTTGATGTGCTCCCAGTTCCATTGCCAGTCTGACGAGCCGCCGGGCCCAGCGCCGTTGGGCGGTAACCACATCAACAACGAACTGAAAATGATCACAAGCACCATGCCAAGCCAGTAATGCGGCACGCTGACGCCCAAGACCGAAGTCAGGGAGGCAGCTTTATCGACCCAAGAATTTTGAAAATAACCAGCCACAAAGCCGAATAAACAGCCAAAAATAAAACCAATCAGCGTTGCTACGGCTGCGAGCCTAAAGGTGTTGTGAACTGCGCGCATGACCTCGCTCGTGACAGACCGGCCACTAGCAATCGAGGTACCTAAATCCCCTTGCAGCGCGCGCCAACCCCAGCGGACGAATTGTTCGGGATAAGACTTGTTGAAGCCGTAGATCTCCATCAACTGTTTTTGCAACTCTTGCGAGGCATCGGGTGGCATGATCGACACAAGCGGATCGCCGGGGGCCAGGTGTACGAGTGCGAAACACACCAAGGCCACGCCAAACATAATGGGCAAGGTATACAAAACCCGTTGAAACATGAAGCTCAGCATACAAACAGCCTTTAAAAAACAACCTTTCAATCGATCCTTGACCTTTTGGTCACGGCGATCAAACAAAATAAATACGGCGACACCACGATTCGCGGTGCCGCCGTAGGCGCAACAAACTTAGTCTTTTGTCATCGTTGCGATATCAATAAACCAGCTTTTTGGCTGCACAACATTTTTGACTTTCGTGCTCATTGCACGTGGGCCCACGTCATGTGCGATCCAGACGAAAGCAGCTTCGTCAACAATCTTTGCATGCAGCTTTGCCAGGGCCTCGTCACGGCCTTTTT
>JBAWWV010000359.1:0-3873 GCA_037146575.1 Alcaligenaceae bacterium | reverse complement strand
TTTTTATTTTATGAATGAATGTTTTCATCATTTTGTTGTACGTGGCTTCGTGCTGCTCAGTGGACTGAAGCCCATACTGAATTGTTCTTGTAGTGTATCTTCTTTTCTTCGTTATGTGGTTGCTCTGGATTGCTGGCTTGCATGGTTCAGCTTGTTCGGGTGGTTCAGATGAGTCTGCCTTGCTTTAGATTTTGAATTCAGTAGCTAGATGAACGACACTGCCATTTCCGACAGAGGCGTAATTTAGTTTGCCCGGTTGTGCCTTGGCTAGCGCGATGAGTTGATTTGTTGGCGCCGATTCAATATTGACCACCAGGGGGTGCGGCTAAAAACTTGGACTGGTTTGCGCCGCACCCCCCACTTGTCAGTATTCGACCGGCGCCAACACCTAATCCCTTTTAAAGCTGACTGACTGATCGATATAAACACAGCATTTGCCAAGAAGTGCAGTCGCGCTTATGCTGTGTCTTACAATAAAAAGGATACTGCGATGCAAAGACGTTGCTCATTAAGCCTTGTGTTGGTCATACTTTTAGCGCCTTTCACCGAGCCGCTTTTAGCTCAAGAGTTTCCGACCAAGCAGATACGGATCATCTCACCCTATGGACCAGGCGGTGGTAACGATACGATCGCACGGTTGCTCGCGACTAAGTTGAGCGTGGCATTTAATCAACGTGTGATCGTAGAGAACAAGCCCGGAGCCAACACCATCATTGGTAACGACCTTGTCGCAAAGGCGCTGCCAGACGGTCACACAATTATTGTGAACGGTAACGGGTTTGTCACCAATCCCAGCTTTTACGCGAAGATGCCTTTTGACACGGTGAGAGACTTTTCGCCGATTGCTTTTGTCGCCTTTACTGAATTGGCGCTAGTCGCCAACAGTGCGTTGCCTGCGCAGAGTGTCAAAGAGGTGATCGCGCTAGCCAAGGCTAAGCCCGCGACGTTGAATTTTGGCAATACTGGGCGTGGTGGTCCCGAGCATTTGGCAAGCGTCATGTTTGGTCAGCTTGCAGGTGTAGATATTGGCTCGATCCCCTATAAGGGCGCGGCTGCAGCGATCACCGATTTGCTCGGTGGTCAAGTGCAACTGATGATCACCGCGCTGGCAGCCGTTAAACCCCATATTAAGACCGGCCAGCTTAAGTTGATTGCCATGGCCGATGCTGATCGCTCGCCACAGTTCCTCAATGTGCCTACCATTGTCGAGTCTGGTGTAGCGGGCTTCCAAACGTCAATGTGGTACGGAGTCATGGCGCCCGCCGGTACGCCCAAGGCTGTATCGCAGATACTGAATCAGCAAATCAACCAAGTCTTGCGTGAGAAAGACGTGATGGATATCTTTTCTCAGCGCGGCCTAACCTTGGGCAACGAGGCTCAGTACGGTACGCCCGAGCTTTTTAGTGCCTTTATCAAAGCGGAAATCGCTAGCGTGGCTAAGGTGGCCGGTGCTGCGGGCATTAAACCAGAATAGGGTGACGGTATGACGAACGCATTGAATTTACTTGAGCAGTTGCGCCAGCTTGGTGGCTTGCCAGCGCAAGCGTTACAGCGTGTGAGTATCAAGGGCGGTGATCCAGTCGTACGCACTCCACTTAGGGCTGCAGAGACAGGGGCTGCAAGTATTGCCGCTTGTGGTATGGCCGCCTCATGGCTGTGGTCGCAATCACATGGTTCGCTGCAAGACGTGAGCGTGGATGCGCTCGCAGCAACAGCCGCGATGCAAAGTTATAAGTTTCTGAAGATCAATGGTCAGCCGCCTGGCTCACCCATGGACAAGTTGACTAATTCCTATCAGTTGAAAGACGGGCGTTGGTTTTATCTGCACTGTAACTTTCCCGGCTTGGCAGAAAAGAACTGTCGAGCTCTTGGGGCAGAGAGGGACTCTGCATCGATGACGGCGGCAGCGTTGAAATGGGATGGCCCAAAACTGGAACAAGCTATTTTTGAAGCTGGGGGTGTTGGTGCTTTTGTTCGCTCTGAGGCAGAGTGGCATGCCTCGCCGCAAGGGATTGCGGCGACTCAAGAGCCTGCTCTCGAGATCATTCGTATCGGTGATGCTGCGCCCGAGCCCTTGACAGCTGGCGATAGACCTTTGTCCGGGGTGCGCGTGCTTGATCTCACTCGAGTTCTTGCCGGGCCGACTTGTGCCAAGCATCTCGCAGAACATGGCGCAGACGTTTTGAAGATATCACGTAAAGGTTTGGCCGATTCCGGTATCCTTGATCTAGATACTGGCCTAGGAAAACTCTCTACATTTCTCGATATGGGAGATGCAGCGCAGTTGCAAAATTTACGCGAACTAATTAAGGATTGCGACGTCTTTTCGCAGGCCTACCGGCCAGGCACGCTCGCCGAGCGGGGCCTGTCGCCCCAAGACTTGGCTCAGTTGCGGCCTGGCATCGTCTATGTCACGCTGAATGCGTGGGGGTTTAATGGGCCTTGGAGCGATCGGCGGGGCTACGATACTGTTGTTCAGGCTGCAAACGGAATGGCCTACGCCGGCGCCTCAGAGCGCCCAATCTTTACGCCCGTTGCGCAGCAGGACTATGTGGCAGGTTATTTGATGGCCTACGGCGCGATGGTCGCTCTTTCAAAGAGAGTGACTGAGGGCGGTTCATGGTTAGTGCGTGTGTCGCTGGCTGGGGTGGGTGAGTGGATACGCAAACAAGGCAGCGTTACTGCGCCGGCGTATGAAGCACTGCCAACGCAAGTCCCTCAAAACTTAGTGCAACCCTGGTTGCAGCAATCCAACTCGTTTGCCGGCGAGTTGACGCACCTTGGTTCAGTGATCAGGATGTCTGACACCCCACTTCGATGGGCGCGGCCAGTGGTTGAATTGGGATCTTCTCCCGCAGTATGGCCCGAACGTTTATCTACACTATGAATACGCGCGCTCTATTTTTTGGAGTGATCGTTAGTGGTCTGACCAACACCTTCGCGTATGCGCAGAGCGACTATCCCAACAAGCCAATTGCAATCGTCGTTCCTGGCGCACCAGGCGGTGGTGGCGATTTCACTGCTCGCTTGCTTGCTGATGATCTGAGCAAAGCGCTTGGCAAACCAGTAGTCGTCGAAAATCGCGCGGGAGCAGGTGGCAATATTGCCGCGACCTATGTGGCACGCGCGCAACCTGACGGTTACACCCTGCTGCTGGCCTACTCGGGAACCCACGTAGTTAATCCCGCGATGTTTAACAACCTGCTTTGGGACCCGGTTCAGAGTTTTGTGCCGATCGCACTATTGATTACCTCGCCGCAAGTGATCGCAATCAGCAATAAGGTACCGGCTAAAACGCTTAGTGAGTTCGTGGTGTGGGCCAAGGCCAATCCCGGAAAAATAAACTATGCGTCATCGGGTAACGGTAGCGTGCAGCACATTGGGTCTGAACTGCTGGCAATGCGCACCGGTGTTGAGATGGTCCACGTTCCGTACAAGGGTGCAGGAGCCGCCTTGACTGATGTGCTTTCTGGTCAAATCGATCTTTTGATCACCACTCCGCCGGCGCTTGTCTCGCACCTACGTGCGGGTAATCTGCGTGCACTCGCCATCGCGAGCAAGCAACGTCATGCCATGTTGCCAGATGTGCCAACAACCTCTGAGTCTGGCATCAACGATGTCGAACTCGATGCATGGTTCGCACTTTATGCGCCAACCGGCACGCCCTCGACCATTGTGAAGCGGTTGACCATCGAAATCGAAAAAATTGTGCAGTCGACCCTTTTTCAGCGACGCGCCGAAGAGGCGGGTACTTACGCGACCTACCTGGATTCGGCTCAGTTAGAAAACTTTACACGTACTGAGCTGCTCTATTGGTCAGCAGTTATCCAAAAGCTTAAGATTAAGTCTGAGTAGCCCGCGCAACATCATGGC
>JBAWWV010000358.1:0-3889 GCA_037146575.1 Alcaligenaceae bacterium | reverse complement strand
TTTTGCAACCTTCAGCAACCAAACCAACCGTGACGGCTTCATATACTTTCATGTGAGTCTCCTGAGTGAGGCACCACGGGCGGGTGCTTTGTATTTTTACCTATCATAGCAAGTAGATGTCTAGAAAAAGCAAGTTAATACGGGTAGCATGGGCACAAAGACCTTAAATAACCACGGAGACAGCAATGACTAAGAGCAGATATTTCATTAAAGAAGCAGATGTCACGCCTTATAGCCCCGCGAACCACGGCGATACGGTCAATCGCCGTTTGATTGGGCCCGAAACAGTTGGGGCTAAACATCTTGAGGTTTTGCTCGGCGTGGTGGGCGGCAAACTTGACGGTGATGGCGGTGGTGCGTTGCCGCATCGTCACCCCGGGATTGAACAGGTTTGCTACATGCTTTCGGGCCGCGCGCGGGCTGAAGTGGGTGGCGAAACGTGCGAACTAGGTCCAGGGGACTCGTGCTTTTTTCCGGCAAACGAAGTGCATGCTTTTACTCGCATCAGCGAAGAGCCGGTGCGCGTATTGGTGATTTATTCGCCACCGTACGGCGAGTCAAAAGAAAAGGGCATCGCCGCATGAAACGCCTGAGCGCGTGGTTGACAGGCCTGTTATTGATCGCGGCTACGATGGTGCCGGCCTATGCGCAGTGGGTGCCAACCAAACCGATCAAAATGATTGTGCCCTATGCACCTGGCGGCGCCGCTGATCTGACGGCACGTCTGATGGCAGAGCAGCTCGCGCTTGCTTTGGGCCAGCCCGTCATTGTTGAAAATCGGGCCGGTGGCGGGGGCGTGATTGGGGCAGATCTGTTAGCCAAAGCTGTATCAGACGGCTACACCCTCAGCTTTGGTTCAGATCCACCCTTCACCATTAACCCCCATTTGCATAGCGTGCCTTACGACCCGTTAAAAAGTTTTTCGCAAGTGAGTTTGGTAGCAAACCTGCCGCTGGTATTGGTGGTGAACCCTCAAAAAATGCCGGTTAAAAACGTTGCTGAATTGATTGCCTTGGCCAAGGCAAATCCGGGTAAATTCACCATTGCCTCGTCGGGTAACGGTTCGTCAGGGCATCTTGCGGCAGAGCTATTCAAGCACGAGGCGGGAATCAATCTGGTGCATGTACCTTATAAAGGACAAGCGCCCGCCAACACTGACATGATCAGTGGGCATGTCGACGTGACCTTCAGCTCAATTGGCGCGGCAACGCAGCACTTTAAAAGCGGTCGCTTGATACCTCTTGCCGTATCAACCTCGAGTCGGTTTGCGGGCTTGCCAGAAGTAGCCTCTCTTGCTGAGACCATTCCGGGATTTGATATTGGTGTTTGGTTAGGGCTAACTTATCCGGCTGGTACGCCTCAGGCGGCGATTGATCGTATCAGTCAAGAGTCCGATAAAATTTTGCATACTCCAGCGGTGATGGAGCGGTTTAAAGCGTTGGGCTATGTGCCAGTCGGCGGCAAGCCTGAGGTGCTTAAGCAGCGCATCGAGTCAGATTACAAGCGTTTCGGTGAGATTATTCGTACGAACAACATCAAGGGCGATTAGCACTGCACTGGTTTAGCCTAACCAGTGCCTTCGCTCTCGCTGGCTTCACGCTGCCTATCTTTTTTGTCGTAGGGTTTAACGCAACGGGCGGAAATCCTCCCCGTTCTTTAGGGCGGGGAGGAAGTCAAAGATACATCGACGACAGGTCGCCTGCGCGACCCTGCTCGATCAAACTTTGTTTGCTGCCCGAAAATACCGAGGTGCCCTGACGTAATACACATACGTCAGTCGATACCTTGAGTGCGATCGCCGCCATTTGCTCGCTCAGCATGATCGCGACATTTGAATGCTTGGCAAAGTCACTGATGAATTGATAGATTTGGGTCGTAATTAGAGGGGCGAGGCCAAGCGAGGGCTCGTCTAACAACAATACACGCGGTGAGCGAATCGTGGCGCACGACAATATCATCATTTGTTGTTGCCCGCCGCTTAATAAGCCTGCATGTATTTTGGCTTTCTCAGCCAAAATCGGAAATCGAGCATACACATCATCAAGGGCTGGTTTCAGTAACACCTGTCGTGTTCCAAAGCGCCAGGCAAGACGCAGGTTTTCTTCAACGGTTAAATGACGAAACAGACGGCGACCTTCCATGGCGTGCGCAATACCTAAGCGAGAGCGCTCGTGCGCGCCTAAGCGAGTGATGTCTGTTCCATCGAGTTTGATCGAACCCGAGGTAATCACGTTTAAACCGGAAATCGCCCGAAGCAATGAAGACTTACCTGCACCATTTGCCCCAAGAATCGCAGTAATCAAACCGTCTTTTGCACCACCCGAAAAGTTTTTAACGGCCTTGATGGCGCCGTAATTGACGGATAGATCAGTGATCTCAAGCATGCTGCACCTCGTCGTCCCCTAGATAGGCCGCGATCACCGCCGGGTCTTGGCGCATCCCGAGCATGTCACCTTTGAAGATAATCGAGCCACTATCGAGAACAACGACTTCATCGACGAGGCCTGTTAAAAAATCCATGTGATGTTCAATCAATAAAACCGTGATGCCAAGATGCTTGAGTTTGACCAAAATTTCGGCAAGTCTGGTCATCTCAACGTCAGATAAGCCTGCTGCAGGTTCATCCAGCAAAATAATTTTTGGTCGAGCCAAGAGCGCTCTGCCAAGCTCCGTCATACGTCTGTAGCCGTAGGGCAGGCTTTCAACCGCTTGATCGGCAACGGCTTCGATGTCTAGCATCTGCAAAATCTCATTGCACTGTTCTAACGCTTGCGCCTCTTGTTGGTGTACGCGCGGCATCGATAAGCCCGCCTCAAGCCATGTGTAATGCATCTTGGCGTGGGCGCCCAACAAAATGTTTTCGCGCACGGTGAAGTGAGGCACTAAGCGCGGATCTTGAAAGGTTCGTACAACACCTTTCTTGGCCATCTCTACGTCGGCTTGGGCCGTGACATCTGCACCTTGCAAGAACACCTGTCCAGCGGTTGGTGGAAACACGCCTGCGATGATATTGACGAGCGTGCTTTTGCCCGAGCCATTGGGGCCAACGAGCGCCGTAATGTGACCCGCCTGAATATCGAGAGATACCGAGTTCAGTGCGACGAGACCCCCAAACCGCATGGTGATCGCTTGTACTTTAATGTCCGCAGATGCGGCCAGAATTTTTAAAAATAGTGGCTCACTCGTTTTGCTGTTTGTTGCGACAGTTTGACTTTGTTGTTGAGCAGAGGTCAACCAGGTCTGTCGGATAAAGCGAGGAGGCAAAAATAACAAGCCCCCGATGCCTTGCTTAAACAGAATCAGTGTGAAGGTCAGAATCAAGCCATAAGCAATGAATTGATACTCAGCGAATAGTTGTAATTGTTCAGGCAAGAAAGTGAAGAAGATTGCGCTGATGACTTGACCGGCGCTTGACCACAGTCCGCCGACAATTGCCACCACCAAGACTTCAATTGAACGAGAAATCGCAAAACTTTCAGGGCCTAAGTAACCAACAAGGTGGGCGTAAAAGCCGCCAGAGATACCCGCTAACAGCCCACTGAGTGCGTAGGCGAGCTGTTTGGTTTGCCGGCGCGCGATCCCAACACTGCCGGCCGCGAGTTCGCTGTAGTGCATCACAAACAATGAGCGTCCTAATCGACTCTGTGAGAAGTTTCTGATGAAAATCATCGAACAGGCGGTGCTGAGTAGCAGCACGCGAAAGTAATCGATTGTGCTGAATTTATGACCCAAGATGATCAGCGTACCCAAGCCTGCAGAAGGCACGCCGCTTAGGCCCATGACGCCCCCAGTCAGATCAGTCCATTCGCGAGCGACTTCTAAAAATATTTGACCGAAGCCTAAGGTCATCATGGCAAGATAAACTTCTTTGACGCGCCCAGCAGGGTAC
>JBAWWV010000357.1:0-3899 GCA_037146575.1 Alcaligenaceae bacterium | reverse complement strand
GTTGACAAGATTTGATCAAGTTCATCAACGCAACGTACACGGTCATTCAAAGTGGCATAACGAGGGTTGACGGCGAGCGCTGGATTAATCGCCTGGGCAAGCCTCACCCATTGTTCATTTGAGACCGTACATATCAACACCCAACCATCTGTTGTACCGTAGGCGTTCCAGGGTGCACTGAGAGGATGTCGGTTTCCAATGCGAGAGACCGCATGGCCCGCAAACGCCTTCGGCAAGAAGGTCATCATGGCGTTGACTGCAGTGTCGTATAACGTCACTTCAATTGCCTGACCCTCGCCCGACCGATCGCGCGCATGAAGCGCAGCGAGCACCGCCACCGCGCCATACAGTGCGGCAGACACCTCTGCAAAAGGAAATCCGACAGGTTCGGAAATTTGCCCAGACGCACCCGTTGTATCGATCAAACCACAGAGTGCCTGGATCTGCAGGTCAGAAAAGGCAACACCCGCTAACGGACCAAAAGAGCCCGTAGCCGTGAGGTCTAACACAATCAACGCCTTGGCTGCCACTTTGGCCTGCTGCGCCGCAGCAACTACCCAGGCGGGATCCGTATCAGACGACAGTAAAAGGATGTCAGTATTTAGCGCTTGTGTTTGAAACTGTTCGAGCGTCAAGACCTTAGGGTCATATTGCTTTCCGACTAAATAGCGCTTGTCAGCTTGCCATTTTTCGAGCAAGCGATCGTCAGTCTGGATCACAGTGACCTCGGCGCCCGCGTCTCTGAGCAACCCACCGCAGATTGCAACCGCAAGGCGATTACCAGCTTCTAATACTTTTATTTTTTTAAGCAGGTGGGTGTCTTTCAACAAAAGAATCTCCGCAAAGTGCCTGTCCAGTATCGACTACGATCAAGCAAGTGCCACCACACAAGAAGGCACCACCGGCACGATGTTTGACCATCGATGTGGTGTCGTCAAAATAGGGACGCGCGTGTCGAGCTCTTGTACCCATTGCAACAGGTGCCTTTCGCTCGTCAAGCTAGCTGTTAATACTGCATAAGGCTCACGCACCTCGACACCCGAGATACCCGCAGCGCTTAACTGCTCTAGCATAGTGCTCACTGATTTCAGTGAAGTCGTTGCGCTGAGCGAACAACTTTGCAGCTTATGCCAATCTAAAGAAAATACATAACCATCCGAGCACTCAAGCGTAACGCCTTTAGGCAAGTCGTCGTTAGGCTGCGACCACGCGAGCTGCGTCATCCACGCTAAAGAGCGCAACATCGAAATATCCACCGAGCCGCCCTGCGCAGCACCGCCTTGCACACCAAGCCGCGCAACAACCGATAACGCACAGACATGCGCTGCAATCAAATCAGCAATAGACAGCCCGATCTTCAAGGCGCGTTGTTCACGCGTGGCGGCATCGTTGCCCACGAGTGCCATCACACCACTGGCGGCCTGAACCACGGTGTCTACCGCCGGACGTACCTTAGCTGAAGCACCAAAACCAGAAATCGAACAATAGATTAAATCAGGTCGTTGAGCCAAAACAGCCTCTGGACCAAAGCCCGCTCGCGCAAGCGCCCCTGGCCCTAAATTTTGAATGAGTACGTCTGCTGTCGCGAGTAATTGCCAGAGCCTCTGTCCGTCGTCAGGTTTTTGAAAATCTAAAAAAAGACTTTTTTTGCCTGCGTTGTAATTTTGAAAATACCCGCTGAGGCCGTTAAAGCTTGGCAACCATTTGCGCGACACTTCACCACCAAGAGGTTCAACTTTAATGACGTCGGCACCTAGGTCTGCAAGCAGTCGGCCAGCATACGGACCTGCAGTGTATGGACCAATCTCGAGGATACGAATACCCGACAACGGTTTATCCAGAGCACCCGTCAGCTCAGTTGCTGGCTTCGCCAAGTTGTTCATTGGCATTTCTATACTAGGTTGTGACAGGTCGACTAATTCAACCTGACCTTCAGTGACCTTTAAAAGATCAACCGATTCAGTCGAACATTGAGCGGAACTTGCAAAATCAACCAAATTAATCGGGCACTGAATCACACTGTTATCGTCGCGCCTGACTTCGCGCACGTGCTGATATCGCCGCTCTTCTTGCAGCATATCTTCAATTGACGCAATCATCCCTGAAGGAATCGCAATTTTTTCTAAGGCCTCCAGCACCGATTGAGTGCTGCGCGCACGTGTCCAAGGCTCGATGAACGCGTCGACCGCAGCAGCGTTCCTCGCCCGCGCTGCAGTCGTCGAAAATTTGGGGTCAGCAATCGCCTCTGGCTGATCCATCAACGTTGCAATGCGAACCCAGTGCACGTCGGTCGTCGAGCACAACACGATCCTGCCATCAGCGGTTGGGTAACTATTCCAAGGCGCAATCAAGGGGTGGCGACAACCGTCGCGATATTGACGCGCGGGGTCTGCTAACGCAGTGCTATGAAAGGTTCCGAGAAACGCTACTGCACTGTCATATATTGCCAGATCAAGCACGGCAGTCTCAGTCGCCTTTGCACGCAAAGCCGCGAGGATTGAAGTGGCGCCGTTAATGCCAGTTAGAAGCTCAAGAATTGGAGTCGCAATCATTTGCGGCGCTTGCCCAGCGTGGCCAGTAACGGCCATCGCGCCGGTTAAGGCTTGCAGTTCAAATTCATTCAGGATTTTTTGTTGCGTGGACTGTTGCGCAAGCCCTAAGTCGGTAAAAACCGCCTGCACTTTTGTCGCAGTGCACTGCGATCCAACAGGCAGGTTCTTTACTGCCGGCGAAACAATTGATTCAATCACAACGTCTGCCCGAGCCACAAGTTCAGCCCATTGCTGTGTCCGAATATCGCCTTGCAGGCCGGGCATGACAACCTCTTTGCCATGCCGCGAAAGAGGATGCTCGTGCCAGTTAAGAGGGTCTGCCTCGGGACGCCCACAGACCTCTTCGAAACAAATGACTCGTGCGCCTAGGTTTGCCAACAAACCTGCAGCGACCGAGGCCGATAAGCGACCGGCACGCTCAACCACCAAAATAGATGACAGAGGCCCGGCTTTCATTTAGTTGCGAAAGGCTTCAAGGTCGGTGATTTCGCGCCCTTGAATCAAAGCAAGAATGTCATTGGTACCATCAGGGATCGGGAGCATTCGAATATCGCGATAGAGCTCTTCGAGCCCAAGTTCTTGACTGATTCCCATCGCACCATGCACGTGCATAGCAAGCGAAACGGCCTGCTCGCACGCCTGCGTTGCGTAGCGTTTCGCCATCGCTGCTACCCCATTGGCACGCACGCCACGATCAATACAATCAAGTGCGTAGTAGCAAAGCAACCGACTCGACACAATCGCTGTCTCAATGTCAGCAAGATTTTTTTGTACTAACTGATGCTTGCCAATCGGCTTACCGAACTGCACACGCACCTTGGCATATTGTTGCGCCGCATCAAAGGCGCGTTGAGCAAGATGGACCGCAGATAAACCGACCAAAGGCCGATTGCCGTTCCAGGAGAGCGTCAACACACGCGCCACATCGCCGGTAGAACCCAACGCATTATCCAACGACACGCGAGTACCGTTAAACACCGCGTCACCCAAGTGACCTTGTTTAAGCCCCAGCGTGGGAATTTCGTGCGTCTCAAAGGGACTTTTATCACGCTCGACCACAACACGGCGCATGCGACTTAAGCCACGTTCATCTTTACCTTCAGAGCAAGATACGTTGATCACATCACACACAGATACGTTGGTGATCCACATTTTTTGACCGGTAATCACCAATTCGTCACCCTCGCGTTCGACTCGTGTCGAGACACTGCGTGGATCAGATCCAACATCGGCTTCGGTCGTACCTGTGCAACTAATCTTAGTACCGGCAAATAGGCTAGGCAGCAGACGCTCACGTTGCTCAGGCGTACTTTCGGCGTACATACGCGCAGTCGTACACTCGTGCGC
>JBAWWV010000356.1:0-3949 GCA_037146575.1 Alcaligenaceae bacterium | reverse complement strand
GTTTTATCGCAGTAGTTGGGCGCCCGAACGTTGGTAAATCTACCCTCACCAACGCCTTAATTGGTAGCAAAATCACCATCGTGTCGCGTAAGGCACAAACTACGCGTCACCGTATTCAAGGTGTACTCACGCGCGAACACGAGCAATTTGTGTTTGTCGATACGCCCGGGTTTCAAACTCGGCATGGTGGCACCATGAACCGCATGATGAATCGCGTGGTCACGCAAACGCTGGCTGGTGTGGATGTGGTGCTGTTTGTGGTTGAGGCTGGCAAATGGTCGCCCGGTGATGCAAAGCTGTTATCGCTGTTGCATGACCCTGCTCGTACGATTTTGGTGATCAGCAAAATTGATCAGCTGAAAAATCGCGATGAACTCTATCCCTTCGTGGCAAAAATTGCTGCGCAGTTTCAGTTTGATGCGGTGGTACCGGTCAGTTCAACGAAAAAACATCAGCTTGATCAGTTGTTGGATGAGGTCGCCAAGCGTTTGCCTGAAAACGAAGCTTATTTTGATGCCGATACGCTGACTGATCGCCCGATTCGTTTTATTGCTTCTGAACTCATCCGCGAAAAAATCTTTCGCTTAGTCGGCGATGAATTGCCTTATGGCTGTACCGTCATGATCGAGCAATGGGAAGAAACCGACAAAGGCGTACACGTTGCAGCCTGTGTGATTGTCGAGCGTGATAGCCACAAACCGATTTTGCTAGGCGTGGGCGGCAGCCACATGAAGCGCATTGCCTCAGAAGCCCGCCAAGACATCGCCAAGCTACTCGATAAACCGATTCACCTTGAGGTGTATATCAAGGTTAAAAAAGGCTGGGCCGAAAAAGAGGGCAGCCTACGCGATCTAGGCTATGAGTAAACGCGTAGCCCGCGTACACGAAACCCCAGGCTATGTGTTGCACGCAACGGCCTGGCGAGAAACCTCTCTGATTGTTCAAGCGTTTTCACGCGATCATGGCTGGGTCAGCATGGTGGCCAAGGGCGCGAAGCGCCCACACTCGGTGCTGCGCCCGGCGTTGTCTTTGTTTCAACCCTTATTACTGTCTTGGACCGGCGCGAGCGAAATCAAAACGCTTACGCGCGCTGAATGCGCGGGCGTACACCGCTTACTGGGCCCCGCCTTGATGTCGTGTTGGTACATGAACGAACTACTGTTTCGTTTGTTGCCACGCGAAGATCCGCATCCTGGTTTATTTGACGCCTATGTCATGGCGCTACAAAGCTTGGCGACAGGCTCGCCCGCAGCGGGGGCGTTGCGTAAGTTTGAGTGGGTGTTGCTGCAAGAGACCGGCTATGGGTTAGAGGCCCCATTACCTGATTTTGACGATGCAAAACAAGAGCCCGCACTACGGGCGTCGTTGCGCGCGCGTCTGTCAGAGCATTTGGCGGGTAAACCGCTGGCTACCCGGCAGGTGTTGTTGGCCTTGCAGCGGTATCAGGGCGCGAAGCCCTCGCCGACCAACTAAATTCGCACCAGTGCTCTGCTTGACAACGTTGCTGATCCGATTGCTGGCGTTGTGCAATGTCAGACCATCGCCAACAATCGAGCCTCGCCTACTGGCGATTATGCAGTTAACACTGCCCGCCCAGTCACTTTGCCTTGACGCAATGACGTCAATACTTTGTCGGCATCGGCTAGCGGATGCTTATGCACAGGGATCGGAGTGATCTTGCCGTCTTTCACCAACTGCAGCAGATCACGCATCTCTTGAAGCGAGCCTGTGTAGCTGCCCAGAATTTGCGCGGCTTTCATGGGGATGAAGGCAATCGGCCAAGGCGTTGCGCCGCCAAACAAACCGACGATCACCAGCTTGCCGCCTTTGATCAAGACGTTAAAGCCAAGCTCGGTGGTTGAGGGGGCGCCCACCAAATCCACAATGCCTTGCAAGAGTTTGCCGCCATTCGCGGCAATGATTTGCTGCGCGGCATCTGGTGCAGCACCGTCAATCGCGGCTAACGCGCCGGCATCCAGAGCAGCTTGGCGTTTGACTGGGTCGATATCCACCACAATCGCACCCGCGCCGTTCAAGGCTTTGACCAAGGCCAGACACATTAAGCCTAAACCACCCGCGCCCATAATGACGATCGGATGTTTTTGAAAAAGATTGGCGCCGATTTTATTGAGTGCGCTATACGTTGTGATCCCTGAGCAGGCATAGGGCGCAATGGCTGCAGGGTCAAGATCACCGATATCGATGAGGTAGCGTGCGTCAGGCACCAAGATATGGTCAGCATAGCCACCGGGGCGATGCACACCTAAGTATTGTGGATTAGCGCAGTGATTTTCGAGTTGATCTAAACACGCGGGGCACTCGCGACAACCAATCCACGGGTACACCAAATAGTTACGACCTTTTTCAACGCCCTTGGCTTGTGGGCCCATGGCGACTACCGTGCCTGCGGTTTCGTGACCCATGGTCATGGGTAGTTTGATGCCGCGATCCTTCAATGACAGCGTACGACCGTTACCCAAGTCGTAACCGCCTTCCCAAAAATGGATGTCGCTGTGGCACACGCCAGCCGCGCGCACTTGCACCAGCACCTCAGTGCCAGTGGGTTCAGGTGTTTTGGTCTCCATGAGTTGGAGAGCTTCGCGAAAATTAACCACGCAATAGCATTTCATATGTTTGATCTCAGCTTGTCAGAAAATAGATTTTAAGTTTTTTTAAAACACGAGTTCGATTAAACGAGGACCTTTCTCTTTGGCCGCAATGCGCATCGCATTGGCAAAGCCTTCAAGAGTCGTCACCTGGGTACCTGCCACGCCGTGCCCTTTAGCAAGCGACACCCAATCCAAAAATGGGCGATCTAGGTCAAGCATCCGCTTGGCGTTTTCACCTGCTTCGGGGCCGCCCATATTGGCGAGCTCACCACGCAAGATGCGATACGAGCGATTGGCAAAAATCACAACAGTCACGTCGAGCTGTTCGCGCGCCATGGTCCATAGTGATTGCACGGTGTACATCGCACTGCCGTCACCGATAAACGCAAAGACTTTGCGATCCGGGCAGGCCACTGCGGCGCCAACGGCGGCAGGTAAGCCCCAGCCGATTGCGCCACCTGTGATGTCGATGCAATCGTGCGGTGCCGCTTGCGGCAAGGTCTTGGCAAATTGACGACCTGAGGTAACCGCCTCGTCAACCATGATGGCGTTTTCGGGCAGGGTGGCCGCGATGATGGCACCAAAGTGTTCAACCGAGGGCGTGCCCGTGGGCAGATCAGTAATGATGGGGCCCGTCGATAACTGCGCGGGGGCGGTGTTTTGAGCACCCAAAGCCTCCACAAGCGCTTGCAGGCTGGCTTCGATGTCGTGTGTGAGCGTGGCCAAGGTATGCACTTCGCAATCAGGTTGCTTGATCATGCGTGGCTTGTTGGGATAGGCAAAAAACGCCACAGGGGGCGCGCTACCTACCAAAACCAGATGCTTGGCATCTTTGATCATTGCGACGGCACCGTCTACGGGGAAAGGTAGCGGAGCAATATTGACCCGACCGCGACCGCGCTCCATGCGAGGGTTGCGTGGCTCACAAGCTAATTTACAGCCCGTGTGCGCGGCAATCTTGCCCGCCAAGGTTGCGGCTTTGGCACGCAGCGCAGGGCCACCTAGTAAAAGGGTGGTGGCTTCGGCAGTTTTGCGATCAGACAGCAAACGAGCCAAGGCCAGCACGGTATCCGCCAGCGGTGCTGCGGCAGTTTGCGCGGGCGCTGTTGAATAGTGGCCTGGGTCAGAGGGCTCCCAGGCGCAGTTGGCAGGCAGCACCAAGGTGGCGATACGCCCAGGTGTGCTGCGCGCCTGCGAGATCGCCTCAGCTGTATCTAACGGTGCGGCCGCTGCCGACATGGTTGTCTTGACCCAGTTCGACATCGGACGGGCAACGGCTTCAACGTCTGAGTTCAGCGGCGCGTTATTGTGGATGTGATCTAGCGCGTGTTGCCCCACGA
>JBAWWV010000355.1:0-3963 GCA_037146575.1 Alcaligenaceae bacterium | reverse complement strand
TGTCGAGGAGCATGCCAATCACGCCAATCAAAAACACCGCAACTAAAATGTTGGCGATCGACAGGTTGTTCCATTCATTCCAAACAAAGTACCCGATGCCTGTGCCACCCACTAGCATCTCGGCGGCGACGATCACCAACCAGGCGATTCCGATCGAAATTCTCATACCGGTCATAATCGTTGGTGCGGCAGCCGGCAAGATCACCAGCAACGCTTTGCGCAAGGGGCTAACCTCAAGCGTACGTGACACATCAATCCATTCTTTACGTACCGAGGCCACGCCAAAAGCAGTGTTGATCAGCATCGGCCAAATTGAACAGATGAAAATCACAAAGATGGCCGACACGCCCGAGTCCTTCAACGTAAACAGCGCAAGTGGCATCCAGGCGAGCGGCGAAATGGGCTTAAGCACTTGAATGAAAGGATCAAGCGCTTGAAACACCAAGCGCGACATGCCGATCAAAAAACCTAAGGGCACTGCCACAAGCGCAGCCAAACCAAAACCCAAGGCCACCCTGCCGACTGACCACGCCAACTGAATCCCGATACCCTTGTCGTTAGGTCCCTTGTCGTAAAAGGGATCAGAGAGTTGCTCGACCAATTTACGCCCAACGTCCATTGGTGTCGGAAACGCCGACTTCTGACCCGTCGAGGCTGCCGCCCCGACTAGCTTGGCGTACTCGTCATCAACAGTTTGCGTGCTGCTGAACGGCATCGTGCCGATCTGCCAGGCCGCCAAAAAGAAGCCTAAGATCAGCAGCGACAAAATCAATGCGCGCAGTTTTTCGCTTTTGAGCATCTCTATTAAACCTTCTTGATCGCAAAGCTATCGAGGTACTCTTTGGGCTTGCTTGAGTCAAACACTTTACCCATGACAGTGATGGATTTCGTGTTGGCCGCTGGCGCAACCAAACCTGCTTGCTCCATGGCGCGACGCGCATCGGTGGCCAAGAAGACATCGCGTGCAATTTTTTGATAGTCAACTTCGCCCTTGATCTGGCCCCAGCGTTGCATCTGGGTCAAGATCCAGACTGCAAACGACTCCCACGGAAACGGATCAAAGCCAGCGCGGTCTGGTACTTTTTTAACACCGCCCAAACCATCAGCAAAGGTGCCCGTCAACACTTGTTCAACCACAGTCAAGGGCTGGTTTAAGTAGTTGGGGGTTGAAATCGCGGCAGCAATTTCTTTACGATTTTCAGCTTTCTGCGCATAGGCGGTGGCTTCGACAATTGCACGCAACAGCGCACCGTAGGTGTTAGGGTTGCTCGTGACAAATTCTTTGCTGGCCGCAAATGCGCAACAGGGGTGTCCATCCCACAACTCTTTTGACAAGATATGAATAAACCCGACGCCGTCAAAGACCGCGCGTTGGTTCACAGGATCAGGTCCTAAAAAGCCATCGATATTGTCAGCGCGCAAGTTAGCAACCATCTCTGGTGGCGGCACCACACGGATCTGCACGTCGCGATCAGGATCCAGGCCATGTTCAGCAAGGTAGTAGCGCAACAAATAGTTATGCATCGAGTAATCGAACGGGATAGCGAACTTGAAGCCTTTCCAGTCTTTCGGATTGCGCTTGTCTTTGTGCTTCATGGCAAGCGTGATCGCTTGGCCGTTGATGTTTTCAATTGCAGGGACTGTATACGGTGTAGGTGATGCACCGGCACCAATTGAAATCGCAATCGGCATGGGCGACAGCATGTGAGCTGCGTCGTACTCTTTGTTCATGGTCTTGTCGCGAATCACGGCCCAGCCTGCGGTCTTGATCACTTCAACGTTTAAGCCCTGACGCTTATAAAAGCCCATCGGGTCAGCCATAATGATTGGCGTGGCACAGGTAATCGGGATAAAACCGATTTTTAAATCTGTCTTCTCTAATTTGCCGCCCTGAGCAAAGGCTTCTTTTGCAGCGGCTAATGGAAACAACGCTGACAGTGCAGCTAGCGCTGTTGGTGCGCCCACAGCCTGCAAAAAGCGTCGACGCATGCCGTCTTCAGGAAACACTGCACGCATCACGGCTTGCTCAACGACGCGCGAGGTCAAAGCGTCTGCTGAGCGCTGATCTACCAACGACACGCTGGCTTGATGCTCGGCCTCAGACTGATGCTGGCCACAGGCACAGCGCAAACGAACGTTCGAATCAAATGGATTTGAAAATAATGACATCGCGAGCACCCTTTGCGTTAAACCTTGATGTAGCGTCTAAAGCAAATAGCGTGCCAACTTTGTAAAAAAAGACTCGTTTTGGGGCAAGACGCCTCGGCGTGCGCCAAGCGATGCCTGATTTAACGGCAGAATTGCAGATTTCTTGGCATTAACTTAGTGCAAAAGCTTACGACTCGATAAAAATGCACCGCAATGGTGATCTTATGGATAGAAGCTAGTGCCTACACAGCCCCATCCGTTTCTTCAAAACACACCTCAAGTCAGTTCAAGCAATACAGGTTGATGGTCAGACGCTTGGGTCACTTGGTTAACCGCAAAACCTTTGACGCGGTGGGTGAGCGAATGACTGACAAAAAAGAAATCGCAGCCAACCGGCTCTGGACCGTAGGTGCGGTCAAATAATCTGAAGGTTGAGGGGTACGCCTTGCCGGGGTGCAGTACGTTAAAACTATTCACTAGATTGCCGGCGACGCCTGTTTGAACTGAATCTGTTTGACCTCCGCCAGTTTGAACTGCGCCTGTTTGACCTCCACTAGTTTGAACAGCGCCCGTTTGACCGCCACCTGTTTGAATCATGCTGGCGTACTCTTCGCTATCAGGTTCAAAGTTAAAATCACCGCAAATAATGGTGTCGGTAGTGAGTGGCTTAGGTTGATAAGGTGTGCCCTGCTCTGTTTTAGAGGGTTGCGCCGCCAACGAGCAGCCTTGCAGATGCAAATCGCGCAGCGCACACGTTTGTGCTTGGCGCATGACTTGGTTGTAATACTCTAGGTGGCTAGTGATCAAGCGCACCGGCCCCCAAGGCGCTTGTACGGTGCAGGTCAGCGCAATGCGCTGCATGCTGGGCGTGGGTTGAGCCACCGGCGGATTGGGATACGGCAAGGGAGTGTGCTGCACTTGCCTGACCGGCAACCGGGTCGCGATCAAATTACCAAACTGCTGGCGCATGGTGCCGCAAGGCGAGAGCTCGTCGATTGCTGGACTAAAAAACACTTCAAAGCCTGGCAGCAACTGCTTAACGATTACAGGTTGATTGGGGTGCGCAGTGCCGGTTAAGGTCGTGTAGTTGACAGCAACCTCTTGCATGCAAATAGCATCGAAATCTGCCATGTCACGGGCAACATTAATGACCCGCGCAATGTCGACTACGTTGTCCAAGCCTTTAAACCATTGCACGTTATACGTTACGATTTTCATCTAATCCCTGCCCGCATAAACGACTGCACAAACTGTCGCTGAAAAATTAAAAAGCCAATTAATAACGGTCCTGAGGTTATCAACGTTGCCGCGGTAATCACTGACCAGTCAATGCCCTGATCGGTTGATGAGAAAACTTGCAACCCAACCGTCAACGGCCGTGAACCGACAGAGTTACTCACAACGAGCGGCCATAAGAAATTGTTCCAGTGATAACTGACCGAGACAAGCGCAAAGGCCAAATACGTGGGTTTGGCCAAAGGGATATACACATGGCGCAAGACCTGTAACGACGAGGCGCCCTCCATCTCTGCGGCCTCAACCAGCTCTTTTGGGATCGTTCTAAACGTTTGACGCAACAAAAAGATCGCAAAGGCCGACGCAAAGTAAGGCAAGCCAATCCCAAACAATGTATCGACTAAGCCAAGCGTGGTTAAGGTTTGATAGTTTCTGACAATTAAGATTTCGGGCATGATCATCAGTTGGATCAATACCAATGAGAACAGCAAGTTTTTGCCACAAAATTCGTAGCGTGCGAAGGCGTAAGCTGCCAAGGTACAGAGCACTAGCTGCATCGCTAAAATGGTGGTCACCAAC
>JBAWWV010000354.1:0-3969 GCA_037146575.1 Alcaligenaceae bacterium | reverse complement strand
GAACAATTTCACGGCACAACCATCATCAGCGTCAGGCGCGGCAATCACGTTGCACTGGGCGGAGATGGACAAGTCACTCTCGGCAACATTGTGATCAAGGCAACCGCCCGCAAAATTCGACGCTTGTATCATGACAAGATCCTAGCCGGTTTTGCCGGTGCAACGGCTGATGCATTTACCTTGCAAGAGCGTTTTGAAGCCAAACTAGAAAAGCATCAGGGCAATCTGATGCGCTCGGCAGTTGAACTCACACGCGACTGGCGCACCGATCGGGTCTTGCGTCGCCTTGAAGCGATGCTAATTGTGGCCGATCGCGATCACACCTTGGTACTGACCGGTAATGGTGATGTCCTTGAGCCCGAAAACGGCATCGCCGCCATCGGCTCTGGCGGCGCCTACGCGCAATCGGCAGCACTTGCGCTGCTGCGCAACACTGAACTCAGTCCTGAAGTCATCGTGAAACAGTCGCTAGAAATTGCGGGCGATCTTTGCATTTACACCAATCAACAGCACCTGATTGAAACTCTGGAATAAGCATGTCTGCCTCAACCATGACCCCCAGTGAAATTGTGTCTGAACTCGATAAACATATCGTCGGGCAAGACCGCGCCAAACGCTCGGTCGCAGTTGCCCTGCGTAATCGTTGGCGTCGCCAACAGGTCGCCGAGCCCTTACGCACCGAAATTCACCCAAAAAATATTTTGATGATTGGCCCCACAGGTGTGGGCAAGACCGAAATCGCACGCCGTCTTGCCAAACTGGCTGGCGCACCGTTCATTAAGATCGAAGCGACTAAATTTACTGAAGTCGGTTATGTCGGGCGCGATGTCGACACCATCATCCGTGACCTGGCCGAAATCGCCATCAAACAAACGCGCGAACAAGAAATGAAACGTGTGCGTACGCAGGCCGAAGATGCCGCCGAGGATCGCATTCTTGATGTGTTGTTGGCTCCGGCGCGCGCCGCCGACGGCTCGCCGATTCGGGAAGAGACCGCAACGCGGCAGACCTTTAGAAAACGGCTGCGCGAGGGTCACCTTGATGCCACCGAGATTGAAATTGATGTGGCCGCCGCTGCTCCCCAGATGGATATCATGACACCACCCGGCATGGAGGATATGGCCGAGCAATTGAAAGGCATGTTCGCAGGCTTGGCGCGTGAAAAAAAGAAATCGCGCAAAATGACTGTCAAAGAAGCGTTCAAGCTTTTGATTGACGAAGAGGCTTCAAAACGTGTCAATGAAGACGACTTGCGCACCATCGCGATTCACAAAGTTGAGCAACACGGCATCGTGTTTTTAGACGAGATCGATAAGATCGCGGCGCGTCAAGAAACCAGCGGCGCCGATGTGTCGCGCCAAGGCGTGCAGCGCGACCTTTTGCCCTTAGTCGAAGGCACAACCGTGACCACTAAGTACGGAATGATCCGGACCGATCACATTTTATTTATCGCTTCGGGCGCTTTTCATTTGTCGCGCCCCTCGGATCTGATCCCCGAGCTGCAAGGGCGTTTTCCAATTCGGGTTGAGCTCGATTCACTGACGGCTAAAGATTTTGTTCGCATCCTGTGCGATACCGATGCCTCGCTCACCAAACAATACAGTGCTTTGCTCGCAACTGAAGACGTACATCTTGAGTTTACCGACGAGGGTATCGCGCGCTTGGCTGAGCTTGCCTTTGAAGTCAACGAGCGCACCGAAAACATTGGCGCGCGGCGCTTGTATACGGTCATGGAAAAGCTTCTTGAAGACCTTTCGTTTGATGCGGCAAGCAGCAGCGGGAAAACGGTAACGCTTGATGTTGCTTATGTGAACGATAAGCTTGCAGAGGCTGCCGCAAGTCAGGATCTGGCGCGCTTCGTACTTTAAGCTTGGTCTGCCAAATCTCAAAAGGCGCCGCATAGCGCCTGAGAAGAAACGCGACAGATAGTTAGCTAATGCCTGATATCGCCTTCGCGCCTATCGGCTCAAGACCAATGCCTTGGTTATCTAAACGCTCGAAACACACATTGTGACAGGTCAGGGTTTATAGTAGTTAGTAGTGAGCACAACTCAGAAAAATATCCGGAGACACCCAATGCACTCATTCGCCTTGAAGCTCTGCGCGCTTGCGCTAGTCTGTGCCAGCACGTTGGCGGTCTCGCCTAGCGCGACCGCGCAAGATTTTTCAGCCAAGCCCATCACGCTAGTGGTGGGTTTCCCGGCCGGGGGCTCAAACGATCTCATCGCTCGCTTAATCGCGCCGCACTTAAGCGAGGCCTTGAAAACCTCGGTGATTATCGATATCAAGGCTGGGGCAAGTGGCACAATTGCCGCGGGCTCGGTGGTACGGGCGGCTCCGGATGGCCACACCTTGCTAGTGTCAAGCCTAAGCCCTACCGTCCTCACGCCTCAGACCATGCGCAAGCCTCCGTATGACCCGCGAGTCGATCTGATCCCGATCAATATGCTTGGCTACACCCCAGAAACCATTGCAGTAGGCCCCACACTGCCAAATGTCAAAACGCTAGCTGATCTGATTGCGTTGGCGCAAACCAGAGAGATCACGATGTCTTCGGCCGGTGTCGGAGGGTTTCCGCACTTGGCCATTGAACTGTTCACCATTGCCACCAAAGGTAAGTTTGTACATGTGCCGTACAAAGGTGCAACGCCTGCGGTCGCGGACACTGCAGCCGGTCACGTTGATGCAACCATGATGGACACACCGCCTTTACTCGGATTAATTAAAGAGGGTCGCTTAACCGCCTTAGCCGTTTCAAGCGAAAAGCGTTTAAGCGTGTTGCCTGACGTACCAACCGCGCAAGAGACCGTGCCAGGTTTTATCGCCGTCAGTTGGATAGGGCTCTTTGCACCTGCCAAAACACCTGCGGCTGTGCTCAACCGCATCAATGAAGCCTTAACGCTCACCTTAAGAAAACCCGAAGTGCTCGCTCAACTCGAAAAAGTCGCCCTACCCTCTGGGCTGATGAACTCAACTGAAGAATTTCAAAAGTTCGTGAGTGCTGAATACATACGCTGGGGCGATGTGTTGAAGCAGGCAAAGATTGAGTTAACCGACTGATTGAAACTCGCGCTACTTCGCCGCGCTCTGGCGCAACACCAGAAACAGCTTAGTCAAGATCACCATTTCAGGGACACCGGAAATAAACGTGTCGTAGTTATCAAAGGTCGTGGCGAATTCAAGATCGCCACTGCTTGAAATACCTTGCAAGTAGCCCCAGACATGAAATGCAATCAGCGGCAACAGCCAGGCTGCGCGGCCTTTGTCAAAAGCTTGTACCTTGACCAAGACGTACGACAGCCCAAAGTAAACTCCAAAAAATAAGATGATGCCGCTTGAGGTCAAGTTACTGTTTTCGGTAGCTGAGGTCGTTAAAAAATAAATGCCCAAGTTAAAGAAAGCCACATAAAAAAACATCTTCCAGAGTTCGGGCGGGTTATCAAAAGCTTTCAAAGGCGCTACAGGTGCAATCACCTGAATCACGGGAGCCGCAGGGATCATGCCGTCTGCAGGTTGGCTTGGCTGCTCGGTCGCAGACGCCACAACAATGGCCTTGCCACAGCTGCTACAAAACTTAGCATCATCCACACATTTAGTGCCACAGGCTGAACAAAAGGGCATCGTTGATCTCTTTATTAAAAAGGCAAAACTTACATGTTGATACTTTAATGCAATATTGCATCACGAGGAGGGCTTTTCAAGCTCTAATCAGACCACAGTCCGCCATTCACATCCAAAATCTCACCCGTCACAAAGCCAGACTCGGGTGACGCCAAAAACAAAATCGCCGAGGCGATCTCTGACGCCTTGCCCATCCGCCCGACCGGGATCAAATCCTTGAGCGTTTGCGGAAACGCGGTCGTCATTGCCGAGGCAACCGGGCCTGGCGCCACGGCATTGACCGTAATACCAAACGATGCCAGCTCTTTGGCGAGATAAGACGTCATGATGTGCACGCCAGCCTTCGAG
>JBAWWV010000353.1:0-3978 GCA_037146575.1 Alcaligenaceae bacterium | reverse complement strand
CGGTACAAGGCCCAGCAAAAAAATACGCTAACAAAAATACACAACCGAGAACGACTCCCGCATAAAAAATAATGTGGCTTAAGTGAGTAGTCGGAATTCGACTCCCTTTTTGTGGCGTAGCGTGGTCGCTCAATGTGACTCTCAACTCGTCTAGATATTCATCTTGTTAAAAATGACTGACGGCAAATGGCGGATCACCATCATGATCAACCACCACTTGCCAGGCACATAGGCCACCGGTTTGCCTGCAGCCACTGCTGCAACGATCCCAGCTGCAACATCCTCGACGGGTGCGAGCTTCATTCCTTTTGCTTTGAGCTGTGCTGTCATGGGCGTGTCGGTTGGGCCCGGCTTAATCAGTACAACTTTTACCTGATTGCCTTTCACGCCCGCAAAGCGGTGTTGCAACCCTTGCACATAACGTGTCACCAGCCCTTTCGCTGCGCCATAGACATAATTCGATCGACGCCCCCGATCGCCCGCAACCGACCCGATCACACAGAGTGTGCCGTGATTGGCCTGCGCCATCTGATGCGCAAACGCCTCTGCATACAGCACGGGCGAAACACCGTTGACCTCAAGCTCAGCTTGATTTTTAGCAAGATCGTTTTGACAAGCAACTTGATCCCCTAAAGACCCATGAGCAATGAGGGCGATATCAATTTTGCTAGGTGCTGCCAGTTGTGCGACCGAGTTCTGAATTGCCGCGGCATTTAAGAAGTCAGCGACAACAAGCTGCACAGTTGACCCTGTTGCGGCCCTGGCGCGCAAATCGGCTGCAATTCTTTCAAGGCGCTCGCGATCGCGACCAATAAGATGCAGATCGACCACTTTGCCTTGCGACCACAAACGCCCGCAGTGCGTCGCGATCGACGAAGTTGCCCCAACAATTACAATTTTTTGAGTCAAAGCAAACCCCAAAGTTAATCAATTAAACGGCGTGACATGGCAGAACTAATGCCTGGGTCGCGATATTGGATAAATTCTGACAGGCGCGGATAACCCGCCTCGAAGAGGTCTCTTGGCATACGTGCATCTTTCGCCAAATAGATCCGCCCCCGCGCTTCGCGCACGATAGCATCTAAGCGCTCGAATAAAGCCAAGGTTTTGGCGCCATGGTTTGGAAAATCTAGCGCAAGCGTGACGCCCGGCTGAGCAAAGCTGAGCATGCCAAGGGGCTCCCGGTTACCAAAGGTCTTCAGCACGGCCAAAAATGACCCCTGACCCGAGCGCCCGATTTCAGCGAGCATGGCAGAGACGGCCTCTTGGCCTACCGCTCGGGGCACCACGCTTTGATACTGATAAAAGCCCTTTGGGCCGTACATCTGATTCCAGTCGTGAAGATTATCAAGCGGGTAAAAAAATGGTTGGTAATGCGTTATTTGGCGCCCGGTTTTACGCTTATTCGACCAAAAGTACGCCTCGTTAAAGGGGCGCAAGGTCAACCCATTGACCATCGAAACGGGCGGCACAAACGGCATGCGCTTAGCCGCTGCTTTTGGGGCTGCACGGCCAGCATCGGCAATAAAGTTTCCCCGCATAAATAAACCACGGCCGCCGCTGCCAGCCACACAGTCAATCCACGAAACCGTGTTTTCCCAGTCTTGTTCAGAGCCGTCCGCTAAATCAAAAAACGCGTGTGGGTTGCTATAGGCGATTGTCTCGGTTTCGAGCCAACTGCCCGGAATCTTTTTTAACTGAAGGGTCGCTTGGGTGATTAAACCCGTCAAACCGATCCCCCCTAAGGTGGCGGCAAACCAGTCGGCACGCAGTCGCGGGCCACAAATGATCTCTTCGCCGTCAGTTCTAAGTAGATTGAGTTGAACCACATGATCGCCAAAACAGCCGTATACATGGTGATTTTTGCCATGTACGTCATTGGCAATCGCCCCTCCTACGGTGATCATCTGGGTGCCCGGGGTCACGGGCAGCAACCAACCTAGCGGCGCGACCAAAGCCTGTATATCGCGAAGCAACACCCCAGCCTCGCAGGTCAAGATGCCCGTTTGCGGATCGAAAGCGATTAAATAATCCAAACCACGCGTCGCCCACAGTACGCCCTCGGGGTTTAGGCAGGCGTCGCCATAACTACGGCCATTGCCGAAGGGCAGCCCAGGCGTTGAGGCCATCAAAAGAGCTTTGGTGTGACGAGGATCTGACAGCGCCACCACTTGATGCGGTAAGGCACTTAAGCGACCCCATGCAGTCATTGACCTCACGCGAGCACCCCACGCCTTTGCCCGCCATTTTGCAGGCATTGAACAGTTAAGTTTTGCAGGGGCTAGGTTTAATGCGAAAATCACGGGGTATTTGATCGGATTCATGGATGACGAGGTTATTTTCAAGGGCCTGTCTTGCCCACCCTGCAACGTGACAAGTAGCTTAGGTTTTAATGCCCCATGCATGATACTGCAACGAAACGATCGACCGGCACTCAATTAATGGGCCTATTTAAGCTCATTCGACCAAAGCAATGGATTAAAAACGGTTTTGTGCTGGCGCCCTTAGTTTTTACCGGCGAGTTCATGCGCGAGGCCTCGCTCAAACAAGCCTTGCTGGCCGCCTTGCTGTTTTGCGTCGCGTCTTCTGCCACGTACATCGTAAACGACCTCAAGGACATTGAAGGCGACCGCAAACACCCGACAAAATCGCTCAGTCGACCCCTTGCAGCCGGGTCCGTATCGATCCCTGCAGCATTACTTTTATTGAGTCTGCTGTACCTGGTGTTAATCGCGAGCTGGTTCGTGAGCCCAAAGGTCGTAAACGTTATTTTGGGCTATTTGGTGTTAAACATTGCTTATACCTTTGTTTTAAAACACAAACCCGTCATAGATATCTTCACGATTGCGCTTGGCTTTGTTCTTCGCGTGCTGGCAGGCGCCGTCGCGCTCTCAGTACCCGTTTCGGGCTGGATGTTTGTGACCACCCTGTGCCTGGCGTTGTACTTGGCGGCAGTTAAACGCAGTCAAGAACTGAGCCAAAGCGGTACCGAAGGGCGGCAAGTTCTTAAGCAATATTCCAAGGCGCTCGTCGATCGCTATGCCGAGATGTCTGCCACCTGTGCTCTGGTTTTTTACAGTATGTTCGTGATGTCTAGCCACCCAGAGTTAGTGATTACCGTACCACTGGTGCTGTTTGGGCTCTTTAGGTACTGGTATGTGGTTGACGTGCTTGACGGTGGCGAGTCGCCCACCGACGCGTTGCTCACAGATTGGCCACTTTTGCTGACAGTGATCGGCTGGGTGGCCGCATGCATTTGGGCCTTATGGGGGATTTAAGCGCGATGGATTATTCGTACTTGCTGACCCCCTTTATCGCCTGGTTGGTTGCGGGCAGCCTAAAGTTTGCGATTAATAGCCTGCGCGCTGGCAAACTTGCCTTTGGCCTGATTGGCTACGGCGGCTTACCTAGCAACCACAGTGCCATTGTGAGCAGTATGGCAGCACTCATTGCCTTCAAAGAGGGGATTCAACACCCTGCCTTTGGCGTTGCCGTGGCTTTAGCCTTTATTGTGCTGCTTGATGCCAACAGCCTTAGACGGCAAATTGGCAAGCAGGCTCAAGCGATTAATCAGTTGGCGCGTGAGGGCAACACCGCTCAAGCGTCACCGTTGCGCGAACGTATCGGCCACACCAAGCTTGAACTTGCCGCTGGGATTGTGGTTGGTGTGCTTGTTGCGTATGTCATCGTGACAGTTCGTTAGAGGCTACGCACAACAGCCATGCTTTTTAACTCGTACGGTTTCATTTTTGTATTTTTACCCATTACCTTTTTAGGCATGCTGTGGCTGGGTCAGCGTACGCAACAAGGTGCTGTGTTGTGGCTAGGTCTGGCTTCGCTGGTCTTTTATGCCTACTGGAACCCCATTTTTGTCGCCCTGCTTTTAGCGACCATTATTTTTAATTACGCTGTCGCCCGCAAATTTAGCGAGCTACAAGGCAGGCCGACGCCAGGTTCGACCAAACCCTTGTTGGTCAC
>JBAWWV010000352.1:0-3978 GCA_037146575.1 Alcaligenaceae bacterium | reverse complement strand
AAGTATAACCCGAGGGTCTGAATAAACCCATGACTTTTATAGGGATAACCTTTAATAGTTAAAGGTTATTTTAAGAAGCGTTGTACGAACGAAACAACACAGAATGGACAAGGGGCCCAACCAGATGCCTTAAGATTTACGTACGTCTGATGGCTTTTGCATGCAGGCGACTCAGTAACATGCCCACAAAAAACGATCCAAAATGAAAAAACCCCAAAGGTGGGACGTGTGTCCAGCTTGTTGGGGTCGTTTCAAAAAGACTGGCTTGCACACTGTGCACAAGCCATGACAAACACAAGGTACTTATTTGCGCTTAGGCACTGTGCGCGAAGTCGCGCCTTGATACAACTGACGAGGACGACCAATTTTGTATTCAGGGCCAGAGATCATCTCGTTCCATTGCGCGATCCAACCGACCGTACGCGCCAAGGCGAAAATCGCGGTAAACAGCGCGGTTGGCACGCCGATTGCGCGCTGAACAATGCCAGAGTAGAAGTCAACGTTTGGATAGAGCTTGCGTTCAACAAAATATGGATCTTCGAGCGCAATACGCTCGACTTCCATGGCGAGTTTGAACAGTGGGTCGTTTTCGAGGCCCAAAGCCGCCAACACCTCTTTGCAGGTTTGCTGCATCAACTTGGCACGCGGATCGTAGTTTTTGTACACCCGGTGACCAAAACCCATCAAACGAACGCCAGAGTTTTTGTCTTTGACTTGCTCCATAAACTCACCAACTTTAGCCATGCCACCCTTGGCTTGCAAATCTTCGAGCATTTGCAGGCAAGCTTCGTTGGCGCCGCCGTGTGCGGGGCCCCACAAGCAAGCGACACCTGCCGCAATGGCGGCAAAGGGGTTAGTGCCAGATGAGCCGCACAAACGCACCGTTGAGGTTGAAGCATTTTGTTCGTGATCAGCGTGCAAGATGAAAATACGATCAAGCGCACGTTCAACGACAGGGTTCACGACGTATTCTTCGCAAGGTGTTGCAAACATCATGCGCAAGAAATTGCCGGTATATGACAAGCTGTTTTTCGGGTAAATGTAAGGCTGACCTTGTGAATATTTATAGGCCATCGCAACCAGCGTCGGCATCTTGGCAATCAACCGAATGGCCGAAACGTGACGATGGTGTGGATTGGTGATGTCGGTAGAGTCGTGATAGAAGGCAGAAAGCGCCCCAACTAGACCAGTTAAAACGGCCATCGGGTGCGCATCGCGGCGAAAGCCACGCAAGAAAAACTGCATCTGCTCGTTGACCATCGTGTGATTGGTCACCAACGAGTCAAAATCAAGCTTTTGCTTGGCGTCTGGCAGATCACCATTCAGGATCAAATAGCTGATGTCCATGAAATCGCAATTGACCGCTAACTCTTCGATTGGATAACCGCGATACAACAACTCGCCTTTATCGCCATCAATGTAAGTGATGTCTGAGGTGCACGCAGCGGTCGACAAAAAACCTGGGTCGTAGGTGAACATGCCGGTTTGACCGTACAGCTTACGAATATCGATCACCTGAGGTCCGACCGAACCGTCATACACCGGGAAGTCGACCGACGGACTGCCGTCAGAAAACGAGAGCGTAGCTTTTTTGTCAGACAGTTTCATGTTTTGTTCCTTCGATAATTTTTTTTTGATGAATGTTCATAACGCGCGAATATTGGCTAGCACCGCGTGCACAGCTGGGCGATCTAGCAGCCCCACCGGCTCGAGCCGAGCTAACAGCAAGTCTAACAGCTCATTGTCACCCAATTCAAACAACTGGGTAAGCGCTGAGACATCCACATCAGTCAGGTCAGACTCGTAGGTATCTAGATACTTAGTCAGCATCAGATCATTTTCGAGCAACCCACGCCTAGCGCGCCAACGCAGCCTGGTGCGGTCCATGTCGGTGAGTTGGCTCATACGTGTTGCACCCGCCTAAACCGTACGACGTACAAGCATTTCTTTGATTTTGCCGATCGCCAATGAGGGGTTCAATCCTTTGGGGCACACGTCGACGCAATTCATGATGGTGTGGCAACGAAACAACCGATAAGGGTCTTCAAGGTTATCCAGCCGCTCAGCAGTCGCATGATCGCGCGTATCGGCAATAAACCGATACGCCTGCAGCAGGCCGGCAGGGCCCACAAACTTGTCAGGATTCCACCAGAAAGAGGGGCACGATGTTGAACAGCAGGCGCACAAAATACACTCATACAGGCCGTTGAGTTCGTCGCGCGCCTCGGGGGTTTGCAAACGCTCTTTCTCGGGCGGAGGCGTGTCATTGATCAAGTAAGGCTTGATCGAGTGGTACTGATTAAAGAATTGCGTCATATCCACGATCAGATCGCGAATCACTGGCAACCCAGGCAGGGGGCGTAACACAACCGGCTCAGTTAATTCAAGCATGTTGGTGGTGCAAGCCAAACCATTTTTACCATTGATGTTCATCGCATCTGAGCCGCACACGCCCTCACGGCACGAGCGACGCAACGTCAAACTGTCATCAACGTCCATCTTGATGCGGATCAGGGCATCCAACAGCATTTTGTCAGTTGGTTGCAGCTCGACCTCGAGCTTTTGCATATAGGGGCGCTCATCCTTATCGGGATCGTAGCGGTAAATTTCAAACTTCACGATGCGTTTTGTGCTCATGATAGATATCCAGGTAGCTTGTCTTAGAAGGTACGCGACTTAGGCGGGAAGCTTTCGACGGTAAGTGGTTGCATTTGCACAGGCTTGTAGTCAAGGCGATTACCCTCTGAGTACCACAAGGTGTGTTTGATCCAGTTTTCGTCGTCACGTGTTGGGTGGTCGTCAAGCGCGTGGGCGCCACGACTTTCAGTACGCGCTGCTGCTGAATGGATCGTTGAACGTGCCACTTCAATCATATTGCTCAGTTCGAGGGCCTCAATACGCGCAGTATTAAACACTTTTGACTTATCGGTGTACGCAATATTGTCAACTTTTTCAGCCAGGGCATCGATTTTTCGCACGCCTTCGTTGAGGGATTCAAGAGTGCGAAACACCCCGCAATGTAGCTGCATGGCGTTACGAATGTCGTTGCCCACCACTTGGGTTTTTTCGCCTTTGGTACGGGTTTCGAGCTTGTTGACACGGTCAAGCGAAAAATCGACCGACTCTTGGGGCAAGGGTTGATGCGCGTGCTGGCGCTCGGGATGGGCAGCAACAATATGGTTACCGGCAGCGCGGCCAAACACGATCAAATCTAATAGCGAGTTGGTGCCTAAGCGGTTGGCGCCATGCACTGAGGTAGCTGAACACTCGCCGATGGCGTAGAGACCATTGACGATGTGTGTTTGCTTACCGTCCCAAGAGGTGACCTGCCCATTGTAGTTACAAGGGATGCCGCCCATTTGATAGTGAATCGTTGGCACGACCGGGATTGGCTCTTTGGTCGCATCAACGTTGGCGAACTTATGACCAATTTCAAGAATCGAAGGCAAGCGTTTGCTGATAACGTCGGCGCCGAGGTGATCAAGCTTCAGATGCACATAGGCGCCATCTGGGCCACAGCCACGGCCTTCTTTAATCTCTTGATCCATACAGCGCGAAATAAAGTCACGCGGTGCCAAGTCTTTGAGTGTTGGAGCATAACGCTCCATGAAGCGCTCGCCGTCTTTATTCAACAAAATGCCGCCCTCACCGCGCACGCCTTCGGTGATGAGCACACCCGCACCGGCGACACCGGTTGGGTGAAACTGCCAGAACTCCATATCCATCATGGGGACACCAGCACGTGCCGCCATCCCCATACCATCGCCCGTGTTAATAAAGGCGTTGGTCGAGGCGGCCCAGATGCGCCCGGCACCGCCGGTGGCGATGACAGTTGTCTTAGCTTCAAAAATATACATCTCGCCGGTTTCCATCTCGAGCGCAGTCACGCCCAACACGTCACCAGCCTGATTACGAATCAGATCAAGCGCCATCCATTCAACGAAAAACTGCGTACGCGAAGCGACGTTACGTTGATAC
>JBAWWV010000351.1:0-3981 GCA_037146575.1 Alcaligenaceae bacterium | reverse complement strand
CAAACACGGCGGCCACGCAGCGATCGGCTTTTGAGGGCAGCAAGGCTTCGTCTGTCAGTGTGCCGGGCGTGACAATGCGCACGATCTTGCGCTCGACCGGGCCCTTGCTTGTGGCGGGGTCGCCAATTTGCTCGCAGATCGCGACCGAGACACCTTGCGCCACTAACTTGGCCAAGTATTGTTCAGCGGCGTGGTAGGGCAGCCCCGCCATTGGGATAGGCACCCCATTTGATGAGCCGCGCCGCGTCAGCGTTAAACCCAGCAGCTTCGCACCGCGCTCAGCGTCTTCATAAAACATCTCATAGAAGTCACCCATGCGGTAAAGCAGCAGCAACGGCCCAGCCTCAGCTTTAAGGCGCAGGTATTGCTGCATCATCGGGGTATGTGTAGACGTGTCTAAGCCCCCGCCTAGTGCGTTTGAAGTCTGTACTTCAGTTTCTTGTTTTTCTGTTGTCATTCAATAACTGACTGCGTTTTCTTGCAACGAATCCGTTCGTTTGTCACGCGCCAGTTTACTCTCCTTGAAACGACAATTCTTTTCGCCACAAGTGTTTGCCGCAGAAGAAAACGCCAAGTCGTTCGAGGATGAGACCGCGCGTTGATCGGGCGTCGACTCAGCGCTCGAGGCTCGACACCTGCTTGCGCTTGGGGGCCAGTTTCGCCTTGGGCTCTGGCTCCTTCTTGGCATAGGGCGCTGCCAGTTCTTCGATTGGATTGTTCGCCAGCGTCGTCCGCATCTGCGCGAACAGGCTGCCAACCGACGTCGTCAAGTAATCGTTGTAGCCGTCGTTGGCGACCGTCTTGGCGAGGGGCGCCGAGTCGATGAAGCGACTCATCTGCGCTTTGAATTCGCGACTCTTCACGATCTCTGGAAGCTGCTTGATCGCCTGATCGAGCAGGCCGGGGTAGTTTTCGACGCCGTAGTCGCCGATTTTCACGGCCACCAATCCTGGCACCAGCTTCGCGCCGCGCGTGGCCATCCAAGCTAAGTCCCAGATGTCGCGGTGCCTGATCTGCGCGGAGTCTGGGCTGACCGGCTTGCCGGCGTTGTCGAGTAGTGAGGTTGGAAACGCAAGCACTTTGTCTGCATTGATCTCATCGAGCGACTCCGCGTTGATCAGCACCGTCGGAGAGCCCCTGAGGAAATCGTAGTTGATGCGCAGCGGTGTTAACTCGCGCGTGTAGGCGGGGATATTTGCGATCTCTAACTTGATCTTTTGGCGAGGCATCGCTGGGTTTTCTGGCGCTGTTTCGATCGAGATCCACCACTTGTCTACGCGCACATGCTTGACTTCACCATCGAAGCCCTTGGCGGGCTTGTTGTTCACCGTCACGTTGAGGCCAAAGCGTTCACCAATGCGCGTCTCGATGCAGTGCTTGATCCGCTCTATGCTGTCACCTGAGAAATCGATGCCGCCGGCGAAGTCGAGATCCTCGCTGAAGCGGTCAGATCCGCGGCACAGACGCAGCGACGTGCCGCCTTGAAACACTAGATTCTTGAGCAGACCCTCCGCGTCGAGCGCCTGGAATATCTCGTAGTGCAGCAGCTCTTTCTCGACCACTGGGCGCATGGCCGACAGCGCCGAATTGGTCATGGCCAGGTCGACCAGCGCGTTGAAATCCACCTTGTCCTCGCTCATACCTCATCCCTTTGTTGTTCATCGTCCAGTTCTCTTCGGTCGATCATGTTGGCGTTGCGCCCCACGCGCAAAAGATCGCGGACCGCCGCTTGTTTGGTGGCGATACGCAACGGCCTGCCCTTGACGAATAGAGTGCGCTTGATGATCTCGGCCACGCGCCGCTTGGTGTGCGTGAATTCGATCGTTCCGTAGGGGGTCTCGACCGTGCCGCTTTTTCCGGTGGTCATCACCGTCATACGATTGATCGGGATTTGCGAGATCACTCCGTATTCTGAGAGGATTGATTCCAGGCTTACATATGACAGGCTGCCCGGCCGCAGCGCCTTGGCGATCTCTTCTGCGATCCAGCGGTTCTTGCTAGTCGCTGCCGGATTGACGTAGAGGCCCTTGGCCACGCGCTGTAACAGGCCGTCCGCGACCATACGCTGCAGAGACTTCTCCATTGCCTTCTCACCTTCCTCTGGGAAAAGCTTCTCGAGGTCGCGCCGTGCCAGGACGTAAACCCCGCGCTTGTCGAGCTCAGAGAGCTTGCGAAACAGAGCCATCTTTTTCATAAGTATCTTGTAACCCGAACTTTATGTAGGGAAATTATGTACTTATTTTAATTTAGTTTAGCTGAAAGATCAAGAATATGTTTATTTTTACCCTACATATAGATAGGGTAAAAGCGTACTTGATTGATGTTCTATGCGCTGTACGGTCGTATTGCAAGTCTTATAATGCGCCAGTTCACTGAAAACAAACCGGAGTCCCACCATGACGATCTTCAAATCTGCACGTTCTGCTGCGCTGTTAGCCTGTAGTTTGCTCGGCTCTTTGGGATTGATGCCGAGTTCAGTCCAAGCCCAAACTCCGTATCCGACTAAACCCGTTCGCATTGTGGTTGGCTTCTCAGCAGGGGGTTCGACAGACGTAATCGCCCGTATTCTTGCTAAAGACATGACCGAAGATTTGGGCCAAAGTTTTGTCGTTGAAAACAAACCCGGTGCGGGCAGCAATATCGCAGCCGAGTTGGTTGTGCGCGCGGCGCCCGATGGCTATACCTTATTCTTGATGGCGGTGACCAATGCGATCAATCAAACGCTGTATTCGAATTTAAAATTTGATGTAATCAAAGACTTTAGCCCCATTGGTTTAGCAGCTAAAGTGCCAAACATGCTTGTGATTTATCCCAAGCTGCCTATCAATAACGTCAAAGAATTAATCGAGTACGCCAAGAAAAATCCTGGCACCTTAAATTTTGCCTCCTCGGGCGCGGGCACTTCGATCCACATGACGGGCGAGTTGTTTAAGCTGCAAACCAAGCTCGATATTCCGCATATTCCCTACAAGGGCAGCACGCCTGCACTGACTGATTTAATGGGTGGGCAAGTGCAGATGATGTTTGACAATATGCCAACGGCTTGGCCTCTGGTGCAAGCCGGTAAATTGCGTGTGCTGGCGATTACCTCGCCTAAGCGTTCGCCCGCTGCGCCTGACGTCCCCACTATGCAAGAATCTGGTTTTCCGGGCTTCGACGTGTCTTCGTGGTTTGCCTTGGCAGCACCTGCAGGCACACCCAACGAGATCATCGCTAAGCTTAACGTCTCAATGAATAAAGTCTTGGCCAAGCCCGATGTTCAAAAGCGCTTAGACGACTTGGGGGCAACGAACGGTGCCGGTACGGTCGAGCAATTTGCTCAGTTTCTTAAGTCACAAACCGAGAGCTGGGGCGTGGTTGTAAAAAGCGCTGGCGTTAAGGCCGAGTAAACACTCAGACGAGCTGTCTACTCGTCAACCAGCTTATTCAAGCGTTGCGCATCAAGGGGCGCACTTTGCCCTTTGACCTGCGAGCCCATTGCTTCGATGGTTTGGCAAAGCTGCGCGATGCGGGCATCTTGCGCCGCGGCATGGTTGATGAGCTCATGCAAAACTTTAACCAACGGGTCACCTGCGCCTGCGTCAGCCGCATAAGCAGTAAACCCGGCCGAGTCATCCGCCGAATCACTTGACGCGGTCGAGCTCGGTGGCGGTGACCCTTTGTCGAGCAAGGCTTTCAAGGGTGCCGCATCCCAGCCTGCATCGCAGGGCGCTAACTGAGTTATAGGCACTTGGTCTTCGGTTGAGCGCTTAGCTTCAATCAAACGCGCAGGGTTACCTACCGCCGTCGCACCAGCAGGCACTGGCTTGACGACCACAGCGTTCGAGCCAATCCGTGCTCCGTCACCCACAGTGAACCCACCAAGCACTTGCGCACCTGCGCCCACCACAACCCCCTTACCCAACGTTGGATGACGCTTGGCGCCTTTGTAGAGCCGGGTGCCCCCCAAGGTGACGCCCTGATAGATAGTGCAATCGTCAC
>JBAWWV010000350.1:0-3987 GCA_037146575.1 Alcaligenaceae bacterium | reverse complement strand
CCCCTACACAGCGTTCAAACTCAGTTTGCGCTTGCCACCCCTGATCGACGCGGCAACGGCGGTCGCAGAACTCAAAACCTTATTAGAAGACAATGCGCCCTATCAGGCTAAAGTCACCTACGAGTCTCAAGGTGCCTCAACCGGCTGGAATGCACCCGCAATCGCCCCGTGGTTTGAACAGGCATTGAATCAAGCGAGCCTTGCACACTTCCAGGCGCCTGTGGGTTACATCGGCCAGGGCGGCACGATCCCCTTGATGAGCCTGTTAAGCCAAGGCTTTCCTAAAGCGCAAATGATGGTTTGCGGAGTACTTGGGCCAAAATCCAATGCTCACGGCCCAAATGAATTTTTACATGTGCCTTATGCAAAAAAATTGACGGCCGCTGTTGGGCAGATCATGGCGCAGATGCCCTAACGCTCGTTCAAGCTGTTCAAGCCGCACAAACGGATGCGGCTTGAAACCGCAGTATTTAAAATAGACTTAACACTTAAAACAGCTTCACTAAAAACGCTAAGAGACCTCAATATGGCAACCCCTCAATCCTTAATCATTCGTAACGGCTTGATCGCAGACGGCACAGGTAACAAGCCCTACGTTGGCGACATCAAAATCGTCGATGGCATCATTCAGGAAGTCGGTGTGGTGACGGGCACCGCCACCGAAGAAATTGATGCCAAGGGGCTGCTTGTCACCCCAGGCTTTGTTGATATTCATACCCATTACGATGGTCAAGTCACCTGGAGCAACAAAGTCGCGTCATCCTCGCAATTAGGCGTGACCACGGTGGTGATGGGTAACTGTGGCATTGGTTTTGCACCGTGCAACCCCGAGCATCGGCAAGTCATGATGAAGCTGATGGAGGGTGTTGAGGATATCCCAGGCGTGGTGCTAGACGAAGGCTTGCCCTGGAACTGGCGCACTTTTCCAGAATACCTGGATGCACTTGAGGCGCGTCAGTACGATGCTGACGTGGCCACTCAGGTCGGTCATGCCCCCTTGCGCATTCATGTGATGGGTGACCGTGGTGCTGCACGCGAAGTCGCAACCGAGGCCGACAGTCTTGAAATGGCGCGCTTAGCTGCCGAGGCCGTGCAAGCAGGCGCCTTGGGGTTCACAACCTCACGTACCATTCTGCATAAAAGCAGCGATGGTCACCACACGCCAACCTTGGGTGCCGCCGAAAGCGAACTCACAACGATTGCGAAGGGCTTGGGTGCAATTGGTCAGGGTGTCTTGCAATTAGTCTCTGATTTTGACGATACCGACAACGAGTTCGCGATGCTTCGCCGTATCGTTGAAGCCTCGGGGCGCCCCTTGTCGTTGACACTGCTGCAACATGAGCATTTGCCACAACGCTGGCGCCGCGTGATGGAGCACATGCACAACGCGACCGATGCTGGGCTCAAAATGAAAGCACAAGTTGGCGCACGCCCTGTCGCGCTGTTGCTGAGTTTTTCTCTAACCATCTGTCCGTTCTCGCAATTGCCTTCCTACGAAGCATTAGCAAAGTTGCCGCTGGATGAAAAACTTGAGCGCCTCAAAGACCCTGCCCTGCGTGCCAAAATTGTGGCCGAAGAGCACACCGAAGCCATGTACAAACGTCGTGTCGCGAACTTTGAAAATCTATACCCACTTGGAGACCCACCAGAGTACGAACCCAAGCCTGAAGACAGCATTGCGGGTTTAGCAAAGCGTGCCGGTGTGAACCCAACCGAATACGCCTACGATTATTTGCTTCAAAATGAAGGTAAAGCGATTTTGTATCGCCCTTTGTATAACTACGCCGAGCAAAATCTTGATGTGCTGCGCGAAATGTTGCTCGATCGCGATACCGTCCCTGGCTTAAGCGATGGCGGCGCGCACTATGGCTTTATCTGCGATGCAAGCTTTCCAACTTACCTGCTCACCCACTGGGCGCGCGATCGCTCACGCGGCGAGAAGATCCCACTCGAAACTCTGGTGAAATGGCAAACACATGACACGGCAGCTACGGTGGGGTTGAACGATCGGGGTCTTCTGCGCCCAGGCTATAAGGGCGACGTCAACGTGATTGACTTTGAAAAGCTCAAGCTTCACGCACCAAAAATCGTGCATGATCTGCCAGCAAACGGGCGTCGCTTAGGCCAAGTCGCCGAAGGCTATCGCGCCACCATCGTAGCGGGCGTGGTGACGTATCGCGATGGTGTCTCAACGGGTCACCTACCTGGCAAACTGATTCGCGGTGCACAAGTCGCACAAACTGTCGCAGCGTAAGCTGCTAAAAAACGGAGACAAGCATGGCAATATATGAATTACGCACCTATACGGTCACAGTGGGAAAAATGAGTGACGTGGTCGCGCTATACAAAGCAGAAGGCTGGCCTGCTTTGTCGAAGCACCCCGCAAAGTTATGCGGCTACTTCACGGGCGACATCGGTGCGCTCAATCAGTTGGTACATCTCTGGAAATTCGACGATGAGGCTGACCGTCGTAAGTTTTGGGATGGTGTCTATGGCGACCAAGCTTTTATGAATTTTGCTAAACAGTTGCGCCCGTTATTGCAGTCGCAAGAAAACAAGTTAATGCTTGCAGCCCCTTGGGGGCCGCAAGTTTAATACACCTTAGCGCTTGAGCAGACTGCAAAGAAGTTCAGTACGACGAACTATTTTGCATTCTGCCGACTTAAAGCGCCTTTGAAAGACAGAGCAATCAGCGCAGTCACAATCAGGCTGCACGCGAGGACTAATAGTCCACTACGATACTCACCCGTTGCGTCTTTTAACCAACCCATAATATTGGGTCCAAAAAATCCGCCGGCAGCCGCTATCGAATTAATCAAAGCAATGCCAGCGGCCGCTGACGCGCCCCCGAGCAGCGTTGTCGGCAAAGACCAGAACGTAGCCAAAGCAGCCATAATGCCACCTGAAGCTGCGCATAAAGCGATCAAAGAGATCGTAGGCGAACTGGCATATGCCGCGACCACCAAGCCAACAAAGCCAATTAAGCTTGCAGTCGCAATATGCCAAACACGCTCACCTGTTTTGTCTGAATGATGCGACCAGTAAACCGTCGCAATGACTGCACAGAATGATGGGATCGCTGCTAACCACCCTACCGTTGTATTGTCTAGACCACTGAAAGACTTGATGATTTGTGGCAGAAAAAATCCAAGTCCGTACAGACCAATGATGATGCCTAAATAGCACAGCCCCATCAGCCAGACACTACCGCTTGTTAGAACGCTACGCAGACTGTCTGTCCGCACGCTTGCCATGTTCGCACGTTCATGTTCAAGCACACGTTCTAACGAATCCTTTTCTGTCTGCGTTAACCATTTCGCATTGGCAGGACGATCGGGCATGATGTAGAAAATGACGACTGCCAAAATCAGCGTCGGTACTCCCTCAATAATAAACAGCCATTGCCAGCCCTTAAAGCCTAAAGCGCCATCAAGTTGCAACAGCAACCCACCTAGCGGCGAACCAATCATCGACGACAAGGGATTACCCACTAGCAATAAACCAATCATCCGAGTGCGATATTTCGCGGGAAACCAATAGGTGAAATAAAACATCAAGCCGGGATAAAACCCAGCCTCGGCGACACCCAATAAAAAGCGGAAGAGATAAAAGCTAGTATCGTTCCAGACCCAGGCCATGGCCACCGAAAATAAGCCCCAGGTAAACATGATGCGCGCGAACCAAATACGTGGGCCCACTTTTTGTAACGCGATATTGCTTGGCACCTCGAAGATCACATAACCTAGAAAAAAGATACTCGAGCCGAGCCCAAAAATAGTTGCTGTAAATTTCAAGTCACTCGACATCGTCAAGGCTGCCATGCCAACGTTCGTGCGATCTAAGTAAGAAAGAAAGAACCCTAGTAATACGATTGGAAGCACTCGCCAAGCGATTCGCTTGATCAACTCTGGTGAAACTTCTGGGGGGGATTTTGCCGTAAAAGACGCAGCCTGACCTGTGGATACCGACATGGATGTCTCCTATCTC
>JBAWWV010000349.1:0-4008 GCA_037146575.1 Alcaligenaceae bacterium | reverse complement strand
AATCTTTTGCGGCCTTCGCCACATCATCGACCCTGGCGTATTGCAAGAGGTTGGGAAAATTCTTTTCAACCGACGGCGGAAACAAGCCTTTGTGAATGCACACGTTTTTAAGCCCCGCTTTGGCAAACTTTTCGTACGCGGGATACACAAGTTTTTCATCATCCAGGCGCCAAGGGTGCACTGACAACTGCTTGTTGGTATTGTCGCCAATCGTGTAACCCTTAAACGAGTCAGGCTTAAGCACTTCAATCGCGCGATCGATTTCATCCATCCACCCTGCGTAACCGGGTGTGAAGATGGCGTGGGCAAAGGCGCGCTTTGAACCTGCAATTGAGTTGATGGTGGAACGTGCCTGGTTTTTCATATCGTTGGTTAAAAACCAGTCGCTCACCTTTTCTGAGGGCGCGCCGCTGATACAGGCAACCTTGGTATCGCTATCCAAAAATATTTCTTTTAGGTAGTTGGCAAACTTAAGGTCTTCAAGCGTTTGAGGTTTACCCACCAAAGCAGGGTTCCAGCCTGCCTTACCCACCGCCTCGCGACTGCGCGCAAAGCCTTCAAGGCTGGTGTCATCACGCAAAAAGTGCGTGTGCATATCCATGATGAACTGCCCAGACAAAGACTGGGCGCGCTCGTTGGCCATCTCAGGTGTCGCAGCCTCGGCACGCGAGACACCAAACACTGGGCCATACGTGTCATTCATCGCTAAAAACGCGGCGGCCATCCCCGAGGCTGATTTAAAAAACTTGCGGCGTGTAAGCCCTTGTTTTTTTGCAAGCTCGGCACCAAGCGCCTTCACCCGTGCTTCATATTCTTTTTGCTTAGGCGTTTGGACGCCAGGCAAAAACTCATCACTTGAGACACACTGCACAGGGATGGGTGCCGGGAAAATCGATGACTCGGCGGGAATTAAAGCAGCAAGTTCGTCGGGGCTAAGGAGGCTCATGGTGGGATAGGCTCAAGGGAGGTTTGTGAGGCAAGCGCAAGCCGTAACTTTTGCACAAATTGAGCAAAAAATATAGGGCTAAGCAGCGCTTTAGCGTGAACAAATAAGAATCTGGCTAGAGACTCAAAGCGCAAAACAAAAAATAGCGTTTAGCTACTCAACCACTCATTCACCCCAACCGCTGCTGCTTTGCCCGAGGCCATTGCGCCGTTGATGAGGTAGCCGCCAGTGGGGGCCTCCCAATCTAGCATTTCGCCTGCGCAAAACACACCGGGTAAATTTTTAATCATCAGTTGCTGCGTCAACCCTTCAAACTGCACACCACCCGCAGTGCTGATAGCCTCATCGATTGGGCGGCATGCGGTTAAGACAATCGGCAGGGCTTTTAGGCCCTCGGCTAATTTCGCAGCGTCTTTAAATGTTTCAGCTGATAAGCATTCGCGCAACAGCGCGGCTTTCACACCGTGCACACCTAAGCGCGAGCGTAGGTGCGAAGATAATGAGCGTGTGCCGCGGGGGTGTGACACTTCGGTCAAGACTTTTTCGGCGGTGTGATCGGGTAACAAATCAACGTATAACGTGACTTGTCCGTGACGCAGGATTTCATCGCGCAAAGCTGCTGACAGCGTATAGATAGCGCCGCCCTCAAGCCCGTGCTCAGTCATCAAACATTCGCCCCGCAGATGTGCGGTGTGCTTACCTGCCGCGAGTGTGCGTGTGGCTTTAGCGCTTTTAGGGCGCCCTTTGGTTGCCGTGGCAGGCGTGGTCCTCAGCCAAAACTCGGCTGTCTTAAGCGGCTGGCCTGCGCACTGATCTATAAAGTATTGCGACCATTTTGTTTCGAAGCCACCATTGCTTGGCAGCAACGGCGCAAGCTCGACGCCATATCGTTGCAACAGCGGCCACCAAGCACCGTCCGAACCCAGGCGCGCCCAACTGCCGCCGCCTAAGGCCAGAATGGTGGCGTCAGGAGTGACAGTCACTTCGCCTTTCGGCGATTCAAAACGTAATATTTGTTTCGCGCCTAGGTGCGCTTCTGAGACTTGTTTATCAGATGGACTAGACGCTAATCCTGAAGCCTCAGAGCCTTGCTCCTCTGAACCGTGGTCAAGTTCAAACCCCAACCAGCGGTGACGCATCAAAAACTGCACGTTGTGCTTGCGTAAGCGATTGATCCAAGCCCGCAGCAACGGCGCCGCCTTCATCTCAGCCGGAAACACACGCCCCGACGAACCCACAAAGGTTTCGATCCCTAAACTATGCACCCATTCGCACAGCGCATTGGCGTTCAACGCAGCCAACATCGCCGCAAACTCGGGCGCACGCGCGCCGTAGCGCGCGTTAAACCGCTCGGCAGGCTCAGAGTGAGTAATATTGAGCCCACCGCGGCCCGCCATCAAAAACTTGCGACCCGCGGAAGGCTTGGCTTCAAAGACTTGCACCGTGTGGCCAGCCTGCGCAAGCGTTTCTGCCGCCATCAGGCCAGCAGGACCAGCCCCGATGACAGCAACGTGAGACATGCTTATTTTTTTGCGGCAGAAACGATCACTTCAACTAACAAATCGGGCGCAGCCAGTTTGACCTCGCCTGTTGCGCGTGTGGGTAACGCATCTTTGGGTGCCCATTCAGCCCACACACTATTCATACCCGCAAAATCTGCAGTGATATCTTTGAGCCAGATTTGTACGGTTAACAGGTGATGTTTGTCTGAACCCGCTGCTGCTAAATGGCCATCGATCTTGCTAAATACATCGCGCGTTTGCGCCACGATATCGCCCTTGACGCTTGCAGTAATGCCCGCAAGATAAACCGTATCACCATGAATGACCACGCGGCTGAGACGTTCGTTTGAATCTAAGCGAGTAATGTTAGCCATGAAAATGCTCCTGAGTAAGAGAAGGCGCACCTGTTTGAAAGCGCGCGATTGAAAAAGGGGTAATCGGTAAATCCGTTTGGCCCGTCGTAATCAAGTCAGCGGTAATCTTGCCAACGATGGGCCCCATCTGAAACCCATGTGCCGAGAACCCAAAGGCATGATACAGGTCTTGTTCAGTACTGCTTGGGCCAATGACCGGAATCCCGTCAGGCATCTGCGCTTCAATACCGGCCCAACCGCGGCTAATGATGGCTTGCTTCATATGCGGAAACAGATCGCAGACTGTGCGCGCCCCTTGGGCAAGTTGCCTGAAATCAAGTTCGCTCCAGTCACGCTCACGATCGACATAGGCCAATCGACCCCCACCGATCAGTACCGTGCCGTTGGCCCGTTGCTTAAACGATAACGGTCGACCGGTACCCAATACGACTGGATCTAAAAAATGCGGCATCGCTGTCGTCACCAGCATCATGGGCCCCACTGGGTCAAGCGGCACAGGCTCACCCATTTGAGCCGCGATTTTATCGGCCCAAGCGCCTGCACAGTTGACCAAAATAGGGGCAGTAAACAGACCTTGATCGGTTTGCACCTGCCACTGACCGGCACTGCGCTGCAGGTGTAGAACCTGAATGCCTTCGATGACGCGTGCGCCTAAGCTTTGCGCTTTAAATCTAAACGCACGGGTCGTGCGGTAAGGGTCGGCCGAGCCATCGGCACGCACAATCAAACCGCCCTGAATGCTGGGCGTGATCGCCGGCACGATCGTACGCACCTCGTCAGCGTCAAGCCACTCTTCGTGGGTATAACCATGCTCATGCATGGTTTGTAAGCGCGTACGCAATGTTGCAACATCTGCCTCGTCTTCGGCGATACGCATTTGGCCGTTTTGATCGAAGCCGCAATCGTCGTCCACCCAGTCTTGTAGCGTTAACCAGATTTCACGCGAGGCCAGCGACAAGGGCACCTCTGCCAGATGCCGACTAAGCGTTCGCACCCCTCCTGCATTGACCCCAGACGCATGACGAGCAATGTAGTTTTTTTCAAGCACTAATGCGTGAACACCCGCGCGCGCCAGATGCAGGGCGGTTGAACTTCCATGCAACCCACCACCAATGATGATGACGGGTGCGGTGTGCGCGTGTTCTGTCATTGCAATGGTTGCTCGAGATGTACACCGGTTTCTTTA
>JBAWWV010000348.1:0-4023 GCA_037146575.1 Alcaligenaceae bacterium | reverse complement strand
CTACGATTCCAATTACAAGTGTCGCAATGCCAACCCAAACCCCTCCCAATGTAAATGCCACTGGAAGAACAATAAAAATAAAAATAACGGCTACCCAGTCAGTTCCCTTCTTATCTTTGTTTTCCATACAAAACTCCTTAAACTTTAATCAGTTATGATTGTTATAACGGATCAACAATAATATTTTTTTCTTGATTTAGATGCCATTTCAACAATCCCGATATATTTGAGTCAACTACCAATCTAGTGGCGGTTGAGATTTCATCATAGGCATCAAACTCATTTGTAATCCGCTCCTCTATGCGAGCAATGAACTCCACGACACTTTTTTTATGCTGAACATAAGGAGCTAATTCACTACCAGTCTTGTCGATTAAAACCATAACTGCGGTTACGATCCCTTTTTCATGAACTGTTTCGAGTCGAGCTTCGGAAGCTAGACTATTTAAGCGGCTGATTGATTCAGTTTCGGATGGCGGTTTCTTTTTGAAAAAATCAAACATGCACATATCTCCCGATTAGTAGTATGGCGTTATTTATAGGTTTAGGAACTCTGTCAAAGAAATGGCTGTTCCTGTAAAGCGAGATGTTCAGCACCGATGCCAAATTGAGTTTGTAGCGTTGGTCTTCAGCGAGTATCCACGCGCAATTTGGCAGCAGGCCCTGATCACAGTCTGCTGAATTCGAATTTGCAGGACTTTATTGGGGAATGCAGCGTACAAAGCTTGAGTTAATTTGTAGACTATATTCCGTGGACTGTCAATCTATGAGCGCTCATAGTGCTTCATATGGACAGTCGACTAATTCGCTTAAAGAGAGGTCTTGCGCAAAGCGTGAAGCTACGGCGCAAAGAGCTTGGGCTGTCGCAGGAAGAGTTAGCCGACATGGCAGAAATAGATCGTACTTATGCTAGCCAAATTGAGCGAGGTGTGGCGAATCCTTCCCTTGAGGTGCTATACCGCGTGGCTCGATCACTAGAGATTGACTTGCCAGTTCTGATGACAGTGAGTGTTAAGAGCGATACCAGTAGGTAACTGCCTCATCTCCTGCAACACCTACGAGCTACCTGCACCCCTCAATTAAGCTAATTGATCGGTCTGCGGGCAATGCGAAACTCGTCAGCTTGATTGCTCTGGATCGGATTGGCTTTCATGGTAAAGTTTTTTGGCGATGTTTTTATAAACTGCCGAGAGAAAATTATGATCAACTTACCTCAACAGCCCTCACCAGAGGCAGTTGAAATGCTGGCGAAACTAATGTTACGGCGAGCAATCCGAGAAGCGCCCGAACGTTTTGCATTGCTTGCTGAAGGTCAATGCATCAATGAATCACTACGAGTTGGTGAACAACTATCTTTGCCATTAGTGATACATTCCGATAAGTGAATTCAGAGTCCTCATTGCTCCTGTGCATAGCATTAGAAAAAGACAAGCCAGATAAAAAAATCATCGACCTTCAGCTTCATTCTCAATAGTAAAATATCAACTTATTCTTTAGGAGATGATTTATGAAACGAGTTGATTGCGTGAGAGAGCAGATTAAGCAACGGATTCAAAGTTTGCCTAAAAATTCAAAATATCTGACCAAGGATGAAATTAGGCAGCGTATTGAACTCCTTGCTACATTAAGTCCACCCAATGCTCTGCGGAGCTAAGACACGCTCTGGCGGTCACTGCCAGAAGCACGGGATGCTCAACGGTCGATGCCGCCTGCACGGTGGTCTTTCGCCAAAGGGTAACGACCATTGGAACTATCAGCACGGCCATTGCACAAAAGAAACACGCAAGAACGCTGTGGACAACAGCGCGTATCTTAAATACCTCGAACAGCTAGCTATTAGCCTTGGGATGATTGAACCCAAGCGGTAGGGGTAATACGATGTTTTGGTATTTTTGAAGATGTCTTCGCAATAGTTTTCGCTACCTCATGCAAGTCTTCAGAACTGTAACTACATACTTGTGTTGCAGTTGCTGTTAAGCCGGCAGACTTATCGCCAATCCGCCGGCGTCAACTATTACCTATTCATGTCAAATACGACTTGACGTCTAGCCTCTATGATCGCGGAATCTTGCTTGGCCTGCTCAAGTTGAGCGTTGTACTCCTCTATGTCTAAATGAGCCTCGATACTCTTACGTAGGCTATCCTGAAGTAAGTCTACTGGGGCCGCATCAAGTTCGACCACCTTTGTACTATTATGTTTCTCGACAAACTTGGCATAGTTGGGACTACTGTCTTTCGCATCCATATCGCTTGGTAGAGCATACTGGCGTACATCGTCCGCCGTCAGTGCGACTTTGACCGCATGGATATTCTCGATTCCAAAGTCATCTCTCAGAGATCTAACAAATGAGGCAGCAATCTCCTCACCGTCCGGGTCGAAATCTGTGAGCATCAATACGACTAAACGGATTTTTCCAGAGTTCTTGAATCGCCGAAAAATATCATAGCGCGGGCCAAGAGATGAGAATCCGCGAGCCGTGGTGATGGGAATGTTGTACTCCCTCGCAACAGTTTCAATGACTGATCGCAGTGCGTTTTTTTCGAGCATTATCTCTATGTGATACGGCTGACCCTGCATTAAGTTACGCGTGTAACCTGTCAGAAAATCCTCAGTTTCCTGTGCAATAAATTCCTCGGGCGAGGAAAAACCATCGGTCAACTGCACCGGACGGGTTGAATCCTCAATTGCTCGCATCGGAATGTCCCCGGTGAGCCTTGCTCGCAGTAGCAGATGCGTCAAGGTCTTATAAGACCCTTTATCGTTTGCGTAAACCGAATCGGGTTTCTTGTCATGGCGCAGCGGCGGATCATTTAGAAGAAGGTAATGAATCCGTCTATCGGTTAAGGGCCAATAGGGTTTCTGCGCATTAATTACCATTTTCACTGCTGCGAGGAATCGTCTAGTGGTGATGCGCGGTCTTTTTTTAACTTGGCCCATGTCCACGTTGGCCTCAGGAACACCCTCCCCACGCAAGATCTTTTCTTTGCGTGCCTTCAACTCCGTATGGGCCTTGGCTGGATCAATAGTAAGTAACTTCTCTTTGATCCTCTCTCCGACCGTCTTCTCTCGTTGCTGGTTGAAGCTTTGCAGTAATTTTAGACGATCAGACGGCTTTAAATCCTCGTAGACTATTTCAATCATTCTTACTGGCACTTCACCTAGATCTAGAAACATTGCGGCCGCCAAGCGTCTATGGCCGCTGAGTAACACGCGATCTACAGATATAACTAATGGTTCCAGTACGCCATTTTCATTAATAGAGTTGGCTAGTTCGAGATCATCAGCGTTGGCAAGTCCAAAATCTCCATAAATAAGTCCGTTGTCATGTTTGACCACGATTTCAGTGATTGGCAAAAGAAATTGCTCTAGTCCCTTTTTTTCAATAAAGGCATCGTGCGCCGGCTGATGGTCAAGTTTTTCATCCATGACGCACCCCCTTGGTGGAAACGACCCCAGACTCAACTGAAACCAGTTGTACCAATGTGATCCCCAGTGGATCTAAAAATCCATCTGGGCTATTCCGTATCGAGGACTTTATCGCAGGCCAAACATTACCCATAAGAGATGGCGTGTTACGTTTCTCGAGCGCGTCGATGACTACTTCAGCGGCTCGTTTTTTGATGGCGCCCTTAAGTGAGGTCTTCAAGGTCAATCCATGCTTCTTCCCTATTGCCGCATATAAATTACTGTTCCTCGTCCTCGCCCCACCTTTGAAACTACGTATGTCGCTTGCCGGCAGACTATTACCTCGAATGGGTATCATGATTGCGTGCATATGTGGCTCATTCTCATCGTAATGAATCACTGCATGTACCAATGGGCAATCGGGGTAGTAGGCCGCTAGCCAACTTAGGCAATCGTTATAAAGGCTTAGATGATCACCCTCATATCCGAGCGTTACAGAAAAAAGCCACTCAATTGCAAAACCTTTATCTTTTCTTTTGTTATTTCGATTATTCGGATCAATTCTGTTGACGCCGATCGAAAATTGACCAGTTGGAGGTGCGGCGGAAAAGTTGGAC
>JBAWWV010000347.1:0-4025 GCA_037146575.1 Alcaligenaceae bacterium | reverse complement strand
AGAGGTGTTTGCATGATTATTTGAATAAAAAATCGATCGTTGGTGGGTGAACGGTACTTGAGGCTTTTCTGTAGAAATGCAGCAGGTGCTACGTTTTTGACTCATCCAGCAAAGGGCACAAATCGTGGCATTTTAAAAATGACTCATCCAGCACAGGGTACAAATCGTGGCATCTCAAAAGTGACTCGTCATGAACGAGTTGCTCAGTTTGCCTGCAAGACTCGCCCGCCTAAAGTTGCATTGGTTTGCCGGTAGCGCGCTTCATCGCCCAAGATTTGCGTGCGAATCATCACCCGCGGTTGGTCGGCGCTATAGCCGCCTGTGGCCAGATGAATACTCGCACAGTTATCCCACATTAGCGTGTCACCGACTCGCCACTGGTGGCGATATTCAAATTGTGCTTGCTCTTGATGGGTAAACAAAAAATCAAGTAGGTCGCGGCTCTCTTGCCCGGGCAGCCCTAGAATTTTGGTGGTTAAGCCTCGATTCACATAAATGCACTTGCGGCCCGTCCATGGGTGCCGTAAGACAACCGGATGAACCACGGGCGGTTTTTCTTTGCGCTGTGCATCGGTGAAGGGTTTTCGCATTGAACCTGGCCGCGCAAGCATATGCGTCCAAAGATTTTCAAAATCATGCACGGCCTCAAGTAAGTCAAGTTTATCTTTGAGACTTGGCGACAACGCCTCATATGCCGCATACATGCTCCGAAAGGCGGTATCCCCTAACGCGCGTCCGTCTTTGAACGGTACCTGATGCGCATGCAGAATGGTGGCGCGGCCAGAGATGCGGTTGTAAGACATATCGGTATGCCACTCTTGCCCAGCGTCTGCCAAGCCTTGCGGCTTGCCATCAACTAGCACATTCGACAGGGTCATGACTTGGGGATATTGGCTGTTTTGAAAGGCCTTTGAAACATTGATCTCAAGGGGGCCGATTTTGTTTGCCCAATTGACAAACTGTTCAGAGTCGTAAGGCTCGCCTGAAACGCAGACCACAAGATACTGATTTAGGGCGTCACTGATTTGCTGCGCAGTCTGATCATCTACGCCGGCTCGAATGTTGACGCCCTCGATACGACAGCCGAAGGGGTATTGAGCAGATGGCGTGATTTGCAAGCCCAGCATGACAGTCTCCGATTTTTATTATCAACAAGTTAGCACACTCACGGCGCGCGTCAAAAGCCTTGCTTGACACCTGTACCAGTGACTAGTAAAACAGTAGCTAGCCGGAGACAAATAAAGAGGTGCTCAGCGCCTCGGCCTGATATTCAAAAAACTAACAAGGGAAGAATCATCATGATCACACTCAGTTCGCATTGGTTGCGCGCGCTCGCACGCTGCTTGGGCATATTGGCACTTAGTCTGTCGATTGCCCCAGCCTTCGCGCAAAAATGGGATTTTTATACGTTTATGCCTTCGCCAGTCGCATCAACTAAGCGCCTTGCGGTGATGCTTGAAGATATCAATAAGGCGACTGATGGGCAACTGTCAGTTCGCATGCATATGGGCGGGTCGCTACAAATCAGCACCAGCAATATTACTCAGGCAGTGTCTGATAACGTTGTGCAAATGGCAGAAGATTCATTTTTTACAGGCAACATACCAATCAGCGGGCTATTGCGTTTGCCACTTCTGATCAGTACGTATGATGAATTCTTGAAAGTTTCACCCTTTATCGACCCTCCCATGATCGCAGCCTATAAAAAGCGCGGCATCATCATGTTAGGGCGTTATAACTTTCCGCCACAAGTCTTGTACGCGAACAAAAAATTGACGTCGCTGGCAGACCTGAAAGGGATGAAGATGCGGGTCACTTCGCCAGAGCAAGCCGAGTTTCTCAAGCGGTTTGGCGCAACTAGCGTCACGATCGGCACCCCTGAGGTTGCGCCAGCGCTCGAGCGTGGCGTGATCGAAGGTGTCTTAACTGCAAATTCTGGCGGCGGTGTGGGGTGGAAGGATCTGCTGAAGTACAACTATCGCCTTGGGGTGAATTTTGTGGATGCGGTAGTCATCGTCAACGAAGATTCGTTTAGCAAGTTACCTGCTGCAACACAAGAAAAAGTCAGAAAAATCGTGAGTGCTGCGATGCCAGAAGTGACCCAGGCGTTGCGCGACATGGAAGGCGTCTTGGGTAAACAATTTGCCGCAGAAGGTATGGTTATTACAGAGCCGCCCGCGGATGAGGCAGCTAAGAACAGCGCGCAATTTGCAGATTACTGGCAAAGTTGGGCGAAATCGCGTGGGCCAGAAGCTGTTGAAGGGTTGGCAAAAATCCGTGCGGCCTTAGGAAAATAATATATGAGTGAGGCACCTGTTGACCTGTCCGGTCAAGGGGGGGTAGACGAGCGGCCTGCACCCCTGAATAGTATTGTTGCTCGTGTGAGTGAGTGGTTATGCAATCTCACACTCGTCGCAATGCTCGTCATCATCACCGCCGAAGCTGTCGCCCGATTGTTTGGGCGCAGCCTTGAAATGGCTGACGAAGTTGGTGGCTATTTGCTAGTGGCGATTTCGTTTCTGAGTTTAGCGGTGTGTCAGGTCAGTGGGTCATTTCATCATCTTGAATTGCTTCAACCCCGCCTCAGCCCGCGAGGTCGAGCAATCTGGTCTGTGATTTTCAATCTGCTCTCGTTGGCTTGTACGTTAGTGATCTTATGGCAACTGTGTCGACTTGAAATTCAGTCGTGGACCTACGGTGATGTTGCCCCCACCGAGTTGCAAACGCCACTTTGGTTGCCGCGTATCACTATGCCCTTAGGGATGCTTGGTTTAAGTTTGGTCTTGCTGAGATCCTTGTTTGAAAGTCTTCAAACAGTGGGTCGAGTGTGGCATGACACGACACCAGGAGGCCAATCGCATGCTTGATCTACTGATCGTGTTCGCGGTATTTCTAGGTGTCTTGGCGGTTGGCTTGTCTGTGCCGTTTGCGATTGCCGTACCAGGCCTTGTATATTTGCTTTTGCATGGTGGGTTGCCCGCACTCAAGGGCTTGGGGTTGGTGAGCTGGGGCAGTATGAACAGCTTTACCTTGACAGCAATTCCCTTATTTGTACTGATGGCCGAGCTCATTCAGCGTAGTGGCCTCAGTCATCGCACCTATGTTGGCTTGGCTAAATTGGTTGCACCGATTCCGGGCGGTTTATTGCAGACCAACATCGCTTCGTGTGCAATGTTTGCGGCCATTAATGGCTCAAGCGTCGCGACGGCCGCGACGATTGGCAGTGTGGCGTATCCCCAGCTTAAAAAACGTGGCTATAACGCAAGACTGTCAGCTGGGTCGCTCGCTGCCGGTGGCACCTTAGGGATTTTGATTCCGCCCAGTTTGGCGATGATTGTGTATGGCTCGTTTACGGATACTTCAGTGGCCAAGTTGTTTATGGCCGGTGTCATTCCAGGCCTGATGTTGACGGCATTTTTTATGATTTACATCGCGATTCACGCGATGCTGAAGCCGCAGGATGCGCCTCGAGAAAAAGGCCCGCAAACTTTATCTGAGTTTTTGCAGGCGTTGCGTGACATTGTTCCGTTTGTGCTGTTGATCGGCGGCACCATGGGAACCTTGTACTTTGGCTTGGCAACCCCCACCGAAGCTGCGGCGCTTGGCTGCGTGTTGTCAATTTTTATTGCAGCGTTTTCAGCGGACTTGACTTGGAATGTCTGTATCGATGCGTTGAAAGCGACAACGCGCTCGGTGGGAAACCTACTCTTCATCATATACACCGCATACATTTTTGCCTATGCCATCAGTGTTGCAGGTGTCGGCGAAGATGTCACGAGTTGGGTCGTCGGCTTAAAGCTCAGTCGCCTCGAGTTTTTTTTGGCGCTCTTCGTTCTGTATACCGTGTTGGGATGCTTGGTTGAGAGCTTCGGCATGATTGTGATTACAGTGCCTCTGCTCTATCCGGTGCTGCTCAGTTATGGCATTGATCCCGTGTGGTTCGGCATTATCTTGGTCGTGTTTATTGAACTTGGGCAAATATCACCGCCAATCGGTATTAATCTCTTTGTGATTCAAAGTATTTC
>JBAWWV010000346.1:0-4030 GCA_037146575.1 Alcaligenaceae bacterium | reverse complement strand
TCGATTTACTTTTACATGGATGCCAAATTTTCATGACAAATACTCAACCGACCGACACGATTGATCGCTTAGTCGGACTCAGCCCAACACTTAACACTTACTCAGTACGTCATCAACGCGACAAAGTTGTTGCCGCGACACAAAAAAGTGAAGACGGCTTGTTTGATCCTGCGTTGCCGGGCTTGACTCTCGCCGAGCGTCTGCTCGTGGCATTACTCGCCTGTACGCTTACGCCCTCTGCGGTGTGTGCCGCAGAATACCGCCAACGCCTCGTAGACTTGAACGTTGAAAAAAGTCTGATCGATCACATTTCAAACAGTGCCATCGAACAGATCACCGACGCTCGTTTGCGTGCAATCTTGACGTTTACGCACACCCTCATTACGGACCCGGTCAAGGCCGACAAAGCTGCCCTGCAAGCGCTGCCGAAGGCGAGCCTCTCAACTCCCGAAGTGGTCACGCTAGCACAACTCATCGCGTTTGTGTCTTATCAGGTGCGCGTAGTGGCAGGCCTGCAGGCCATGAAAGCTTTGGAGCAACAAGCATGAGCGACCTCATCGAAATCAAAGGCTTCACGAACGCGACTCTTGGCTGGAAGGCCTGGCTTGACGTAGTGAGCCTTGACTCGGCAACGCCCGAACAAATCGCCGTCCTAGAAGAAAGCCACCCCAAAGCCAAGGTGTCTGACTATTATCTTTTTTTAGTACATCAACCCGAAGTGCTGAAGCAGCGCTCGGTCGCCTTCAATGCCATTATGTATGCACCAGGCGGGATGCCTCGCTCTGAGCGAGAACTTGGTGCGACGGTCGTCTCGCGTATCAATGGCTGCGTGTATTGCGCATCGGTGCACGCACAGCGCTTTGAGCAACTGGCCAAACGCACAGACGCGATTGTTGAGGTGTTCAACGATCCGCATACTGCCGGCACCTCAGAGCGCGAACGCGCAATCGTTCAATTCTCGATTGAACTGACGAGTCATCCAGAACGCGTTTCGTCTGCCAGCATACAAGCACTCAAAGATGTTGGCTTAACCGAAGCCGAGATTTTAGATTTGATGCATTCTGTGGCGATTTTTGCCTGGGCAAACAGACTAATGTTAAATCTTGGCGAGCCGGTTTTTGCTTGAGATGTCTCGACACGGGGCCGCGATTCGTCAACTTTGCGTGCGATAGACAAACAAGACGGCAGGCGTGGCTCTGGCTTTGAACAAGTTGTGCAGAAATCCTCTTGTGCCGAGCGCGCAGGACACCACCGAACAATGTGCAATATTTTCAACATGAGGCTAATGATGCGTTTAAGCAGCAAACTTCTGATCTCGAGCACTGCGCTACTTTCTACTCTGTCGCTCTCTGTGCTGGCGAACACCTGGCCGAACATCGATAAACCCATCCAAATCACCGTACCGGCGCCAGGCGGCGGTGGCACAGGCGACACGATCGCGCGCATGCTCGGCGAGCAACTCGCAATTCGCTTAAAAACCAGCGTTGTCATCGAAAACAAGCCCGGTGCGAATGGCAATATTGGCGCGACTGCCGCGGCGAAGTATCCACCTGATGGATACCGTTTTTTGTTTTCGTGGGCGGGCACCTTAGCGGTGAACAAAAGTCTCTATGCCAGCATCAACTACGATCCACAAAAAGATTTTGATCCCATTGCACTAATCTGCGACGTGCCCAATATTTTGGTCGTCAATAACGATCAACCTATTAAAAGCATTCAAGAATTCATCGCTTATGCAAAAACAAATCCCGAAAAGTTAAATTTTGGTTCGACCGGCATCGGCAGCTCAATGCATCTGGCTGGTGAATTGTTTATGCGCGAGACGGCAACCAAAATGGTGCACGTCCCTTACAACGCTCCAGGTACAGCAACTACCAACTTAATCGCCAACGAGATCCAAACCATGTTTCAGTTGGTGCCCGGCATTGCCGGACAGGTCAAAGCCAATAAGGTACGCGCCCTCGCGATCATGTCACCGACTCGTTCACCCGCCCTGCCCGAAGTGCCAACAACTGCTGAACTAGGTTTTCCAACGTTGATGTCTTCAACATGGTTTGCGTTGTTGGCGCCAGCTGGCACCCCCAAACCCATCATTGAAAAATTGAATACTGAGGTCAATCAGATTTTGAGCGACTCAGCGTTTAAAAAGAAACTTGCAGATATTGGTGCAACCCCGATGGGCGGCGCACCCATTGAACTTGCCAAGCACCTCTCTGCCGAGCTAGAAAAATGGGGCGTCGTGATTAAAGCCGCGGGGATCAAAAACCAGTAAGGCGAACGTTTCGCCCTGCACCCGCTCACACAAACACTCGGTCTTCGACTAAACGATCTGCCTTCGACTAAACGATCTGCCTTCAGCTAAACGCTCTGCAAATCAAACAAGCGACCATAGCCGTTGGCATGGTCGCGTATCCCATATTTGCGCAAGCCAAACCACACCATCGCTTGATTGCTTGTAATCACTGGCCGATCAAGTAACGCCTCGATCCGTTCGATCGCCTCGGCCGATTTGACTGCGGTACAACTGATGAAATACGCATCGGCCTGCGGATCTTGCAGTTTTAAGGCTTGGTCAACCCACACTTGCTCAGGCAGTTTTCCCATTTCAGCATTAGTGTTGATCCCCAAACCCATTTGTGCGATGACCTCAAAGCCGTGATGCGCCAAGAAAGCACACTCACGCACATTGACCTCGTCAATATAAGGCGTCAACAACACAATTTTTTTTGCCTTTAAGGCACGCAACGCCGCAACAATCGCCTCAGAGGTTGAAAACGCGGGCAAGCCGCTGGCTTGTTCAATGCGCTGTTGAATCTCCTGCCCCATCTGTGCGCTGAACGTGCTGACTGCGGTGCAGTGAAACACCACCGCCCCCACTTGCGCGTCGGCCAAAAGCTTGGCGCCTGTTTCGACATGACGACTCATTTCAATAAGCTCGGCTTCTGAGCTACCCCGCAACTCAAGCCTGGTGATGTAAGCCACGACGCCCACCGGCAGCATCGCATGAATCTGCGGCTCGGCAATCACATTACCCGAAGGTACCATCACGCCTAGGCGCAGGCGTTCGCCGTAATCAATGACTGGCATATTCGTCACGCAACAACTGGGCTGCCTCAACCATCGCTTTTAACTTGCCATCGGCAACTGCACGGGGCAAATATTTCATGCCACAATCTGGCGCCAAGATGACTTGCTCAGGCTTGATGTATTTCAGCGCTTTACGAATACGCGCAGCCACCACTTCGGGGGTTTCAATCGCCATATCGCTTAAGTCTAAACAGCCCACCATGATCTGCTTATTACCTAACGACTCAAGCACGCGACAATCAAGATTCGACTGCGCCGTTTCGATTGAAATTTGATGACAAGAGCATTGCGCGAGCTCAGGTAAAAAATCATAACCAGAGGGGCGTGCGTGAATCACAGCGGCGTAACCAAAGCAGATATGCACGGCGGTTTGACCTGTCACACCTTCTAGAGCGCGATTCAACGCCTTGATGCCGTACTGGCGGGCTTTTTCAGGGCGAGCCTGCATGTAAGGCTCGTCAATCTGCACGATATCTGCACCGTGAGCAAACAAATCTTTAATCTCTTCATTCAAGGCCGCCGCGTAGTCCATGGCGGCCTCTTCTTCAGAGGCATAAAAATCATTTTGAGCCTGCTGCAACATCGTGAAAGCGCCAGGCACTGTAATTTTGACCTTGCGGGTGGTGTGCGCCTTTAAAAACAGTAAGTCTTCAACTTCGATGGCGCGAGCACGTTTGATTTTGCCGACAATTCTGGGCACGGGATTCGGGTGCCCCGAACGATCGAGCGCAGTCCCTGGATTGTCGATATCGATGCCCTCAAGCGCTGTGGCGATCCGATTGGAGTAGCTTTCTCGGCGGATTTCGCCATCCGTAATAATGTCCAAGCCGGCCTGCTCTTGGCCCCTGATCGCGATTAAGGTGGCGTCTTCCATGGCCTGCTGAAGATACGGCTCGGCGACACGCCACAGCTCTTTTGCACGCACACGCGGCGGAAACCGCCC
>JBAWWV010000345.1:0-4032 GCA_037146575.1 Alcaligenaceae bacterium | reverse complement strand
GGTATCGTGAGATGGTTGAGGTTTTATGCCGTGTACCAGCCACTGCGCGCAATATTATCCAAGATGCCTTTTCAGGTCATCATGGCCTATGCGTCGTTTGTTTCAGCGCTAAGGTTGATCCCCGTGCTTGGTGAGCTTTTAGAAAAATCCGGCATGGTGGTGCAAGGTGATGTTCCGGCAAAGCCTGGCGAATCGTTGTTAAGCCGGTTAAAACGCCGCTTTAAAAATGCTCGGCTCAATACCTTTGATTGTTATGGTTCGCATCAATATCAGCACCATAAATCAGAGGCCGAAATTCGTGCATTAGTCGCTTCGCTGCAGCCAGACGCTAGCAAAGTACTCAACGCAGATCGCTATTATTTGCGTCCCCCTCCAATTGGCTGTGCCTTACGTGTTTACCGTTAAGTCTCACGTTGTTTGCCCAGGGGCTATGCGATGTGTGGCTTAGTGGGCGTTGCCTCGCGCCGTGCGCAAACATCGCGCGAGTGGCTGGCGACGGGCAATCTAGAAATTCAGCATAGAGGGCCCGATGACTCGGGCGAGTGGTGGTCGGCACACCAAAAGGTCGGGCTAGCGCACCGACGCTTATCAATTATTGATTTGTCGCCTGCTGGCCATCAACCTATGCTTGATGCAACGGGCGCTTTAGCTATTGTATTTAATGGTGAGATTTATAACTATCGTGAATTACAGGCTGAACTGTATCAACTTGGGTATGCATTTAAATCCTCGGGCGATACCGAGGTCATTATGGCGGCCTATCAGGCGTGGGGGTTAGAGTGTTTACGCCGTTTCAACGGCATGTTTGCGTTTGCACTGTTCGATGCTGTAAAGCAGCGGGTGTTTATAGCGCGCGATCGTGCGGGTGAAAAACCGCTTTTTTATCACTGTACCGCCGACACCTTACACTTCGCCTCTGAGCTCAAGGCGTTGTTTGCTAACCCGGCCTTGCCGCGGCAGATCAATCACGAAGCCTTGGGTGCTTATCTTGGTATGGGTTATGTTGCCGGCGCGCAATGCCTGTTAGAGGGTTATCAAAAATTACCGCCGGCCCACGCTCTGACGTTTGATTTAGAAACAGGGCTGCGAAACGTATGGCGGTATTGGCAGCCACCACAATATAGTTTGCCGGGGGATAGCGCCCAGCTAAACGATGACGAACTACTGAACGAACTAGAGGTTTTGCTCGAGGCAGCAGTACGTCGCCAAATGGTCGCCGATGTACCAGTGGGGGTGCTGTTAAGTGGCGGCGTCGACTCGAGCTTGATTACTGCGATGGCGCTGCGTGCCACCTCTAAAGTTAAAACCTTTACTGTCGGGTTCCCGGGGCATGGTGCCTTAGACGAGCGCCAGCACGCCAGGTTAATCGCAGGGCATTTTGGTACAGAGCATGTTGAGTTAGAGGCTCCGATTGTCTCGACCGATATCCTGACAAAACTTGCGCGACAGTTTGACGAGCCGATTGTCGACTCAAGCATGATCCCGACTTATCTGGTGAGCCAGTTGGTGAGGCAACACTGCACTGTCGCGCTAGGGGGTGATGGTGGTGATGAGTTGTTTGGTGGCTATGGGCACTACAACCGTCTGTTATGGATGCAACAGCGCCTTGGAAAGATTCCGCTTAAGTTGCGTAAGCTGCTTGCGTTGGGCGCTGAAAATCTACTGCCAGTCGGTTTTAAAGGGCGTAACTGGCTGCAAGGCCTAGGTGTGGATTTGGATCGTGGCGTACCGCTCATCGCCTCGTACTTTGATCGATCAGCCCGCCGGCAGTTGTTGCCGAAGATAAATTTTGGCTCGACTACAAATCCTGATAGCTTCGAATCCAACGACGCGCTATCCCTCGATTTATTACAACGAGCAACGCGTAACGATTTTCAAAACTACCTTGCTGAAGATATTTTGGTCAAGGTAGACCGAGCAAGCATGTTGAATTCACTTGAAATTCGTGCGCCGTTTCTTGATGTGTCTTTGATTGAGTTTGCGTATGGCAAAGTTCCTAGCCGTTTAAAGGCAACTCCGCTCGATAAAAAAATCTTACTTAAGCGCCTGACGGCAAAAGTGTTGCCCCCTCAGTTTGATCAGCAGCGCAAACAAGGCTTTTCGATACCCTTGGCAAGTTGGCTCAAACAGGGCGAGTTTAGGGATCTTTTTCACTCAGTGTTGTTGGGTGACAGCTGTGTGTTTGATCGCAAGGCTGTTGGGCAATTACTAAAGGGACAAGATCAAGGTCGCAACAATAGTGAGCGTCTTTTTGCCCTAGTGTTGTTCGAGTTGTGGCGCACCCAATATCAAATTTCTCTTTAAGCTGAGCATCGACGCATGAGCCCGAGATTGACAATGATCCTAAGATATATGGTGTTGTCTGTCATGGTGCTCATCGCAGCGACGGGCACGCTTTCGGCGCGCGGCCTCTATGCCGATGGCCCTTTTTGGCTGTATCAGATGTTGTTGAGTGGTGGTTTTTATATCTTTGATATTCACCGCGCCTACGCACAATTTGTGGTCGAGTTGCCGTTATATTTGGTGATTGAAGCGGGGGTGCGCGACCTCAATTTATTACTTCGCGTGCATAGTTTTGGGTTGATTGGTTTGCCAATTCTATTTTGGTGTGGCGCTTTATTGCTTCAGTTACGCACATCCCTATTTTGGTGGCTGACGCTAGCCTTTGCGGTGACATATCTGCGCTCAGGTTTTTTTGCAGCGGGCGAATTCAACACTGCCTATGGTTTGGTTGCGCTGTGTTTTGCAATCATCTTGCATAAAAATCTAAGCTATCTTCACAATATATTGTTAATCAGTAGCGCAATCGTTTTAACCCACGCCTACGAGTCGATGTTATTTATAGGTGTGTTTTTAGCCTTAACCTGTTTGGTGCGACTATGGCTTGAAAAAAGCGATAGTCGCCTCACCAAACTAGCCTTACTGATCGCCTGTATCTTGTTTTTATATGCGGCCTTTGTGGGTGTTCGTTCAACGTTCTTTTATCGGGCCGAAGATTTAAAAACTACGATTAACTACGGTGCGCTGCTTGAACCGCATATTTTGTATTTATTATGGATGATTGCTAGTGCTGTATTGATGGCTTTGGCGCCGCTCAGTGTGCGCGTGAAGGGCGCTATTGCTTTACTAGGTTTACTGGCGTCATTGCTTTATCTAGTGTTTTTATGGCGTTGGGATAAATCAGGCATTAGCTATGGATACTATAGCTATGCGTACCGTTCTTTAGGCGCCTTTATGTTGGCGGGTATTTTGTTTGTTGTTTGGCTGATAGAAGTTGTACCAGGGGCTATTCAGCAGCATGTTTTTAAACTGAATGAGCCCTTACTAGCATGTAGTGTCAGTTTGGTCTTTTTAGTGCAGGCCTGTATGTTGCTAGGCCATACCTCTGGGTACTACCGCTGGTTAAAGGCGTTTGAAACTGAGGCGTTACGCGTCCAAGGCCTGGTGCCAATCGACCAAACAGAATTTAATAAAGGACATAGTTCACTTTCTGGTTATAACTGGCCTTGGTCCAATTCAACCCTAAGTGTTTTGTTGCGCGGCAATGCTGAGGCCATTATTACCAATGCCAGTAGTTTCGACGGTTGGGAAACTTTCGATCCGAAGACAATTGAAAAGTATCCCTTGAAGTCATTTGTAAAGTCCGGCGGCTTGTCTCCATGAAGCAGATGGCCGGGCATTCTTACCGCCCTGATATCGATGGCCTGCGGGCAGTGGCTGTGCTGGCAGTGGTGATTTTTCATGCCTTCCCCGCGTGGCTGCCTGGCGGCTTTGTGGGGGTTGATGTTTTCTTCGTGATTTCTGGTTATTTAATCACCGGCATCATCGCAGGCGAGATTCAGCGCAATCAATTTAGTGTGGCGCGGTTTTATGCTAGACGGGTGTTGAGGATATTTCCGGCCTTGCTCTTGGTGTTGGTCAGTTGCCTTGCCTTTGGGTGGTTGGTCTTGCTCAAAGATGAATATCAAGAACTAGGTAAACACACTTTGGCGGGCGCGGCCTTTGTACAAAACTTGATGCTCTGGAGTGAAA
>JBAWWV010000344.1:0-4035 GCA_037146575.1 Alcaligenaceae bacterium | reverse complement strand
TTTGATGAAAAACTTTCAACAAGTCTTGATCGGCTTTTTATCAAAAAGGGTATTGTGAAGGTTAATTTTTATGATAAAGAAATAAGTAATGAATTTATAGAAGTAATAGTTGTTGATAATGCCTCAGTAGATAATTCTGTACATTTTATAAAAAAAGAAAATCTTAAAGTAAAAATTATCGCAAATAAGGAAAATTATGGTTTTTCTAAAGGCAATAATATTGGTGTAAAAGAAGCACAAGGAAAATATGTTTTGTTTTTAAATTCAGATACTCGAATTCAGGATAAAGGATTTTTACGAATGGTCGAATTTTTGGATTTAAATGATCGAGTTGCAATTTTAGGAGCAAAACTTGAGAATAGTGATAAATCAACTCAAAAATCTGCTGGATATTTTTATAACGTATTCAATTTGGCAATTCTTCTTTTTGGTGGTGGTAAATTTGGATTTTTAAGAAAAACTCCTTCGAGGATTTCAAGAATTGATTGGGTAAGCGGGGCAGCACTTATGGCAAGACGTGATATCTTTAAAAAAATTGGTGGATTCGAAGAAAAATTATTTATGTATATGGAAGATATGGATTTATGTTACCGTGCAAAAAAGATAGGCATAAATACATACGTTTTTCCAAGAGCAAAAGCTTTGCACCTGCACCAGGGAAGCTCAACCCGTTCGTTTGCGGTGAAGCATATTTATAAGGGACTGCTGTATTTTTATAAAAAAAATTAAGGGTTTACAAAAAATGATGGCTTTTATCACTCAGCCCGGACTGCGAAAATCATGACTTCCTTGGGGCACCGTTTAGCTAACAAGGTCGGCATCATCACAGCGTCTGGTTCGGGGATGGGGCGCGCCGGCGCTATTCTTTTCGCCAGCGAAGGCGCACGCGTGCTGGTGGTTGATGCTAACAAGGATGCCGCTGACAAAACCGTTGAGATGATCCGTGCGGCCGGTGGCCAAGCACAGGTTTCCACTGGCGATTTGTGCGATGAAGCCTATTCGCGCGAAATTGTCGAAGAAGCGGTGAAACATTTTGGCCGACTCGATTTCGTGTGGAATCACGTTGGCCATCCCGGCCCCGCCGGCCTTGAAGAAATCTCGACCAGCGACCTGGACCTGGCACTTAACCTCAACTTGCGCTCGGTGTTGTTCACCACGGCTGCCGCCCTGCCGGTGCTGCGCAAAGGCGGCGGCGGCAACATCTTGTTTACTGCGTCAACCTCTGGCTTGGAAGGTTCCAAGTACAGCCCGGTCTACTCAGCCGCCAAGTTCGGTGTGATCGGCATGGCTCGTTCGCTGGCCAAGGCGCACGCTGCAGAGAATATTCGCGTCAACGTCATCTGCCCCGGCGCGACCAACACACCGATGCTCCGGACTTTTGTTCGCCGCCCCGGCCAAGAAAGGGAGCTACCGGGCGATCTTGAAAAGCTGGTGACGCAGCGCTCGTCACTTTCGCCCATGGGCCGCGCGGCCGAACCGGTAGAAATCGCGCGCGCCGCTCTTTTCCTCGTGTCTGATGACGCTTCATATGTAACCGGCGTGGCACTGGCTGTAGATGGCGGTGCGACAGCTTGACGCCGGCATAGTAGAAGCGTTTGGCAAACAGTTGGTGGTAAACAACAATAACAACTAAGAGACATAATAATGCGACCTATCAAAGCGTTGATTTCGCTCGGCTTAGCGGTTGGGTTTGCCTGCTCGGGCTTGAGTGTATTTGCCCAAGAGTGGCCGTCGAGGCCGATCCGCTTGGTTGTACCCTATCCCCCAGGCGGTAGCACCACTGTGCTGGCGCGACTGGTAAGCGAGCAACTGCGTGAGGCTTGGGGCCAGCAGGTGATGGTCGATGCGCGCGGCGGCGGCAATACAGTGGTAGGTACCGAAAATGCGGCCAAGTCGCTGCCTGATGGCTATACGTTGCTGCTCACCACGAACGCACACTCGGTAGTTCCTCACCTCGTCAAAGTACCCTTCGACCCGATCAAGGACTTTGTACCGATCTCAATGATCGCCACCACTGAATACGTACTGGTGGTCCACCCTGGCGTTCCGGCCAACACGCTGCAGGAATTTACCGCACTGTCTAAGGCCAAGCCCGGGCAGCTTAATTATGCTTCGGCTGGTAGTGGTTCGGCCAACCATTTGGCGGGCGAGCTATTTGTCAGCATGACTAGTGCGAAAATCCAGCACATTCCCTACAAGGGTTCCGGCCCCGCAGTGACCGACCTGCTGGGCGGGCAAGTGCAGGCCTCTTTTCAGACGCCGATCGTCGCTATTCCCTACATCAAGTCTGGGGCCCTGCGCGCACTAGCGGTTTCAGGCGACACCCGTTTGGTGTCGGTACCGCAAGTGCCTACCTTCACTGAAGCTGGCCTGGTCGGTTTCAATCCCGGAACCTGGTTCGGCATTGTCGCGCCAGGGGGCACCCCACAGCTCATCGTCGACAAGATCGCGGACGAACTTAACCGCATGATCGCCAAACCTGAATTCAGGGAAAAGTTGGTAGGTCTAGGGCTGGCGCCGTCTTACTTGCCACCGGCAGATTTTGCTGAGTTGATCAAGACCGACTTGGCGCGCTTTGGCAAAATAATCAAAGCATCCAACATCCAGCTCGACTGAGCCGCGCTGCTAGATTACCGGATAACGTCGCACACACAACAAAAACAGTCGCCAGTTCTCGCGGCGCTTCAGTTAGAAGCTTAGGTTTCTTTCAGCAGCATCTGCCCAGTCGCCAACGAGAACGCCACCGAGGCCTCGCGTACGGCTTTGCGGTCACCCTCAAATATTTTAGAAATCGCGTGCACCACCACCCCTGACGGGCGGCGCTGTGCAAAACCAAACCATACAAAGCCCACAGGCTTACCAGGCGAGCCGCCACCAGGGCCCGCAACGCCTGTGGTGGTTAGGGCGAGCGTAGCGCGGGGTGCCATGTTTAAGACCCCCACAGCCATCTGACGCGCAACCTCTTCGCTGACCGCACCAAACTGCAACAGCGCCTGTGGCGTAACGCCCAACTGCGCTTGCTTAGCCGCGTTACTGTACGTTACCCAACCTTGATCAAACCAGGCGCTAGACCCTGCGATCGCCGTCGCAGCCCCAGAGAGCAAGCCGCCCGTGCAAGACTCGGCCGTGGCCAACAAGCCTTTGTGTTTGATAAGAAGCTCACCAAGTTCGGTAGCAAGCTGATCGATCTGTGTTGACATATTTTTGCCCGTGAACGCGTGAAAAATGAACGTAAAGAAATTGAAGTCGATTAAAGAATAACGCCAAAGCGAATCACAAGCGCCATCACTAAAAGTGTGTAACCCGCGGCCAGCAAATCATCGAGCATCACACCGACACCGCCTTTAAAACGCGCATCGACTTGCCGTATCGGCGGGGGCTTGACCACATCAAAAAATCTAAACAGCACGAAAGCGAGTGCTTGGGCAGGCAGGCTTTGGGGCACGAGCCAGAGCACTAGCCAAAACGCCACGAACTCGTCCCAGACAAGGCCTACGTGGTCGGGCACGCCAAGTTGCTTGGCCACGCGCTCGGCAGCCCAACAACCGTAAATAAAACAGACCAGCAAAAAAAGGCCGATATAGAGGTCGCTCACACCAGGCGAAGCGACAGACCAGAGTAACCACGCCAGTAGCGTCGCCCACGTGCCAGAGCCCGGACGCAACAAACCAGACCCCATGCCAAACATCAGCATTCGGCCCGGATCAGAAAACACCCACGCCGCCTTGGGCCAGCTTGTACGGTGTCTTTTTGAAACGTCAGTCATTGTGGGTCAAATCCTAAGGCAGTCGAAACGACAGGCAATCAAGGCGCAAAGTCAGAGTCAATCGAAACAAGGGGTCATCAACATTCAAAGCCTAAAGTGATCGAAACCACTCGGTAACTGAGGGATCGCAGTGCCACCTTGATCATAAACGACTAACCCTGGCTCTTTGCGAATCGTGCCGATACAAGTTAATGCAACGCCTAACGTTTGACCGATTGTTTCAAGCCTCGCGCGCTGCGCGGGCGCGGCTGTAAAACAAAGCTCATAAA
>JBAWWV010000343.1:0-4043 GCA_037146575.1 Alcaligenaceae bacterium | reverse complement strand
GTATAAGGCAGGGTAAGCTGGATCAGTATCCTGAAGTTTTAAGCTTAAGTTGGCCGTATAAAAGGCATTCGCTTTATCAGGTGTTAAAGCCTGCATTTGCTCAGGCTTGACTTCGCGATAAGGGTTGCTGATACGCGCATAGGGTGCGCCGGATTCCCAGGTGCTTAAGGACTTTAGGACTGTTTGTTCAAAGCTCGTTGGATTAAAGTGGCCCACGATACCGATTGATACCTTGCTGGCGCCGTAGAACGTCTTGTGAAAACTCACCAAATCGCTGCGTTTGAGGCCTGTGACGGCTGCCAAAGACTCTTCGAAGCTAGGCATGTAGCGAATATCGTCTTTTGCCCAGGGGTTATCGTGACGCGTGAGCATGCGCGAAGCAATCGCGGTTGGCTCGGTCATTGAGCTTTTTAGGCTTGTGGTGAGTTTGCTGGTGTACTCGTCGAGTTGCTCTTGCGCAAAGTTAGCGTGTTGCACCACCTCAAACACCAGTGCCACCAGCGCATCGATATTGGCATGCGTGGTCGACACGCTAATCGTCAAATCAGTCCCCGAGCCCGAAATACCAACTTCTCCTCCGAGCGCGTCAATACGATCACCGATTTGTTCGCGCGTCAGGGTGTTGGTGCCCTTGAGCAACAGATCTGCCGTCACAATCGCGTTTAAGCGTTGGCCTTTTAGTGCCTCGACGCTACCAAATTGGAGGGCGATGGTGGCATTGACCCGATCGCCACGCGCTTCTTTGGGCAGCATGGCGAGCTTGACTGAGCCATTGGGCACCTTAAGCGTTTTACGTTGCGTGAGGGCATCGATATTTGCGGGGTCTGGGTCAAAGGCTTCGGCCTGTTTGAGTTCAGTGTTGCCCACGTAGTTGGCCAGCTCTTTTTTCAGGTCAGGAATCACTACGACTGGAGCGCGCGCAGGTTTTTCGGTAGGGATGTACTGCCCTTGCGTACGATTGGCCCGCGTCAGATAGTCTTGCCCGACGCGTTGCGCTTGCTCGAGCGTCACTGCGCGAATACGGTCGCGCGAGACAAACAGCATGCGCCAGTCACCCACGGCAATGGCCTCAGACAGCACCGAGCTGATTTTTTGGGCATCACTAAACATCTGATCCCAGCTTTTGAGCCACTGGTTGCGCACTCGCTCGAGCTCTTCAGCTGTGAACGGTTGCTTGGCTAGCGACTCAATCGTGGTCGTGAGTGTGTCAAGTGCCGTGGCTTGATCGGTGCCGGGCTCGAGGGTCGCCCCGAACATCACGATACCTGGCGCATATTCGTCCATCGTAAAGCCCATGACGCTTGCGGCTTGCTTGGTGGGTACCAACGCCTTGTAGAGTCGGCCTGACGGGGTGTCGGCGATCATCATGCTCGCGAGATCGAGCGCTGAGAAGTCGACGTGTGAAGCAGGAGGTACGTGGTACATCGCCGCAACGAGTGGCGAGCCTCCGGTGCGGCGAAGCGTAATCGCGCGCTCGCCATCTTGCACAGGTTCGACGGTATATTCGTGAGGTAATTTACGCGCTGGCTTGGGAATGCTACCGAAGGCGGTCACAACATCCTTCAAGGCGGCTTCTGGATCGAATTTGCCGGCTACGACTAAGACTGCGTTATCGGGTTGATAGTACGCACGATAAAACGCCTGCAATTGCCCGATATCGACATTCTCGACATCAGAGCGTGCACCGATAGGGGTCTTGCCGTAGTTATGCCACTGAAAGGCAACCCCCAGCATCTTTTGCCAAAGCATCTGAAAGGGATTATTTTCGCCGCTTTCCATCTCGTTGCGTACAACCGTCATTTCGGTATCTAGGTCTTCGCGTTTGATCGTTGAATTGATCATGGCGTCGGCTTGCCAGCCGATATACCATTTCAGGGTCTCTGGATTGGCGGCGAAGCTTGCGTAATAGTTGGTGCGATCTGTTGAGGTTGAACCGTTAGCTTGCAGACCACGTTTTGAAAACTCACCTAACGCGTTTGGGGTGTTTGGTGTGCCTTTAAAGAGCATGTGCTCGAGTAGATGAGCCATGCCGGTTTCGCCATAGTTTTCATGACGCGAACCAACAAGATAGGTCATGTTGACCGTGGTGGTTGGCTTAGAGTCGTCGGGTGCCAGTAAAATTCGCAAGCCGTTGGCCTCAAGCCTGTATTCGGTAATGCCCTCAACGCTTGTGATCTGCGTGATACCTGCGGGTGGGGCGAAAGCCATACTTTGAGTTGCCGCCATAAAAAAGAGAGAACCCAATAAGGTGCACTTCAAGGCGCGGGTAAACAGCCACATAGGAGAAATCCAAAAAGATGTGAATGAACCTGTTTGAGCGTAATCACCCGAAATGGTTCATTCGTGCGGCGAATTATTTAGACAGCAGACGCATTGCCTGTTCGATCCCCGACACCGTCACCGGAAACATCTTGTCTTGCACGATGTTACGGATCAGGGCGATGGATTGCCGATACTGCCAAGACGCCTGTGGCTCGGGATTGAGCCACACCGCTTTTGGCCAGGTTGTGATCATGCGCTGTAACCATTCGGCGCCTGGCTCTTTGTTGTAGTGCTCGACCGAACCGCCGGGTTGCAAGATCTCATAGGGGCTCATGGTGGCATCGCCCACAAAAATCAGTCGCCAGTCAGCGTTGAACTTGCGCAACACATCTTGCGTTTCAAAACGCTCCATTTGTCGACGGCGGTTTGACTTCCAGAGGTGCTCGTAGGGGCAGTTGTGGAAATAATAGACTTCAAGGTGCTTGAACTCACTACTTGCCGCCGAGAACAATTCTTCAACGCGCGCGATGTGATCGTCCATGCTGCCGCCCACATCCAGCAACATCAAGACCTTGACATTGTTATGGCGCTCGGGAACCATTTTGATGTCAAGGTATCCTGCGTTGCGTGCGGTGCTGGTGATGGTGTCGTCTAGATCGAGCTCAAAATCTGAGCCCTCACGGGCAAAGCGGCGCAAACGTCGCAAGGCGACTTTGAAGTTGCGGGTACCAAGTTCAATTGAATCGTCGTAGTCTCTAAAGTTGCGTTCGTCCCAAACCTTAACGGCAGTACGATTGCCGCCCGAGGCGCCGCCCACCCGAATGCCTTCTGGGTTAAAGCCACCGTTGCCAAACGGCGACGTGCCGCCCGTACCGATCCATTTGCTGCCACCTTCGTGGCGCTCTTTTTGCTCTTCGAGCCGTTCTTTGAACATTTCTAAAAGCTTATCAAGCCCGTGTTTTTCAAGCTCAGCTTTTTGTTCGGGTGTCAGGTGTTTTTGCAGCTCTTTGACCAACCAGTCGAGTGGGATTTTTTTGCCAGGCGGCAAAATCTGCTCAAGGCTGCGGTAATAGCCAGCGAAGGCACGGTCAAAGCGATCAAAGAGAGTTTCGTCTTTGATGAGGGTGGTGCGCGCCAAAAAATAAAAGTCTTCAAGCGTAGGCGGCATCAGCGGCGTTGAAAGTGCCTCAAGTAACGTCAAATACTCTTTGACAGAGACTTTGAGTTTTTGCGTACGCAGGTGGTAGAAGAAATCAACGAGCATGGCGTTTGAGCTGATAGGTTAGGTGGTCGCGAACCTCAGGCCATTCGCCTGCGATCACGCTGTACATGACGGTGTCACGCACCGTGCCATCGCGGCGCAAGGCATGATGGCGAATAGCGCCGTCGCGCTTTGCCCCGAGCCTTTCGATGGCGCGCTGCGAGGCGTAGTTAAAGTTGTCGGTACGCCAACCGACGACACTGGCGCCCAGCGTATCAAACGCGTGGGTGAGCAACAGTAGTTTGCAGGCGGTATTGACATGCGTGCGTTGCAGGCTTTTACCGTACCAGGTGTAGCCGATTTCAAGACGCGCAACGGAGGCGATGATGTCGTGGTAGCGAGTGGTCCCAAGGATTTTGCCAGAGGCCTCATCCTTGACCACGAAGGGCAACATGTGCCCTGCTGCCAAACCGTCGAGCGCCGTCTGAATATAGCTAGACGTTTGATCGGGCTCGGGTACTGAAGTCACCCGCAGGTTCCACAGTTCTCCGTCGCATGCCGCGGCTGTCAAGCCTTCGGC
>JBAWWV010000342.1:0-4084 GCA_037146575.1 Alcaligenaceae bacterium | reverse complement strand
GCTTTCAACCGAAAACGGATCAAACAAAGCCTCAGGCAACCCAATCACTTCAGGCACGCTTGAATAGTTTGAACCAATTGTCGGAGCACCGCAGGCCATCGCCTCGAGCGCCGTAAAGCCAAAGCCTTCGCAATACGTAGGCAAAATATAGGCCTTGCACAGCCCATACAACGCACAAAGCTCGTGGTCGGTAATGCGTTGTGTGACGATGACCTGGCTGGCATCTAAACCTGCCTGGCTGATCAATTGATTCACATGCACAAGTTGCGGGGCATTAAGACCACCAACCAGCACCAGTTGATGGGCTTGCCGAATCTCAGCGGGCTGTGCAGCATATGCGTACACCAAACGATCAATATTTTTGCGCGGATCAAACGCGCCGCTGTACAACAAAAAGGGGCGGGTGATGCCAAACTTTTGCTTAAGCGCTGTTGCCTGTTCAGTATTTAACTCAACGGCAACGATATCTTCACCGAGTGCGGCCGAGATATTCTGTACCTGTGCCGCGGGCAGACCAAGCTGCGCGATGCCGTCATTGCGTGATGATTCTGAAATCGCAAACCAGAAGTCTGCTTTTTTAAATTGCCACAGGCGCTCGTAATACCAATCTTGTGTGGTCGGGTCGACCAAATACTCGCTTTTGTATAGCAGCGGGATCAAGTCGTAGAGCATCGCCACGGTATAGACCGGTGCGAGTTTACTGACGCTGACGATGGTGTTGTCACCAGGGCTGTCGAGCAAACTGCTAATGATCAAGACATCGGGTTGCAGCTCTGCAATGTAAGCCTCGCGCAGCAGCTCTGACACGTCTTTGCGCCAGTGGTTTTCTGGCTTACGCAGGTCAGTGGGGCCAATGCCTGACCAGATTTTGATCGTGCACTGTGCGCGTTGCTCGGCTAACGCGTCTTGCGCGTAGGCCAAGGATTCGGGAAACAAATCACTGAGCAACACAACGATCTCGTGCGTGCCTTTGTTACGGATCAGTGCCCGCACAAAGGCGAGGGCGTAGCGACCTATGCCACGATGGCAGCTTTCGTTTGGCGCACCTTGCAGGTCGACGACGATTTTCATGAGCGTGGTTGCGCGGCTGAGTTTGATGCCGCTTTAGGCTGATCTATGGCTACGTCAGGCTGCGCCGCACTATTTTTTTGCAGCCGCTGATAAATCTCGTGCGCCTCAGGGCTCAAGGTTTCGATACGTTCGCGCGTTTGATACGCTTGTTGAATAATGGCCGGATCAAGCGGGATTTTTTTTTGCTCAGCGGCCGCGGCTTGGCGCTCAAGCAAGCGATGGTGTTTCTTTAACGCGTAACGATGTAACTTACCTAAGCCTCGGCGCCCGGCAAACAGTGCGGCAATACGCTGAACCACAAACCGCTGTGCTTTTTCACTCAAGGCAAATAATCTTGCACCAACACCCTCAGCTTTAAGTTGCTCTGCCTGTTGCTCGGCCCATCGCACCGGCTTGGTGATTTTCCAAACAAACGACGAGTGAATCGCCAGTAACTCAGCTTGCGCCAAAGCAACGTTTGCCTCGATCGTTTGGAGGCGTTGGTCAAAAAGCACGGCAAGGGTTTCAAGTGACAAACCGTAATCTTGCTCAAAGGCTTTGATCACAACCGAAGGGTTCATGCCGGGCGCTGCTTTTTGTGCAATCACTGCATAGCTTGGGCTGGCATCTTTTAAAACATTCACAATCCCAACGAGCGGCCGTGCCGCAATGCCAAGTTGCTCGTGCAAGCGCACAGTTTTAATCGTCTCAAACCCAAAGTACTCTGGTAAAAACGCCAGTACGGCTGGCGAGATATGTTGTGTTGGGATCGCGTCAAGTACCGCCTGATGCGCCTCGGTCAGCAGGTTATCGGGGTGCGCTGCTTGCAGTAGCAACACCCCACCCGGCTTCAGCACGCGCTGGGCTTCTTGCACCACCAGCTTGAGTGCTGCAAGCGGCAGTTGCTCAGCAAGGCCCAAGGCAGATACCAGGGCATAACTTTGCGCCGGTGCAGCCTGTAGCACGGCTAACGCCGAACCCGCTTGCGCAGCAAACCCTCGTTGGTGACACACCGCGACTTGGTCAGCATCACTATCCACACCTTGCACCGTAAAGCCAGACTCTTGCAGGGTTTCAAGCCACTCGCCTTGGCCGCACGACACATCAAGCGCCGCCGCGCCTGGGTAGGCATGCAGCAAAGGGTACAGAAAGGGTAGGTAAACAAATAGCCGAGCTTTGACTGCCGCCCGCGACCCGCGAATTTTATGTTGCAGGGCCCGGTTGAAGTCGTCAGTCACGCTTCGCCTCGATACTTGAGGGCAACCACGCCAATCCTACAAAATAGTCTTTGCCAAGATTGACAACCGTAAAGACAATCGCGCGATCACGCCACTCATAATTTTTTTCTAGATGGTTTTCAGCATCGTGCAAAGCAAACGACATTGAATACGACCCTTCGCCAAAATTAGCCGGAAACCGCAAGGTGTACTGGATACGCTCACCTTGACGCAGGTCTTTCAACACTTGTTTGGTATGAAAGGTATTGGTACCAAACACGGGTTGACCCAGCCTATCTTTAATCTGATAGCCAAACACTAGTTCGGGCAAAGCGGCAAACGCCTCAAGCTCAACCTGCACTTGTAAAGCTTGGCCAACCTTCACCACTTCAACTGGGTTGCCGTCTTCGTCACATAAGGTCGCTTTGATTACACGCGCTTCACCCGTACCCGAGATGGTCTGCACGTTACCGTCGGCGCCGACCACTTGTTGCACCTTGTCAGGATCACGCTCGGCGATCATGGCGTTGTAGTAATCCATGACGGTTTCGGGGCTCCCTTGCATGGCAATGGTGCCGCCGTTCAGCAAGATCGCTCGGTCACAAATGCCTTGCACCGCGCCCTTGTCATGCGACACGATCAACAGCGTTGTACCAAGCTTGTTGTAGGCACGAATGCGATCAAAACTTTTATGCTGAAAATAATTGTCGCCAACTGATAAGGCCTCATCCACAATCAAAATGTCGGGGCGCCGTGCCGTGGCCACGCTAAAGGCCAAACGCATTTGCATACCGCTTGAATACACGCGCACCGGTTGATCGATGTAGGTACCAATTTCGGCAAAGGCTTCGATCTCTGGCATCAAGCTGCGCATATCGTCGGCAGTTAAACCCAACAATTGCCCTGCCATGATGGCATTTTGGCGACCGGTGAAATCGGGATGAAACCCCATGCCCAATTCAAGCAAGGCGGCGATACGGCCTGTGACGTTGACCGAACCCGTTGTGGGCTCAGTGGTGCCAGTAATCATTTTAAGCAGCGTGCTTTTGCCCGCACCGTTCATGCCGATGATGCCAATGGCTTCGCCCGGCTTGACTTCAAAACTAAGGCCTTGCAAGACCCACTTTTGCGTATGGCGCGGCGGGCTAAACGGGATCAGCCACTCGGCCAAGCGTGCGCCGCGGGTAGGATATTGTTTGTAGGCTTTGCCTAAAACGCGAACGCTAATCGTGCCCATTAGAGCTCGTCCACGATTTCGCCGGCGTGCTTACGAAATAAGCGAGCGCCCCACACGCACAACAGCACGGCAAGCAAGGTCACCGGCCACAACGAACGCCAGTCAGGCCACTGACCATTCACCAAAATTTGCTGATACGCCCCCATCAAGTTTGTCATGGGGTTGTAGCGAATCAATTGCTGAAAGAAGGGCGGCAAAATATTGATGGGGTACACCACAGGGGTCGCCCAAAACCAAAACTGCAACACGACGCCAGCCATTTGCCCGACGTCACGAAAAAAAACATTGAGCACACCGAGCGTTAGACCCAAGCCTATTGATAATAAAATTTGAATCAGTAACACGGGGATCAGGGCGACGAACACTACGCCCGGAAACGCACCCGTTGCCAATAGAAAGATCGTAAACAGCGAAAAAATAATCGCAAAATTGACCGAGGCATTTGCCAGCGCAATGACGGGCAAACACATTCGCGGAAAATTAATCTTTTTAAGTAGGTTGGCGTTGTCAATAAAAACGTTTTGCCCGCGCGTGACAGCTTCATTAAAAAACGTCCAGGTCAGCACACCGGCACATAGGT
>JBAWWV010000341.1:0-4098 GCA_037146575.1 Alcaligenaceae bacterium | reverse complement strand
GTCGTGTGCCGAGAGCCCGCCTTGGTGGGCAGCACCGTGCTCAAAGACCGTAGTTAGTACAAGATGATCGCCTTGTTTACGCGTGCGAACGTCTAGTGTTGGCAAGCTATTTGTAGTGTTCCATTGCATAGCAATGCGGTGCTGGGCAAACAGCGCGCGCAAGGGAACATCTTCGTGACCATAAGCCCACCTTGCAATCTGCTCTGAGACGTCGACGCCAGTGCAGTCAAAAACTAAGCGAACGAAGGCCTTCTCTTTTAAGCCCCGAGCGGCTCCGTGATAAAAATCTCTCCCATATTGCTCCCACAGCCTTCGCATCACATGATCTAAGCTAAATGCTTGGTTGGTGGCACTACGAATCGTTAGATCCAAGCCCAACGCAATGAGTGAGCCCTTGGTGTAATAACTGACTAAAGCATTTGGCGAGTTTTCGTCTTGCTTGTAGTAACGCGACCACGCGTCAAACGAACTCTCAGCCACTGTTTGTTTGTGACGACCAGGCGTGGCGTGTACGCCGCTGATTTGCTTGGAGAGCGTTTGCAAATAGTCAGTTTCGTTGATCACGCCGCTGCGCAAGAGCATCAAGTCGTCGTAGTAAGACGTGAATCCTTCAAAAATCCACAACAGGCGCGTATGGCTTTCTTTTGTTAGGTCGTAGGGCGCAAAGGCCGCTGGTTTGATGCGTTTGACGTTCCAGGTGTGAAAATATTCGTGACTCACCAAGCCTAGAAAGCTTTGGTAACCCTCAGGGGCCTTTTTTTGCCCAAGCGTGGGCAGATCTTTGCGCGCAGCCATTAAGGCGGTTGAGGCCCGGTGCTCGAGGCCACCGTAAGCGTCGCCTGTGACCATTGTCATAAAAACGTACTTGAACGCGGTGTCTAAAAATGGCACCTGCGAACTATTGGGCTCAAAAAAACGAATCTGTGTCTCGCAAATTGCTTTGACATCGCGTGCAATACGTTTGAGGTCTAGATTCGGGATAACTCCAGTGAACACCATTTCATGGGGTGCGCCGCACGCGTCAAACCGAACCACTTGGGGGCGACCCATTTCGACGGGATGATCAATCAGATCGTCGTAATTGCGTGCTTCATAGATGCCAAAGCCGTTGGTATAGCCTTTGGCAATTTTGCGACCCGATGTCAGTTGGGTGGCCTGAGGCAGACTTGTGAAGACGTGCCAATTTGCCAAGGCGGGTGCAATGAGGGCGACTTGGCAAGGGTGTTCTTCTAGCCCGTGTGGCCGTAAGAAGACGCTTGTGCCGTTAAAAAAGCCGTGTGTTTCATCGAGGTGTGCGCCCCGCACCGAAAGATCCCACGCGTAGACTGTGGTCGTGATTTGAAGCGGCCCGGAGCAAGGCTCAAGGCGCCAGCTATGGTTGTCAATTTTGACCAGACTTAGGCGACGCTTGCCCGAGCGGGCAGCGATCGTCTCGATGTGGCGTGAAAAATCTCGGATCAGGTAACTGCCGGGAATCCATGCCGGTAGCGACACGATCTGACCTTGCGGATTTGGCTTTGGAATCGTGACGGTCACACGAAAGCGGTGCCCCGCCAAATCAAAAGGCTCTAAACTGTAAAGTATGGGTTTGCTGTTCATACCGCTATCTTATTTCACATTTTCTAGGATCCCCTCATGAGCGAAGCGTTAGTACTGATTGAAACTCGCGGCCGGGTAGGCTTGTTGACACTGAATCGTCCGAAGGCATTGAATGCGTTGAACGACGCGCTGATGAATGAACTGGGTGCGGCTTTGCTCGCCTTTGACGCAAACGATGAAGTTGGTTGTATTGTGATTACAGGCAGCGAAAAGGCGTTTGCGGCTGGGGCTGATATCGCCGCCATGAAAGATTGGTCGTACATGGATGTTTATCGTACGGATTACATCACCCGCAACTGGGAGACCATCCGCCGTGTTCGCAAGCCAGTTATCGCAGCGGTTGCGGGTTACGCCTTGGGCGGTGGTTGTGAGTTGGCAATGATGTGCGACTTCATCATCGCGGCGGATACCGCTAAATTCGGTCAACCCGAAATCAAGATTGGAGCGATTCCCGGCTCGGGCGGCACTCAGCGCTTGCCGCGGGCGGTCGGTAAATCAAAGGCCATGGATATGGTCTTGACCGCTCGCATGATGGACGCCACTGAGGCCGAGCGTGCGGGTCTAGTCTCTCGTGTGGTTGCCGCCGCTAGCCTGCTCGACGAAGCGATTGAGGCTGCAACCGTGATCTGCGGCATGTCTTTGCCGATGGTCATTATGGCGAAAGAGTCGGTTAATCGTGCATTTGAGTCTTCGTTACACGAAGGCGTTTTGTTTGAACGCAGGCAGTTTCATGCCTGTTTTGCGACCGAAGATCAAAAAGAAGGTATGGCAGCCTTTGTTGAAAAACGGAAGCCAAACTTTAAGCACCGATAGCTCGCGCGGGTTGAGGCTGAGCAGGCCCTTTGACCAAGCCTTTCGGTGGGAAGGGAGGCGGTTAAGGGTTTGCACGGGGGCGTAAAAGCCGATACAATACCGTGGCTTTGCTGTGAGAGAAAAGTGTACGAACCCGAATCCACAGACAAAACAATTGTCCTGACAGAAGTAGAGCGGCGGCAGATTGATATTCGCGCTAGGCGCGACCTGCTTGAGGTAGTCGTGGCTCAATTGAGTTTGGGATTATTGGTTGCAGCGTTTTGTTGGGCTGTGGCAGGGTGGTTGGCAGCAGCGTCTTCATTGGCGGGGTCTGCAGCCTACCTGCTACCGAATGCGGTGTTTGCCTTAAGGTTGTGGGCATCAACTTATCGTCCGGGCGGGGCTAGCCCCGAACTGTTTTTTATAGGCGAGTTTTTAAAAGTTGGTGTTGCAATTGCCCTGTTGTGGTTGATTGCAAAAGTGGGTGGTGATCAAGTGCAGTGGTTGGCGGTATTGGCCGGCTTGGTGGCGACGCTAAAAGGTTACGTGGTATTGATAGTTTTTAAAGGCTCTCGGGCTAAATGAATTGTGTGGGCTGGCTGTTGTGGCGGGCCTCTTATAAATAAGCATTGCAGCGTTTACGCGTTGCGTTTGGTCAAGACTCAAAGTAGAGATCACTATGGCTGCTGAAAGTGGCGTATCGCCCCAAGCTGAATATATTCAGCATCATTTGGTGCATTACAACAATCTGGGTGAAAAGCAGGGCTTGATCGCTGACTTTAACGTCATCAATTACGACACCATTTTTTGGTCGGGCTTGATGGGGTTTATCGCTTTGTTTGTGATGTGGCTTGCCGCCCGTCGCGCCACTTCTGGCGTTCCTAGCCGCCTTCAAAGCGCAGTCGAAATGCTGATCGACATGGTTGATCAGCAAGCGCGCAGTATCGTTCCTAGTGAAGCGACCCGTAAATTTGTATCTCCTTTGGCGCTCACCGTGTTTGTCTGGATTATCCTGATGAATACGCTGGATTTGGTGCCCGTTGATTTGCCCCACAAGATTTTTCACTTGTTTGGGTTTGGGGACAAGGTCGGTGATCCGTTGCACTACCACCGCATTCTTCCGACCGCCGACTTAAATGCTCCAATGGGCATGGCGCTTGGCGTATTGTTGCTGATGCTCTATTACGGTATCAAAATTAAGCATCCTGGCGGTTTTGTTAAAGAGCTCTTTACGGCGCCATTTCATGGTCATGGCCTGACTGCAGTGCTTTTGGCTCCTGCTAATTTGTTGCTGAACGTCATTGAGTACGCTGCAAAGTCCGTATCGCTAGGCATGCGGTTGTTCGGTAACATGTTTGCCGGCGAACTTGTGTTTATGTTGATTGCGTTGCTAGGCGGCGCCTGGACCGGATTTAACGTGATGAGCGTTAGCCTCGGAATCGGTCACATTTTGGCCGGTTCAGTCTGGGCGCTGTTTCACATTCTGATTGTTTTGTTGCAGGGCTTTATTTTCATGATGCTGACGCTGGTGTACATCGGTCAGGCTCACGAAGGGCATTAATTGAAGGGCGCTGTTACCCCTTAAAAGGTGAATAGCGCAAACAAGGTTTATTGGGTTTTTTCGTTTTTATTCATTTTTTGATTCTTAGATACTAACAAGGAGTTGTCATGTCCAACGTCGCTCTCGTTGCTCTCGCTTGCGGTTTA
>JBAWWV010000340.1:0-4136 GCA_037146575.1 Alcaligenaceae bacterium | reverse complement strand
AGTCTCGTCGACGATCCTTACCCTTAGAGACTTAACCAGCAACGCAATCACATAGCGCGCGCTTGCGACCGCAAAACAAGTAGTCGTAGTACGCGATGGGCTCAAGTGTGGGACATCATGCGCACGCTGCGCGAGCGCACCAGTTTGGTATTTGCGTTGACCACGCAACGACGTGCAAGCGAAGACTGGAAAGAGCACTCGCAAATTTTAGCTGCGGTCATTCAAGGCAACGAAGAACAAGCCGCAAACTTAGCAGCAGAGCACGTTCGTGCTGCCGCGCAGGCAACACTCACTGCAAAGAAGACACTGGTCGCTAAGTCTCGCTGAAGGGATGCTCAAGAATATACTGGCGCAGCGCGCCATCGACCCCCATGTGACTTACTGTATGCACAATAAGTAAGGCGGTCAAACCAACAACGCTACCGCCTTAATCTGCGCCCAGAGCGCAAGGCCTGGTGCAATATTCAAGCGGGCCACCGACACGTATGAAATCTTTGCCAGCAAGCGTTGGTCGTGCTGATCACCTACAGATAACTCGATCAAGGCCTGGCCACCTGCGCCGTCTCTTAGCGCAAGCACGGTGACGGGCAAAATATTCAACATGCTGCTGTCAGTGTGATGGCTGAGCGCCAGGCTGACATCGCGAGCATGGATGCGTACACGCAAGCGATCACCGGGGTCATGCGCGGGGCCGTGTGCATACAGCGTTCCCATCGGGCTTTGCAGCGTGAGTAAGCCGTGCGGATCGCGCTGCTGCACTGTCGCCTGTACCACTACGCCGGCATCGTCGCGCAGCGCGAGCGGCGCATCAGGATGATTCATCACCTCAAGTGCCGGGCCCGCCTGACGCACCCGTCCACCTTTCATCAAGACTAAATAATCTGCCAGCCGCGACATCTCATCGACGGCATGGGTGACGTATAGAAGTGGGATGGTCGTGGTTTGCTTGAGTCGCTCGAGGTACCCCAGAATCTCTGAACGGCGTGCAGCATCGAGCGCGGCCAAGGGTTCGTCCAGCAAAAGAATGTCAGGGCGAGTGAGCAACGCACGACCAAGCGCGACGCGTTGGCGCTCGCCACCCGATAACTGACCGATTGCCCGTTGTAACAAGGGCGCTAAGTCAAGTTGCTCAACACACTGCGCATATTCAGCCGCTGTGCCGTCGACCCGTTGCCAGCCATAGCGCAGATTTTGCTCGACGGACAAGTGCGGCAACAATGCCGAGTGCTGAAACACAAAACCAACACGCCGTTGATGCGCAGGTACAAAAACCCCAGGCCCTTGCCAGGTTTGTTGTTTGATGCGGATATGGCCCTTGACAGCGGGCTCGAGCCCGGCGATGGCACGCAGGATGGTGGTTTTGCCGCCGCCAGACGGGCCAAAAATAACTGTCGTGCCTGACGATGGTAGTGTCAAATCAACTGATAACTCAAAGGCCGCCTCGCCAGCGCGAGTGAGCTTCAGTTTCAAATCGATACCGTGCTGTTCACTCATCGCGCGTCACCCCTCTGCTGCGACAGACGCTGACCAAACCACTGCATCAAGCACAGTACGACAAACGAAAAGATCAATAACCCGCCAGCTAACCAGTGCGCTTGCTCGTAGGCCATTGCTTCGACACGATCGTAGAGCAGCACCGACAGCACACGCGTTTCGCCTTCGATATTGCCGCCCACCATCAAGATCACACCAAACTCGCCCACCGTGTGCGCAAACCCCATCACGGTCGCAGTGATAAACGCTGGGCGACACAGCGGGATCACAACTGTTTTGAACCGATCAAAGGGCGAGGCGCGTAGCGTTGCGGCCACATCCAAGATCGACGTATCTAAACTTGCAAAGCCAGCCTGCAAAGGTTGCACCACAAACGGCAATGAATACAGCACCGACGCCAACAATAAGCCCCAAAACGTAAACGCCAGCGAGCCCCAACCGATGGCGTGCGTGAGCTGACCAAGCGGCCCGTTCGGCCCCAACATGACCAATAAATAAAAACCCAGCACGGTTGGAGGCAACACCATCGGCAACGTCACGATTGCAGACAACGGCGCTTTCAAGCGCGAACGCGTGCGCGCCAGCCACCAGGCAACTGGCGTACCCAGTAGCAACAAAATCACCGTCGTGAAGGTTGCAAGCTTAAGGGTCACCCACAGGGCAGCCAAAATCGCCGTCATCGCGGCGCGTCGCTAAAATTAGTTGTAGCCATGGCTTGCAATAATGCCTTGTGCTGCAGGCTGTTGCAAATACTGCATAAACGCCAGCGCCGCCCGGTTGTGTTGACCACGCGTCAATAACACCGCAGTTTGAATAATTGGCTGGTGCAACGATTCGGGCACCAACCAACTATTTTGGTAAAGTTTTTTTTGCTCGGGTGTTTCAAGCACATAGGCGCGTGGCAACAGCCCCGCATCGGCGTTGCCGCTAAAGACAAATTGCGCAGCTTGGCCGATGTTTTCCCCCATCACCAAACGCGCTTGCACCTTGGGTAATAAACCAAGCGCTTCGAGCGTTTGTTTGGCGGCCAACCCATAGGGCGCCAACTCGGGGTTTGCGATTGCCAGTTTTTTAAACTGCCCATCACGCAACAGCTGTTCGGCCGGTAAGCCCCCACCCGGGGCTTGACTCACAAACACCAGACGGCCACGGGCGTAGTCAAACAAGGATTCTTTGACTGCTAAAGCTTCGCTGACCAGACGCTCGGGAGTCTGACGATCAGCCGACAAGAACACATCAAAGGGTGCCGCCTGACGGATCTGGGCATAGAGCTTACCGGTCGAGGCTGCACTGACCGAGACTTTGTGCGGCGTGTTTTCTGAAAATTTAAGCACTAGTACTTGTGCGGTATTGACAAAATTGCTGGCAACGGCCAAGCGAGCCTCATCAGCATGAGCTTTTAGTGAGGAAAAGACAATAAATACAAATATAATCAATGACTTAAACATTTTAATCTCTTAAAAACCACTATCGACTTTTGCACTACCGCTGCCTCAAAGTCAAACCGTTCTGAGCCTCTCTCCCTCGGCAGGCTGCCAGATAACCCGATAACCCTCAGGGTCGCCAAGCACCAAAGCCTAAATTAAGAGTACAGTAATTCTACGGACATATCTGCACGATCTACTGATACGCTTTCACACTATGACACAGACCTCGGCACCTTTAATCGATCGCTTTGGAAGAAGCATTGAATACCTGCGCCTGTCTGTGACTGATCGTTGCGACATGAAGTGCACATATTGCCTGCCCAAAAGCTTCAAGGGCTATCAAGAGCCAAAAAACTGGCTCACCTTTGACGAAATCGAACGCGTGGTTGGTGCCTTTGCCCGCTTGGGCACCTCGCGGGTGCGGCTCACCGGCGGCGAACCGCTACTACGTCGTAATCTGCCACAACTGGCTGCGCGCCTAAGCGCCCTGCCCGGCATTCGTGATTTGTCGCTGTCCACCAACGGCACTCAATTACCTAAACACGCCGAGGCCTTGCGTGCAGCAGGCGTGTCGCGTTTGAATATCAGCCTGGATAGCCTCACGCGCGAATGCGTCACTCAGATCACGGGTCGCGATTCGATTGACGACGTCATGGAAGGCCTGGCCGCTGCTGAGGCTGCCGGATTTTCGCCGATCAAACTGAACATGGTCGTGATGCCAGGCGTCAACGAACACGAAGTCGAAGCCATGACCGAGTTCTGTATCAATCGCGGCTTTATTTTGCGCTTGATCGAAACCATGCCAATGGGCAGCACTGGCTTGAAATCAAGCTATGCCCCCTTAGGACCAATTCTTGATCGTCTGCGCGAGCGCTTTGATCTGATCCCCGAGATCAAAGAAATGGGCGGTGGGCCCGCACGCTACTGGCGCACCAAAGATGGTCGTGGTCAGATCGGTTTAATTACCCCTATCAGCCAGCACTTCTGTGCCACCTGTAATCGCGTGCGACTCTCAGTCGACGGCACGCTCTACTTGTGTCTCGGCCAAGAAGAAAAACTCGAGATTCGCCCCCTATTACGCGGCGGCATTGACGACGAAGGACTTGAGCAAGCTTTGCGTGAAGCGATCGAACTCAAGCCCGAGCGCCACGAGTTTCTTGAAGCGCCCACCAAGATCATTCGGTTCATGTCGCAAACTGGCGGCTGACCTTACCC
>JBAWWV010000339.1:0-4171 GCA_037146575.1 Alcaligenaceae bacterium | reverse complement strand
ACCGTGCCCCAGGCCACTAAGGCGGTCAAGGCGAGTAACAAGACGAAGAGGGCGTTATCAGACTGGCTTGCCCCTAGTGAGGCAAAAACTTTGGGTATGCCGGGCAGGCCTTGAACCCCCTTGGTGAGCCATTCTTCTTGTTGAATCGTGATGCGGACCGCTTCTGAAAAACCGAGCGTGACAATTGCGAGGTAGTCTTCGCGTAATCGCAAAGACAGCAAGCCAATGGGTAAGGCGGCTAAGCCTGCAAGCAGCGTGGCGCAAACAAAAGAGATGACGAGCGGAACACCCGCAAGTGCCAACAGAGCAGAGGTGTACGCACCAATTGCAAAAAACGCCACAATGCCAAAATTGACAAGGCGCGTTAAACCAAACTGCAGGTTCAGCCCCAAGGCCAGTAAGGCATAGATGAGCGAGACGATGCCAATCGCGACGAAGTAAGCGATCATGCGGTATCGCGGTTGATCAAGCGCTGCACAGTTATCATCGTCTTACCTAACCAACTCGTTTCGACCCATCAAGCCCGAAGGGCGGACTAAGAGCACAAGTGCGAGTACGCCAAACGACAAGACTAATTTGTACGACGGGCCAAGCAAGGGAACGGATAGCTCTTGCGCCACACACATGATCAGTGCGCCAAGTACGGCACCAACCGGGCTACCAATACCACCGAGCACCATCGCCGCGAAGGCCGGAATCAAGTGATCCCAACCCAGTTCAGGCATTACGACCGCTTTCATCCCAAGCAGCACGCCGCCAATCGCTGAAATGATACCGACCAGCAGCCATAAACCTATCATCAAACTACGGGCGCGGATGCCGCTTGCTCGCGCTAAATCTGGGTTGTCAGAGACGGCGCGCAGTTGCCGACCAAAACTGGTTCTATACAGAAGCAAAAAGACGAGCAACAAACACACTAGGGCTGCTGCCGTAATATTGAGATCGGAGGGCAGGATACGAATCCCATCGAAATTCCAGGCGCGAACAAGTGGCACTTTGAAAGTGCGTTGATCGTGACCTGCAAAAAATGAGATGACGCTTCGTAATAAAAACCCAAGCCCAATCGCAGCTAACAGCGAGGCAATCATCGGCTGTCGAGCGAGTTTTTTAAAGATCAACTCGTACGAAATCACAGAGATGACCGCCGTGCCTAACGCCGCCACTACGGTTGCGCCAAGCAAGGACGAGACCCCGAGCGTCTGGATGATCACTGCGGTGTAGGCACCCGTTGTCATAAGATCGCCAGTTGCCGCGTTTGGAAACCGATTGACGCCCATGACCAAGGTCATGGCCAGGGCGGGCAAAGCGACGACTAGTCCTTCAATGACACCGTTAATCAGCAGATTTAAAAATTGAATCAAATCGACACGACGTCCCGACGCACGAATTCGCCCTTTTCAATGACATAAACGCCAAAGTCAGGCGTGACATCACCGTACTGATCAAAGTCGAGTTTGCTCGAGGCACCCTCATAATTGATTTTTTCTTTTTTGGCTAACAGTGCTTTGCCTTCAGCAAAGGTAAATACAGCTGTTCCACCTGGGTTGCCGACTTCGCGGATTTTTGCATTGATTCGCGCAACTGTTGCGCCGGGGCCTGCGGCCTCCATGGCAAGCGCCATCACAATTGCCATGTCGTAGGTCATCGCGGCGTACACGTTGGTCGAGCCTGGCTTGCCCGTGGCTTTTTTGTACAGCGCATCGAAGTGGGCGTAAGACGCGCTCTTTTCATTTGAGACGCTATCCACAGAGATGAGGCCTTCACACACTTCGTTGCCTAAGGCCTTGACCAGGTCAGGGTTTGCAGCCCAGCCGGGCATAATCCACTTGACCGGAACGCCAGACTGAAACCACTCACGCAAAATAATCGTTGAGTCTGGCAGATAAGAGCCCGTGACGATGACATCAGGTTTAGCGTCTAGAATTTTTTGCAGTTCGCTACGATAACTTGGACGATTGGGTTCGTACGTCACATGGGCGACCACTTTGCCACCAGCCGCCTCCCAGGCCTTGGTGAAGCCTTGAGTATTGCCAAGACCTGAGGCGTTGTTAAAGGCCATCGTGGCAGGGCGCTTGTAGCCGTTTTTTTTGCAGATCTCGGCAAAGGCCTGACCGAAACGATCGTTGGTTGCCTGATAGCGCCAGACCAAGTCTTTGGTATCGAGATTTGAGATCGCGGGCGCGCCCGAGGTGTTCATTTGAATAATGTTGGCGGCGTCTGTTAAGGGCATGACGGCAAGCGTGACCCCTGAGGCCCAGGTACCTAAAATGGCCTGAACCTTATTAATTTCAATCAGTTTTTTAGCAGCCAACACAGCAGCATCGGGCTTAGTTTGGCTGTCTTCAGTAAATAATTCGATTTTGAAACCACCTGCACCGCCCGCCGCATTAATTTCATCAACTGCCATGCGAATCGCTTGTTGCATCCCAGCGCCATAGGGGCTGCCTGCACCCGTGACAGGGCATAATGTGCCAACCTTGAACACGCCGCCAGTCTGAGCCAGGGCCAAGCCTGGCAACATCTGTAACGCTGCGCTCGTGGCGGACAGTTTCAGTAGGTTTCTACGATTCATGCTGGGGTCTCCGAAAAATTAAAGTGACGTTTTATAGGTTTTGCCATCTTTGATGATGACTTCAATGTGATCGCCTTGGCCCAGCAGGCAGCTGATATCAGTGAGCGGATTACCATCCACCACCAACAAGTCAGCAATCGCGCCGACTTTGACCACGCCCAGTTTGTCCGTCATTCTGATGATTTCAGCGCCGACTAACGTCGCCTGCTGAATCGTCATGCCGTTGCCTAAAATATCCGCGCGCAACTTAAGCTCTTCAGACTGGTGGCGATGTAATGCGCCAAGCAAGTCTGTACCCAAGCCCATCTTGACGCCAGCTTTTGCCAAGATCTCGATTGCCTTTTTGCCGTCGCCGCGCACGGCTTCAATTTTGGCAACCGACTCAGCGGGAAATCCAAGCGCCGGACCTTCGTTTGCTAACGTTTCGTAGGTAATCAGAGTTGGCACCATAAAGGCGTGGTGTTCGCGCATGATTTGAGCCGTCGCAGTATCTACCAAGTTACCGTGTTCGATGGTGCGAACGCCGAACTGTACAGCTCGGCTGATGGCACGGGGCGTGTAGGCATGCGCCATCACATAGGTGCCTGCATTTGAAGCCTCTTCAACTGCGGCTCGAATTTCGGCCTCTGAGTAGCCTAAGAAATGGATCGGATCATTGGGTGACGCGACACCGCCTGAGGCCATGATTTTGATCTGCGATGCACCTTTTTGAATTTCTTCGCGAACCGCTAAGCGAATGTTATCGACACCGTCCACCACGCGGCCGATATTGCCGACTTTTTGCATGCACGCACAAGGATCAAGAATATCGTTGCGCGCCCTGAAGTCGCCGTGTCCGCCCGTTTGTGAAAGAGCACGACCAGCCAAAAAAATACGAGGTCCGTCAACGATGTCGGTGCGAGTTGCCTCGGAAAGAGCCCAGTCAGCTCCGCCTGCGTCGCGCACCGTAGTAAAGCCGCGCATTAGGATGCCAGCCAGAATGGGCACTGCCCGCAGCGTTGCCAAGGCGTTAGGTAGGTTGGCATTCAAGCCCAGGTTTAATTGCGAGGCCACGATGTGTGTGTGGCAGTCAATCATGCCCGGCATCACTGTTTTACCTTTGGCATCAATGATTTGTGCGCCAACAGGGGCTGTCAGTTTAGGGCCGATTTGAGTGATTTGGCCGTCTTGCACCAGCACGTCGGCGGGGGCCAAGGTTAAATTCACTACGTCAAGAACGTTGCCGCCTTGAATCAATAAGCTGTTCATATAGGGCTTTTAAAGGTTATCGCTGAGGGACACGCGTGATTATTCCACAAGCTAGGCAAGATTCGGTTAAAAAGGAGTCAACTTTTGCTTTGAAATGATTCGCTGTTATGTCTGCCACACCTCCTGAAAGCCCGCGCGTTCGCCGTGCCCCAACCCGCCCCTCGTTTGATCCGAAGACCCAACCTTGGGTGCCTTCGTCTCTAAAGTTCGGTGCTGTGCCGTCTACACACTTGACTCCCGAGTGGCTGCGCGCGGTCCTGTCTAAAAATATTGAACGGCAGCTTGATATCCCAAACGAGTCCCTGCGGCGCATGCCGGGGCGCGAGGGCACTCCCGTCGAAGCCGCTGTGC
>JBAWWV010000338.1:0-4189 GCA_037146575.1 Alcaligenaceae bacterium | reverse complement strand
ACATCCAAAAAGAACAAGCCCGCTGGGGTAAGGTGGCTAAGGATGCTGGGATTAAGCCTGAGTAGTGCGAAGCAAGGCGCTTACGTTCAAAGATTCTCAAGCGAAGTTCGCGGGCTCAATGAGGTGCGTTATGTTTCAAAAGATGCGTCCATCATCAATCTTTTATCTGGAACGACGCTACTTCTTTCTTGGCTAGGTGTAACAAGATAATGGGCTTTGTAGGTACGTGAAAAATGCGAGGACGACACGAAGCCTGTCGCAATCGCAATTTCAAACAGCGAAATATGAGTGCGACGCAGCAATTGCCTAGCTCGTTCTAAGCGCAGCTTTAATAGATGACGGGCTGGTGTATCGCCTAGTTCTTGTTCAAAGAGCCTTCCAAGGTGTCGAGTTGATGTGTTAACCATTTTGGCTAATTCGAAGGTGTTGACTTGGTTGTTGTTATCTAAGTGTTCTTGTGCAAGGCGTAACGCTTTTGCGAGCTTGGGATGTCGTGAGGGTGTGCGATGCTCAAGTGAGACTTGTTGTAGCCCCGAAAATTTTCGAATTTGATCAACCATGCAATGTTGAGCCACGCGCTTGGCGATTTCTGGTCCATGATCGGTCGCAATGGTATGAAGCATCATGTCGATGACCGCTGTACCGCCCGCGCATGTGATTCTATTTTTGTCAGCTTCAAACAGAGTTTCGGTTACATAGATGTTTGGAAATCGTTCGCGAAAGGCTTCTATAACCTCCCAGTGCAGCGTGATGCATGTTTTTTCTAGCAGCCCCGCACGGGCCAGCGTGAAGGCACCTGAGTCAATTGCACCAAGAATCGAGCCGCTGCGGTCAAGCCGCTTTAGCCAGGCAATGACGCGCTTTGTGGCGGCCTGCTCAGCGTAATGGTCTGCGCAAACAAATAGGGTACCGAGATGATCGACCTCATCGATGGAGCAATCGACTTCGAGCTTTGATCCGTTCGCGTCGGGAACAGGTTTTCCATCCGTCGAAATGATTTGCCATTCGTATTTTCGAGCGATATACCGGTTGGCGATACGCAAGGGATCTAACGCTGAGGCCAAGGCAATCAACGGAAAGGTGGGTACAAGAAAGAAACCAATCGGATTGTTGAGCATAGATGTCCTGCTGCTGAAATGTCTATTTTAGGCAAAATAATGTCAATATTAGGATACCTCAGATTACCGTTAAGAAATAACATCACTCATCAATGCAACTCGGAGCGTCGAATGTCTGCCATCCCTAAGCCTGACAAGCCTCTTGCCCCGCTTACTATTTTTTTAGCAAAAAAAATCATCACGATGGATGATTCATTGCCAAAGGCGTCGGCAGTGGCCGTCTCTGAGGGTCGGATCATTGCAGTGGGTACCTTGGACTCAATGACACCCTGGTGCGAGGGCCGAGAAGTGCATATTGATAAGCGCTTTGAGCAGAAGGTTTTATTGCCTGGGTTAATTGATAATCACGTTCACCCGTGGTTGGGCGCGCTCTTACTGCCGACGATGATCATCGCCCCCGAAAGTTGGACGATGCCGGATGGCAAGGTTATTCCTGCAGCGGTCAACCGGGAGCAATGGTTCGACAGGCTACGCGAAGCTGTTGCAGCCGATTCAGGCGAGCGCGAATTGCTTGCCTCGTGGGGTTTTCATCAAATGTGGCATGGCCGTAATCCTCGCCGTGCCGAACTCGATGAGATTTGTCCTGACCGACCGCTGATCGTGTGGAACAGATCCTTTCACGAAATCTTTGCCAACACACAGGCCTTGAAGTTTGCAGGTCTGACGCGCGAAACTGCGATGCATCCGCAGATCAATTGGGACGAGGGTCACTTTTTTGAGACTGGTTCGAAAACGATTTTACTCAAGCTGTTGCCGTATTTTCTTCGCAAAGAATGGTTTAACGCTGGGTTAACGACGCTAGTCGATTTAATGCATCGTGGCGGGATCACAACGATATGCGATATGGGTTTCGGCTCACTGAATATCGACTACGAGATGAACGCTTGGGACGAAGTGGTAGCACAACATAACAAGCCCATCAGAGTGTTCAATGTTGCGCACGCCGGTGCGCTAGGTTTTCGGCTGTCTGAACAAACGCCAAACCCCTCTAAAGATCCAGGTTTTGAAAAAGTGCTTGAGTTGCTAGAAACCTTGCCCAGTCGTGACACAGCTTCAATGAAGACGTTACGGGCAGCGAAGCTATTTGCGGACGGGGGGTTCTTCAATTTGATGATGCGTTTGAATGCTCCAGGTTATATAGATGGTAGTCAGGGTCAGTGGATGATGTCGCCGGAGGTGATCGCAAAGGGTATTCAGGTGTTTTGGGATGCCGGTTATCAAATTCATGTTCATGTGAATGGTGATCAAGGTATGGATGCCGTCTTGAGCGGCCTGTCTCAGGCGCTTAATCGCAAGCCTCAATATGATCATCGCTTTACTGTCCATCACGTTGGATTTTGTTCGGCTGCGCAAGTCAGGCGCATGGCAGCAATGAATGTGATCGCCAGCGTGAATCCGTACCATATTCATGCGCTCTCAGATAAGTATTCATTATTTGGTCTTGGCCCAGAGAGAGCCGCTCAAATGGTTCGTTTGGGGTCAATGACGCGCGCGGGGATGCCGGTATCGTTTCATTCGGACTTTATGATGGCACCGACTGAGCCGCTATTCTTAGCTTGGTGTGCGGCGACTAGACAATCTCAATCGGGTAAGGTGGGTGCACCCACTGAATGCTTGTCTTTGCATCAGGTTTTACGCGGCATCACCATTGATGCTGCCCATGCGTTGGGCATGGACCATGAAATTGGAAGTATTGTTGCGGGTAAAAAAGCCGACTTTACCGTGCTTGAACAAGATCCCGAAACATCAGGGGTCATGGGCCTCAAAGATTTGAAGGTTTGGGGTACTGTATTTGAGGGTGGCGTCCATCCGGTCGCGAACCCAGCCGTCAATTCACATGAGTCGATTGCGTTTGCAATCGAGCCTCTTAACAGACAAACTTTACGACCCGTGCAGGCGGGCTGCTGCTCGTTGAGCGACGACCGTTGTGACACGGCTCATCGGCTGGCGGGATGGGTGGGTAGCTTTATGAATGGAGGTTCAAATGGTGCGAACGCTCATGCAGTTTAAATGGGTAGGTACAGCTTGTTTTTATGGGGCATTGACTTTATCGGCTCTGTTACAAAGCGCCTCGGCGCAGACTGTGAGGCTCATTCTGCCGTATCCAGCAGGCGGATCGGCTGATGCCTTAGCGCGAAGTTTTGGCGCGAGTTTAGCCTCTCATCTGGGGCGGCCTGTCGTCGTAGAAAACAAGCCGGGAGGCGGCACAACCATTGGCGCGTTTGAAGTCGTCAAAGCACCCGCCGATGGTAATACGATTTTATTGACGACAGCAGAAAGTACCATGGCGATTGTTCCGCTGACACTCAAGAACCCGAGCTACGATCCACTGAGGGACCTCAGCCCGGTGATGATTTTGGGGACGAGTCCAACCTGGCTTGTGGTGCGTGCGGATCGAGCGGAGCGAAGCCTTGCGGATGTGATCGAAACCATCAAGCGCAACCCAGGCGAGTTCACGTTTAGTACCAATATCGCGGGGGGCTCAGTACATTTGGTCCTTGAGTACTGGAAAAAAGTTTCAGGATTGCAATTCATTGTGGTCCCCTACACAGGGATCCCTAAAGTTTTGCCTGATTTGTTGGGAGGTAGGTTAGGTGCTACGTTTGACCCAATAGGTGGCACTGCCGAGTTGGTCAGTACAGGCAAGCTTCGTGCAATCGCACTGTTTGATAAGCAGCGTAGTCCGTCAGTTCCTGATGTCCCGTCGTTTGCAGAAACAGCGAATCTGCCGGATCTGTCTATGCTTGGCTCTTATGTATTTGCGGTGCCTTCTGGAACACCACCTCAGATCATTAAAAACTTAAATCAGACTTTTGTAGAAGTTGTGAAAGACAAAAGTGTGAAAGATCGAATGGTTCAATTAGCAATTGATCCGATTCTGAGTTCGCCAGAAGAGGCCAAAGTCTATGTGCAAAAACTCAATGAACGGTTTGCTGTTTTGATCAAAGACGCTAATTTTTCACCTAACTAAAAAAATGAAAACAATCTCGAGAGCTTTAGACGGTGGCTTTTTAGTTCTAATATTTTCAGCTAGGCGTACGTTTGGTACCCTAGTCAGTGTGATGCTAGCT
>JBAWWV010000337.1:0-4200 GCA_037146575.1 Alcaligenaceae bacterium | reverse complement strand
CAACCGGTGACGAAAAAGGGCGTTTTATCGATTATCCCGATAGCCCTTTTCACCTATACCAACCGTATCCCCCGGGCGGCGATCAACCGCGCGCGATTGATTTGCTTGAGCAGGGTGTACGCGATGGTTTGATGTCGCAAACACTTTTGGGTGTGACGGGTTCGGGTAAAACGTTCACGATGGCGAACATGATTGCGCGCCTGGGTAGGCCTGCATTGGTGTTGGCCCCTAACAAAACGCTGGCGGCACAGCTGTATGCCGAGATGCGCGAGTTTTTTCCGAAAAACGCGGTTGAGTATTTTGTGTCGTACTACGACTACTACCAGCCCGAAGCGTACGTGCCGACCCGTGATTTGTTTATCGAAAAAGATTCATCGATCAACGAGCACATTGAACAGATGCGTTTGTCGGCCACAAAAAGTTTACTTGAGCGGCGCGATACGATTATCGTAGGCACGGTGTCCTGTATTTACGGTATCGGTAACCCCGCCGATTACCATGCCATGGTGTTGATTTTACGGGCGGGCGATCGCATTGCGAGGCGCGAAATTCTTGAGCGTCTCGTGGCGATGCAGTACGAGCGCAATGATCTTGAGTTTACGCGTGGCACTTTTCGAGCACGCGGCGAAACGATCGATATTTTTCCGGCCGAGAGCGCCGAGCTTGCTGTGCGCTTAACATTGTTTGATGACGAAGTCGAAAGCCTAGAATTATTCGATCCCTTGACGGGCAAGGTGCGTCAAAAGGTGCCGCGCTTTACCGTGTATCCCGGTTCGCATTATGTGACCCCACGCGACACGGTCTTGCGTGCGATTGAAACGATCAAACAAGAGTTGCGCGAGCGCGTGAAGCAATTTGTGGATTCTGGCCATCTGATCGAAGCGCAGCGTATCGAACAGCGCACTCGCTTTGATCTTGAAATGCTGTCTGAGCTTGGTTTTTGTAAAGGCATTGAAAATTATTCGCGACATTTATCGGGCGCCGCGCCCGGCGATCCGCCTCCCACGATGATTGATTACCTGCCGCGCGACGCGTTAATGTTTATCGACGAAAGTCATGTCACGATTGGTCAGTTGGGTGGCATGTACCGTGGTGACCGTGCTCGCAAAGACACGCTCGTGACCTACGGTTTTCGCCTGCCCTCTGCGCTCGATAACCGTCCCTTAAAAATGGAAGAGTTTGAAACGCGCATGCGTCAATGTGTGTTTGTGTCTGCAACGCCGGGCAACTACGAGCAAGCCCATTCTGATCATGTGGTTGAGCAGGTGGTGCGCCCAACAGGCTTGGTGGATCCCATCGTCGAAGTGCGCCCAGCGCGCACACAAGTCGACGACTTGTTGGGCGAAATTAAATTGCGAACAGCGGTGCAAGAACGTGTGCTGGTGACCACCTTAACCAAGCGTATGGCTGAGGACTTGACCGACTACTTATCCGAAAGTGGTCAACGTGTGCGCTATCTGCATTCAGATATTGATACGGTCGAGCGCGTTGAAATTATTCGCGATCTGCGCCTTGGCGTGTTCGATGTGTTGGTCGGCATTAACTTGTTGCGGGAGGGGCTGGATATCCCGGAGGTGTCGTTGGTGGCGATTCTTGACGCCGATAAGGAAGGGTTTTTGCGTTCGGATCGCAGCCTGATTCAAACAATAGGGCGCGCCGCACGTAACTTAAATGGTCGTGCAATTTTGTATGCTGACCGCGTCACGGATTCAATGAAGCGCGCCATGGGCGAGACTGAAAGGCGCCGTAATAAACAACTCGCCTTTAATCTTGAACACGGTATTGAACCTCGCAGCGTGCGTAAGGCCGTGCGCGAACTGATCGATGGCATTGTGGCCCCAGCGTTCAGAGATCAACCAGAAGATCTGTCTTCTTATGCCTTGCTCACCGACGAAAAAGCGCTTGCGAAAGAATTTAAGCGCCTCGAAAAATTGATGCTTGATCACGCCCGTAACCTTGAGTTTGAGCAGGCAGCAGCAGCGCGAGATGCCTTAAAGGCGCTCAAAGACCGAGTGCTGCTTTCTGGTGCGTAAAAGTCTTAACCTGGCGTTGAGTCGGTGCATTTTTAAAAAGGTGCCGCGAAATTTTTTGATTGTTTTTGATGTGCACCCAGCAAATTTTCACTATATGGACTATTTCATTTGTAATAGTGATAACGTAAGCTATTGAAATATATAAAGATTAAATTCTCTCTCCCTCGTATGATTTTTCCTAAATTTGCAGAAAAAATCTCTAGACATGTTAGGGGTTTTCCCGCACAATATGCACCATGATGACAAAAGTTCTTTTCGTATGCACGGGTAACATTTGCCGCTCCCCCAGTGCTGAAGGCGTTTTTCGCCACCTGATCAAAGAAGCTGGCCTCGCTGAGGTAGTGGGTATTGATTCTGCCGGCACCCATAACTTTCACCTCGGTGAAGGCGCTGACGCGCGTGCGCTGGCCGCTGCCCGTAAACGTGGCTACGAAATTGCTGAGCACGTGGCCCGCCAGGTGACGCCTGAAGATTTTCGCGAATACGACTTGATTTTAGCGATGGATTGGGAAAACTTGTCTGCCCTGCAGCAACAGTGCCCCAAGTTACATCAGCATAAACTCATGCTCTTGATGCGTTTTGCGAACGAATTTGAAGAAGCAACCGTGCCAGATCCTTACTACGGTGGCCCAGAAGGCTTTGGCAAGGTCCTTGATTATCTTGAAGATTCTTGCCAAGGTGTGCTTGAACTGGTACGCAAGCGCGCAACCCAATACCAAGCTGCCTAACGCTGTCGGCTGTTTGAGTCACTTTGTAAAAAACCGTGCTGAGCGCGGTTTTTTTTTGAGGCTTTGTGCTGACAACCATAGGGTCTTTAGGGCTATACCCTAGCAAATTACTCGGGCATTGTGTATACTTGAGTTGTTTAGTCGGGTAAGCGATTGCACCGTGTAATTGCTTTGTTAAAAGGATTCTGTCATGCGACTCACCACCAAAGGGCGTTTTGCTGTTACGGCCATGATTGATCTAGCTCTGCGTCAGCAAAGCGGGCCTGTTACCTTATCGGCGATCAGTCAGCGGCAAAATATCTCTCTCTCTTATCTTGAGCAGCTCTTTGGCAAACTTCGTCGCCATGAGCTGGTTGAAAGCGTTCGGGGCCCGGGCGGTGGTTATACCTTGGCACGATTGGCGCGTACCATCACGGTGGCTGACATCATTTTTGCGGTCGATGAGCCCATTGATGCGACGAGCTGTGGTGGCAAAACAGACTGTACGACCGGCACGGATGGTAAGCCTGGCATCTGTATGACCCACGAGCTGTGGTCAACACTCAATCGTAAAATGGTCGATTTTCTAGACTCAGTTGCTTTACAAGATTTGGTTGATCAGCAGCGTCTGCGCCAAATTCAAGAAGCCAGTCAAGCCAATGGCGCGGGTGTCCGTGTCAATATGGTCAATACACCGACAACCGCTAAACAGTCAGCTGTTGTAAACGCCTAGGAGCTCTCAATGTCCTCATTACCGATTTATCTTGATTACTCTGCAACGACACCGGTCGACCCTAAAGTCGTCGACAAAATGATTCCATGGCTCTACGAACACGCTGGTAATCCAGCTTCGCGCAGTCATGCCTACGGATGGGAAGCCGAGGAAGCTGTCGAGCGCGCTCGTGGCCAGGTTGCCTCGCTGGTCAATGCAGATCCACGTGAAATTATCTGGACTTCTGGCGCTACCGAATCTAATAACTTGGCGATTAAAGGTGCTGCCGGTTTTTATGCTGAGCGTGGCAAACATATCATCACGATTAAAACCGAACACAAAGCAGTGCTAGATCCCTGTCGTGAACTTGAGCGCCAAGGTTTTGAAGTGACCTATCTTGATGTGCAAGAAGACGGTCTGATTAACCTTGACGCCTTTAAAGCAGCAATCCGCCCAGATACAGTTCTAGTATCTGTGATGTTCGTCAATAACGAAATTGGCGTGATTCAACCGATTGCAATCTTGGGTGAAATCTGCCGCGAAAAGAATATTATTTTTCACGTTGATGCAGCGCAAGCAACAGGCAAAGTCAACATCGATCTGCAAACACTGAAAGTCGATTTGATGTCGTTTTGTGCGCATAAAACGTACGGGCCCAAGGGCATCGGTGCGCTATATGTGCGTCGTAAACCGCGTATTCGGATCGAAGCCCAAATGCACGGCGGCGGACACGAGCGAGGTTTTCGTT
>JBAWWV010000336.1:0-4214 GCA_037146575.1 Alcaligenaceae bacterium | reverse complement strand
CCTCAAAATCGGCGGCAACCTATTATTAATTACTGGTGGCGCAGTTGGCTATACCCTCGCCTTGCTCATCAGTTATTTACTGATTTTTACCGAATACGAGGGCATTCGCCTCGCCTCGTTTGAACGCTATCTCTCAACCTATATTTTGGCTTGGTTATTGATTGTGTATGCGTTGATGGCTTCACGGCTTGAGGCCTGGCGTGGTGCGCTTGCCCTGCTGGGTCAGCTTGCGCTAGCCCTTGCACTGGCTTTGTACGCCCCCGCCGCATACTTTAAAGATATACGCAAAATCGAGTCTCAAGGCGAAACTTTGGCCGTACGCCAAAGCACTGAGGCCTTTGCTGCTCAAATCAAACCGCACTTAAAAACGGGCGACAAGATTTATTTCATTGCGCAAAAATCGAATGGCCTTGAGCGAACCATGTTTTATTACGCGATGCTACCGTTTACGACCTCAACCTCTTGGTGCTGGAGTATTGGCCCCAAATATTTTGAAGGTGACGTGTGGACATGCCAGACCCATCTGCAAGGGCTGTTAAAGGGGTTTGATTACCTGGCGTTATTTAACGGCGACCAGCAGTTTTGGGATCAAGAGCGGGCGCTGTTTGACGCCGCTTCGCTGAATAAAGTGTCAGGGCTCTTCAAGATCAACCGTGAAAACGGCGTCATCACTAGCCTGAGTTTTGTACCGCCCAACACTAAGTAGGTGGTTTGGCGGCAGCCGTCAGGCAAATTTATTGGCTGTCGTTAGAACGAGTCGGTTCAACCACCATATACATAATGTCGCCGGGCAGCAAACGCAACACTGGCAGCGCGCACACAATACCTATATAAAGCGCTAGTTTCTTAACAAGAGACTGCCCATCATTTGTAAATGCCAAACGCGTATACAAACCTTTTAGGTGCACGCTTGCCAGGCGCCCGGTTTTTTTGACCAAAAAGCCTTTTCTCTTTAATAGCGTGGCAAGATTTTCTAAATGAAAGTAATGAACGTGTGGTGAAGGCAACCCCACCTGCCACATTCTTTCAAACGGCCCCGGTAGCCCCAACCTATGCAAAAGCCTGGCTAATCTGTAAAACACCCCCCGACTGCTGGGCAGATTCAGTACGAGCAACCCCTTCGCATTCAATCTATGCTGACATTCAGCCAAGACCGCTTCGAGATCGGGTATGTGCTCAAGCACATCATTAAACACAATGACGTCAAATTTTTCGGCTGGCTGCAAAGCGTCTGGAAAATACCCCAGCCTAATCGGGCGCCCCGGTTTAGCCGCCTCAAGCCCTACACGCTGATCAGGCTCAACACCCAAAACATCAAAGGTCTTGCTTGCCAAATCTAAAAACCACCCATGTGCGCAGCCAACATCCAGCAATTTCGGGCCTGGCGGCTGACACGCTTCGATTTCGCTCAACAATTCTTTGAAGTTTTCAAGCCGCAAACTTGATAAAGCCTGAGCTCGCGCAGCCTCATCTATCGCTGCTTGGGATTCTTGAGCATTAATTGTTGGCTGTAAGTTGGTTTTTTCGTAGCCACAGCGGGTACAGCCCCAATGCCACTCTTGGAGCCCCGCACGCATTGGCGCTGTACAAACCAGGCAGTTGTCAGTTGGCATGGGTAATCGTCTAAAATTGTGGTCGATTCAAGGCAGTGGTTAATGAAATACACTCGTAATATAAGAAACATCAGGTCTGAAGGCAAATCAAAGTTTTGAGTTGCCCAACGCAGTCGATAATGGTTCAAGCCCATTGCTGAGTAACTTAAGGTGAGCTCTTGGTCGAATCCAACGTAACTTGGCGCATCGCGGTCGTCATCCCGTCTTTTCGGGTCACCAAGCACATCCTCAAGGTGCTCGAGGCGATTCCGGCCGAGGTTTGGCGCATTTATGTTGTGGATGACGCTTGCCCCGAACATTCGGGCGCATTTGTTGAAACGCATTGTCGTGACCCGCGCGTGGTGGTGTTGCGGCATGCCCACAATGGCGGGGTCGGGCGCGCGGTGATGACGGGCTATCAAGCCGCTATCGATGATCACGCTGATATTATCGTCAAGCTTGATGGCGACGGCCAAATGAACCCTGCTTTGATTCCGATACTGGTCGAACCCATCACCTTGGGCGAGGCAGATTACACAAAAGGCAATCGGTTCTACGACCTCGAAAATATTCGAGCTATGCCAAGCGTTCGCATTTTTGGCAACGCCGTCCTGTCACTCATGACCAAGGTATCCTCGGGCTACTGGAACATCTTTGACCCGACCAACGGCTACACGGCCATTCACGCCTCGGTATGCGCAGACCTACCTTTCAAAAAAATCAGTGAACGTTATTTTTTTGAAACAGATATGTTGTTTCGTTTGAATACCCTGCGCGCAGTCGTGGTCGATGTACCAATGGACGCCCAATACGGCGACGAAACTAGCCACTTGAAGATTTCAAACATCGTTGGCGAGTTTTTAGTTAAACATTCGCGTAATTTTTTCAAACGAATTTTTTATAACTACTACCTACGCGATCTGTCCTTAGCGTCACTCGAGCTACTTGCTGGGTTAGTGTTGGTACTTTTTGGGCTTGGCTATGGCGGCTATCACTGGGCCGCCTCAGCTCAAATGCAAATCGCCACGCCAGCGGGTACCGTGATGCTTGCGGCCATGCCCCTCTTGGTAGGACTACAGTTACTTTTATCTTTTGTCGGCTACGACATCAGCTCTGTCCCCAAACGCCCCCTACAACGCAGCCGGCGTGCAGCACAGTTGCTCAATTCGCAAATTAAAAAACCATGATGGCTTCTAATTTTTTTAATGAATTAATCAAACAATGCATTGGTCAAAAGCGGCCCATGTCATTTGGCAAACTTGGAGCAGTCGAAACCGATTGCCTGTCAAATAGCCATGCGCAAAAACGCGTCGTGTGGGGCGAAAATCTGGGGATCAACGCGGGGGTATTTCCACTTAATCAGCAAATCGTTGATCGGTGGTCAGCTGAATACCTCGATTCGATTCGCTCGCTTGATGCCTGCGTTGAGTGGTGGCATGGCAAAGATACCTTCTTGCTCAAACAATACAACCCCGCTCGGCTTATCTCAAATGAAATTGACGACCTTTTGCCCTTTAACTTAGGCAAAGAGGCCTGGCACTACGCGTTGGGTGATAAAACGGTATTGGTCGTACATCCGATGATGGATACCATCCAAGCGCAGGTACATCATTTTTCTAAACTTTGGCCCGGCGCCTCAATCAAAAAATTCATCGGCGTACGGTCGTTTTACCCCCCGTGGCTGATGGAATCCCACCCCTTCAAAGACTTCTTTGAGTGCTTGGCCGCAATCAAGGCTGAAATCGCTAAACATCAGTTTGATTTTGCAGTGGTCGGTGCTGGCGCTTACTCATTATTACTGCTGAAATTTATTAAGGATATGGGTGTGCCATGCGTGCATCTGGGTGGTCAAACACAACTACTCTTCGGGATTAGAGGTAAGCGTTGGGAAACTGAATATACCGAAGACTGGCGGCAAGCAAATTTTTACAATAGTTCAGCCTACTGGACACGTCCGCTAGAAAGCGATGTACCAACCAACAAAAATATGGTTGAAAACGGCTGCTATTGGTAACGTCAGATACAGATTTTGCAGAGTCGCTATCGATCAATGACTTGCCTCTTCGATTACCGCAAAGTTTTTGATTGTCCTTTGCGCTTTCTAATGCTTTAAGGACGCACTATTTCCACTCCCAACTCCACGCAAAACACGCTCGCCAGCACTCATCATCTGAATGCCTTTGATGGCGTGCGCGGCTTGTTGGCTGTTTGGGTGTACCTTGGTCACCTCGCCAACGCAGTTGGCTTTCATCAATACGTACTGGCCGCACATGCGCTTGCAGTTGATTTTTTTATGATCTTGTCTGGCTTTTTGATGATCCATACCTGGAAAGCAGACCTGCAAGACCATTCATTCAATCTAAAGACCACGCTACGGTTTTACATCGCTCGGATTTTTAGGATCGCGCCTCTTTACTATCTGTTGCTTCTTGTTTGCTATTTAGCATTGCCAACGCTGTCGTTGATGCACGCTGCAGCCTTAAAAGCCATACCGCCACCTTGGGCCGCAACAATCCTAAATTACGCGCCTGCAATCGGCTGGAACTTCGACGGCTTGCAATGGTTGTTACTACATCTTAGTTTTGGGTTTGGTTTAGTACCGGGTATGGAGGCCAGCACCCC
>JBAWWV010000335.1:0-4220 GCA_037146575.1 Alcaligenaceae bacterium | reverse complement strand
TTGGCTGGGTCGCTCTTGTTGTTGCAGTTAATGTATGTGTACCGCAACGAGCTAGTGACCCGCATGCCGAGCCTGCTGCCAATGGCGCGCGCGGCTTGTGTTCAGTTAAGATGCGAAGTCTCTTTCGTGCGACACCTTGAACGGATTACGGTCGAATCCCATGCGCTTGAACAAGTTGCCGCTGGGCAAACCGAGGGGCAGTCCAGTCACCTGACGCTTAAGTTTTCAATGCGTAACCGCAACGATAAAATTCAGCCGTGGCCAAATATTGCCGTTGAACTCAAAGATGCTTCGGGCACCGTGGTGATTAGAAAGGTGCTTACCCCTGAATTGTATTTGCCCGGAACCATGGTTGGTAAACCGTTTGGTGCGAATCAAGAACTGCATCTCAGTGTGCCGATCAGCGTGAATAATTTACAGATTAGTGGTGTTCAACTTAATCGATTTTTTCCTTAAGAGACTGGTATGACCAAGCCCGTATTAATTTGTGGTTCAGTGGCCTTTGATACGATCGCCGTATTTGATGGACGTTTTAAAGATCACATTCTGCCTGATCGCATTCACGCGTTGAGCGTGTCATTTTTGGTGCCCAGAATGCGCCGCGAATTCGGTGGTTGCGCCGGTAACATTGCTTACAACCTGAAGTTGCTTGGCGGCAACCCAGTACCCGTCGCAACGGTGGGTGAAGACGCAACCGACTACCTGCAGCGCTTCGAGCAATTTGGCATTAATACAAGCATGATTCAAAGCTTGCCTGATACCTTAACCGCGCAATGCTTTATCACGACGGATTTGGACGACAATCAAATCACTGCCTTTCATCCAGGCGCGATGGATCGTTCTGCTGAAAATGATTTGACCGGGCAACACGCAGCCTGGGCCATTGTTGCGCCTGACTCTAAGGCAGGCATGATGGCGCATGCCAAGCGACTGCACGCCCAAGGAACTCCTTTCATTTTTGATCTGGGTCAGGCGATGCCGTTATACGACGGCAAAGACATTCTAGAAATGGTGGCACTCGCGCAGGCGCTCACCGTCAATGATTATGAAGCGAGTGTGGTTGAGCAGCGTACTGGCAAAACCGTTGCGCAATTGGCGCAGGGTTTGCAGGCAGTGGTGGTGACGCGAGGAGCTTCCGGCGCAACCCTTTACACTGAAGGGCAAGAGCATCACATTGCACCAGTGATTCCTGCAGAAGTCCTTGATCCGACAGGTTGTGGCGATGCGCATCGCGGTGGTTTACTGTATGCGTTGACGCTTGGTTGGACATGGATAGAAGCCTGTAAGCTAGGCAACGTGATGGGTTCGATTAAAATTGCATCACGCGGGCCGCAAAACCATGCGCCGTCGCGGGCAGAAATTGATTCGCTGTTGCACGCTCACTACGGTAGCCATTTGCCAGGCTAGGGTACTGAAATTTTTTGAGGTGTTGTTATGAATTCACTTTTATGCGTTTTGTCCAAAAACAATGTACGTTTGGCGTTGGGTGGTGCACTGCTCGCCAGTGTCGCACTAGTGTCCGGCTGCGCCAAGCCAAGTGCTTCGGCTAACGTTTATACCTACGGGCAAGCGCAACGTGATCAAGTCGTGCGTAATGGCACCATCGTTAATGTTCGTCCAATCACGATTCAAAATGATCGCACTTCAGGTGCCGGAGTGGTCGCTGGCGGTGCAGTAGGTGGCGTGGTGGGCAGCACGATTGGCGGTGGTACGGGGCGCACGCTAGCTGTCTTGGGTGGTGCGATCTTGGGTGCATTAGCCGGTGACGCGGTAGAAGACCGCGCTGGCAAAAAAGATGGGCTTGAAATTACTGTCCGATTAGATAATGGCGAGACGCGCGTGATTGCTCAAGAGGCCGATGTGCCCTTGGTATTAAATCAGCGAGTGCAGGTCGTGAGCGGCGCAGGGCCGACGCGAGTCACGCCGATGGCTGTTCAGTAACACTGGTACATACAACCCGACACACTTGAGGTGCCGCGTTCGGCTAAGGCGTGTTGCTGTTCGATGTGGCCCCTGGATGTAACTGCACAGCGAGCGGGCTCTGTTGGTCAAACATCAAAGTGCGTTGTGGAAACGGCAATTCGATCCCTGCTTGCTCAAACGCCTGAAGGATTTTGAGTCGCAGGTTGCTCTGTATCTCATTGGCAGGCACGCCAGACGTCAGAGAGACCCAAAAGCGCAAGTTAAACACTAGTCCGTTGTCGCCAAAGTCTTCTAACGTAATGAGCGCTCTAGGGGTACCCAGTACGTTGGTGTCGTCTTTGCTAACCGCAGCAAGAATCTCGCGAACCTGATCAACATTTGAGCGATAGGCCACCGTGACCCGCACATCTTTGCGGGCACTCGGTGTCGAGTAGGTCCAGTTGATGAGTTTTTGTTCAACTAAAACACTATTCGGTATCAGGATGTCATTGCCCTGCGGGCCGTGAACGGTTGAAAACCGCAAACCAATCGAGGTGACTGTCCCTAACACACTATCGATTTCAACCAGGTCGCCAATGCGAATTGGTTTTTCAACTAACAGCATCACACCGCTGATCAGATTTTTTAAAACATTTTGTGTACCAAAGCCTACGCCAATCGCGAGCGCCCCACCTAGAAAGGCAAAGGCACTTAGAGGGATGTCGACAAGATTCAAAGCAGTCACAATCAACGTGAAGCCTGCTATGAGTGTGAGCCAACGGCCCAACACAACCGACTTAGTGAGCCCTAGGTTGGCTTTATTGACTGCGAGCGCCAGGGTGCGACGAATCAACCCAGAGATCAGGCTAAAACCCAAAACCAAGATGATGATTGCGCCGGCTGTTTTCCCGATCGTGACGCCACGCTTAGTTTTGATCTCACGGCCATCGACTAAAACAGAATCATCAACCACAAAGAGCTCGTAATGCCAGACGTCTTTGGCGAGTTCTACCACCACTGCGCGTGCCGCCTTGAATCGTTGAAGCAAGGTCTTGTTCTTGTCGGCATAGTCGAGCTCGGCGCCTACTATCTGCAGATATTGATCAGCGCGCCCAATCAAGCCATACAGGCTACGCGTCGCATCGATCTGCTGTGCGATGGGCGCAAGCAAGCCGTTCAAAAAGGCCTTTTCTGCTGGATCGGTGGCCTGCTGGATTTGTGTTGTGAGGCTGAAGGCTGCTTGCGATTTGTCGGCGATGATTTGGGTCAGAAAAGCCAATCCCTGAGCCAGTTGCTTAGTGAGGGTTTGTTGCTGAAGCATCATGTCGCTCAGGTCGTTCACGATGTCGGTATTCGAATACAACTTTTGACGAATTTCCCAAAGCTGTAAGGACAGCAGGCTTAAATCAATCTGTGTCCGATGTTTTTCGCGCTCAATGACAGAGGCCTCGGCTAGCACATCTGCGGTGCGCCAGCTACGTCGCGCAGCAACGAGTAGGTCGGCATCAACGTTGGGAGTGCCATCAAGCTGATCGAGTCGGGCTTTTGCCGAAGAGGCCTGTTCGAGCGTTCGGTTAATGCGACCGCTCGCTTGTTGCTCTTGGAGGCGAAGCTGCTCGATTGTCTTCTCGATGCCCGCACGTATTTTTTTGAAGTCATCAGTCGAAAAGCTAAAACGATATTGGTAGAAACTCCAGGTTTGCTTGAGCGAAGCCAGCAAAAGTGTGGCGGTAGTCTGCTCGATCAAGAGCGCATCGCTATCAATTGAAAAATTGATCAGCTCGAGGTTGATGCGGGTCAAGCGACGCTCACTGGCGCTTTGTGGTTTATTGGCCTGAGTGCTAACGGCAGCGATCCCTTGAGGTTTTTGACTGCTTTGGCGTAACTCAGCCTCGACGGCGATGCGCGATTTTTTTAGTTCAGAAAGTTGCTCGTCAATAATGCTGCGACGTTGTGTCAGGTGTTGAATCTGCGACTGCCCCCGCATGATCTCAAACTGCAAATCGTCGGCAGTTGTAAGTGGCCAAGGGGCTGAGCCAGAGGGGGGCTGCCAGGCGAGCTTATCCTTGCGGGCTTTTTCGAGCTTATTGCTTAAGCGGCGTAAGTTCTTGAGGTTATCGATGATCTGGGCGTACGCATCGCTTTGCTGCGCTAAGTCGTCAAGATGCTCTTTGACGCTCGCCCGCGCGGCAGGATCGAGTGTACCGAGCTCTTTAAAGGCATTTTGAGCTTTAACTAATTCGGCTTGGGTTGCTGCCAAGCGGTTCTGCATCTCTTGTTGTTGTGCATCGATGTCAGAGGCGTTTCGCTCAGAGGCC
>JBAWWV010000334.1:0-4270 GCA_037146575.1 Alcaligenaceae bacterium | reverse complement strand
AGCGTTGCCTCAGCAACATCTTCAGGGGTGCCCGGGCGGTTAAACGTTTGTGCGCTTCGATCCGACATGGACCCGGTTGATTTCATCATCTGATCGAGGCGGTCTGAGGCAATAGGCCCAGGGGCGACGGTGTTGACGCGAATACCAAAAGGTAAGAAGGCATCAGCAACGCCTTTATCCAACAAATTCACCGCGGCGTTCGCACAGCCCCCTGGCAAATGTGTCGCCGTCGGTTGCTTGCCGCCACGACCTGACATATTTACGATCACGCCTTGTTTGCGTTCTGACATCGCGGGCAGAACCGCACGCATCGTACGCACGTAGCCTAACAACTTTGAATTCAAGACGTCCATCCAGACATCATCATCCAGACTCATCAGCGGGCCAAAATCCGAAATCGAAGTTGAATTCACTAAGCCATCAATTTGGCCATGTTGCGCCAAAATCGTTTGTGCAGCCTCGTCAACATTTTTGCGACTCTTGATGTCGACAGGCAAGGCCTGTGCTCGCCAACCCGCCTCAATAATTTCTGTCTTTAACGCCTCTAGCTTGTCAACAGAACGGGCTGACACCACCACAACGGCACCCTCACCCGCCACACGCCGAGCGATTGCGGCGCCAATTGCCCCAGAGGCCCCAACCACCCAGATCACTCGATTTTCTAATAATTTTGCCATCACTCACACCTAGTTGTTATGTGTATCATCGTGCCATAATAAAGCATCAAAAAGGCCTTAACCGCTTTCACACTAAGGCCCACACGGAGACTTTCACTATGGCCATGATCAGCACTGTCACTGCAGCAGTCAGCAACCGCCGCGAGCGTCCAATTCGCTCAGCCCCTGGCGTAGCCGGTGGGCATATTTTCAGAAGCGACTTGATCCCTGAAACAGGCGACGCTGAATCCGATACGCCAAACTGTAAACTGATCGAGCAGCAACCGCATGGTGTGCTGCAATCACACTTTCATATCGTCGACCAGTTTCAGATTATGGTTGCGGGTGATGGCCTGTTAGGCAAACATCAGGTCGCTCCTTACACCGTCCATTTTGCCGCTAAGCACACGGGCTATGGCCCTATTACTGCGGGTGCGCAAGGCTTGCATTACATGGTGTTTAGGTTAGGCAAAGACGCCGGCGCGGGGTATTTGCCAGAACAGCGAGGTGACATGAAAGACCTGCCACGTCGCCATCTGATGGGCGCGCCTGTGGGCTGTTTAAACGACGCTCAGCGCGCTGCATTAACGAGCACACTCAAGCACAACGCCATTACGATGCAAACTGATGGCTTGTGCGCCACGATTTACCAGGCACCCGCGCAGCAACGCATTGTTGGGCCTGAGCCGACGTCTGGACGCGGGCAATTTATTTATATTGCTGCAGGCGCTGCTAAGCTTGACGGCCAAACGCATGAAGCCGGTACGGCAATTTTTATCGCACCTACCGACCCTGCAGCCACCTTGACCACAGGCATCTCGGGCGCCGAAATTTTAATCATGCAATTTCCAAGAGCAAGCAGCTAAGTCGCGCGACCGTCATCTCAAGAACCGAGTGTGACGGCGCGCTTCTTACCCTTGCAGCCCGAGTGCGCTTGTGACTCTTGCCGCCCGAGCGCACCTGAGTCAACCCGAAGTGAACTGAAGGGCTCGCTACAGCTACAGTGATCGAGTTCGTTATTGCGATAACTGAAGATTAAACTCTTTAGCCACGCGTTGCCATTTTTCAATTTCTGCACGCCGGAACAGATCAAGCTCTTGCGGTGTAGAGGCAATAATCTCGCCATTAAATTCACCGATACGCGCAATCACTGCAGGTTGTTTTAAAGCGCTGACAAAGGCTTGGTTCAAGCGTGCGATGATTTCAGGGGGAGTTGCCGCGGGGGCATACACACCATTCCATTCATAACTTGCATAGCCAGGGAGACCCGCTTCGGCAATTGTGGGGGCATCGGGATACACCGCCGTACGTTTGTCACTACCCACCGCGATGACACGAAGCTTGCCAGCACGCACGTGAGGCAGAGAAGTGCCGACTGTTGAGAACATCATCGTCACTTGACCTGACATCACATCGGTCAAGGCCAACGAGCCGCCTTTGTAGTGCACGGCCTCAAGATGCGTGCCTGCCAAGGCATTAAACAAGACACCTGCTAAGTGCTGCGCCCCGCCTGGACCAGACGAGGCGTAATACTGTAAGGGCTCTTTTTTCTTCCCTGCAGTGATGACCTCGGCTACCGTCGTCAAAGGATTATCAGGACGCACCACCAACACATTGGGCACACGCTGTATCAAGGTGATCGGGGCAAAGTCTTTTAGGGTATCAAACAGCATCTTTGGCTGCACAGCCGGATTCTGTGCGTGATTCGCGGCATCCAGCATGATGGTGTAACCATCGGGTGCGGCTTTCGCGACGCTGGCACCGCCGATCATGCCGCCCGCACCGCCACGATTTTCAACCACGACGTTTTGGCCTAATTCTTTTGACACCTCAGGGGCTAACATGCGAGCCACTAAATCTGCCGTGCCGCCGGGCGGATAGGTCACGATCAACGTAATCGGGCGCTCGGGGTAGGCAGCACGTACCGGGGTCATCACTGCGCAAAGCGACAGCAACAGCATCCCCAACACCTGCCGACTCAGACTGTGCATGTTTAGCATCATGATCTCTTGAAGTTCTATGGTTGGCTGACGTACGCAATGTTTCGTCTACTCACGTCTAAGCCTGCTTTGTCAGGTCAAGCTTACTATAATTCGTGGCAGACTCTGCCGAATTTTCCTGAAGCTGAAATGTACGCTTTGTAAATCAGGCTTAGACTATTATCCTTAGTCGTCAGGCCAATGCGACTTAGTCGTTGGGTGAGTCCCCAACTAGCGCAGACGCCATCTCGTTCACACTTTTGCACATATAAGGCTCTATATGGAGGGCACTTCTCTCAATGCTAATGGTCTGGCTAATCTACAGGCGCGCCTTGAGCAAGATTTAGCGTGGCTTGAGTTACCGGCTAAACGCTGGGTAGTCACCCGTGAACACGAGGGTCAACCCATACTCGAAGTTGCGATTATCGGCGGCGGAATGGCCGGCATGGCCGCCGCGGCGTCGCTCACACTGACTGGTATCCAAGCCGTCATTTTTGATCGTGCGTCTGTAGGTTTTGAAGGCCCTTGGGTCACAACCGCACGCATGGAGACCCTTCGCTCGCCAAAGCAACTGACGGGGCCTGCACTAGGCTTACCCGCCCTGACCTTTCGTGCTTGGTTTGAAGCTCAGTTCGGGGTCGATGCGTGGGCGGCGTTAGACAAAATTCCGCGTACGCAATGGATGGACTATCTGCGCTGGTATCGTCAAGCGCTAAAGCTCGACGTACGCAACGCACACCACATCACCGAGGTCACACCACGTGCCGACGGCCTGGTGCAGTTAGTGATGAATACACCGACGGGGCAACAACGTATGTATGCCAGGCGCGTGGTCCTTGCCACCGGACGCGACGGCTTAGGTGGGGCTTACCTGCCAGAGATTGCAGCAACTCTGCCCCGCTCTCTTTGGGCGCATTCGTCTGACACACTCGACTACAACACCCTTGCAGGCAAACGCGTTGGCGTCATCGGCGCCGGTGCCTCTGCCATGGACAGCGCGGCAACTGCACTTGAGGCAGGTGCAGCCAGTGTGGATCTGTTGATTCGTCGCCCCGATCTACCCCGAGTCAACAAGGGTAAAGGCGCGGGTCACGCTGGCATGAATATTGGCTTCGTCAATTTGCCCGATAACTGGAAATGGCGCATCCGCCATTATTTAGGGGTCGAACAAGTGCCTGCACCGCGCGGCAGTACCTTGCGGGTGTCACGGCACTCAAATGCCCGTTTTAATTTGAGCTGTCCGATTGAATCCATCAGTGTTGGGCAAGATGTCTTGACAGTCAACACCCCAAAAGGTCCGTTTGAACTTGATTTTTTGATCTTCTCGACAGGCTTCAAAATCGACTGGTGGACGCGACCCGAGTACGCAAATATCGCGCCACACGTACTCGCCTGGAAGCACCGTAAACTTGAACTCACCGAGCCAGCTAGCCAAGAGATGCTCGATTCACCTGACCTAGGGCCCGCTTTTGAGTTCAAAGAAGTGACGTCTGGCAAGTGCCCCGGGCTCTCGAGTATTCATTGTTTTTGTTATCCTGCCGCGCTCTCACACGGCACCGTCTCGGGTGATATTCCCGCGATCAGTGAAGGCGCCAAGCGCTTAGCGGCAGGTATTGCAAGTTTGTTTTATGGCGA
>JBAWWV010000333.1:0-4273 GCA_037146575.1 Alcaligenaceae bacterium | reverse complement strand
AAGCACCCGTATGTGAGATCGCTGCCTTTGCGCCTGCTTCCGATCGACCAATCTTGAACGCTACGATAGGCTTACCTGCTTGTGCAGCACGTGAGGCGGCAGCGCGAAATTTTTCAGTGTCGCGCACAGTTTCAACATACAGCGCGATCACCTTAGTCGCTTCATCATCCACCAACCAATCGATAAAATCAGCCAACTCTAAATCGACTTCGTTACTTGTAGAAATTAATTTCGCTAAGCCAATTCCACGCGCTGAAGCGCGCGATAGTAGCGAGCCTAAAATTCCACCACTCTGTGAAACTAAACTGATTGCTCCTGAGGGAAAATGATCCATCTCGAGCGCACCCGAGGCAGACAACACAATTCCGTCTGTGATGTTGACCAAGCCAATCGTATTGGGTCCAAGTATTCGCATCGAGCCGGCGGCTTCAATGAGCTCGGCTTGGCGCTTGGCGCCCTCTTCACCAACCTCTGTGTAGCCACTTGCTAAAACAATTGCAGCGGCACAACCTAGTTGTGCAAGCTCTTTTACTGCCTGATGCGCACGCTCTGCGCCAAGCAATACGATACCGACATCGGGTACAGCGGGCAGCGAGGCGATGTCTGGATAGCAAGGCAAGCCACCAATCTCAGTTGCTTTAGGGTTAACGGGATACACAGCACCCGCAAAGCCGTGCTTCAAGAGATACGCAACAGGTCTTCCCGCCGTTTTGGTGATATCTGCCGAGGCGCCGATCACAGCGACTCGTTGGGGTCGCATTAAGCGAGAAATAATGTTCATCTGTATCCCAGTCTTACTATTCGCATTTGGTCAGTATCAATTTTTTTGGTCAATGCTAAAAATTCAAGAACCACATGACGAGTTGGTTGAAGCTATTGCGCTCATTGAACTTGAATTTTGTTTTCAAGGATGACTTTTTTCCAGCGCATTTTTTCTGTTGCCACGTATTGCTCAAGCTCTGAGGGTTGTCCAACCGAAAGCGTCAAGCCTTCATTCTCAATTTTTTGAATAAAGTCAGGATTTTTCACTGTCTGCCGAACCGCGGCATTAAGCGTAGCAATAACGGATGCCGGTGTACCTGCCGGTGCATAGAGGCCATACCAACTCTCAACCGCGTAACCAGGCAGTGTTGCAGCCACCGTAGCGATCCCCTCGAACGCAGCAGACGGCATTGGACTGGTCACCGCGACGGCGCGTAATTTACCGCTTAGAATCAGTGGCGATACACCTGCCGCAGTGCCGATAAACAGATCGACTTGCCCACCCAACAAATCGGTGAGCGCCAGGCTTGCACCCCGATAAGGAATATGTGTCAACTCGATATTGCCTAAATTTTGAAGCATCTCACCCGCCAAGTGGGCTGAGGTGCCATTGCCTTGCGAGGCGTAAGTCAACTTGCTAGGCTGAGCTTTAGCCGCAGCCACAATCTCTTTGACTGATTGAAAAGGACTTTCAGCGCGTACCACTAATACGTTTGGACCGCGTGCTATTAAGGCGACTGGGGTAAACGCATGCTCACTGTCGTAAGGCAACTTTGATTGCAAGGTACTATTTACCGCATGCGCAAACGTTGCCAATACAAGTGTGTAACCGTCAGGGGCACTTCTTGCAACAAGATCCATCCCGATGACTGTGCCCGCGCCCGGCTTATTCTCGATCACAACCGTTTGCCCAAGCACTTTGGTCAAGCCTGCACCCAACGCCCGAGACATTTGATCGGTGCCACCACCTGGCGCAAAAGGTGCAATCAAGCGTAACGACTTCTCTGGATAGGTCGCCACCGCCAGTTGAGCGTGACTCAACGTACAGCCCAAAACTAGGGCGACCACAAAACGTTTCAAGTGCGGTAGACAAAACATAATTTGATAGACAGCCTGGTATCCAAGTGAGCAGCAATATCACGAAAACAATGTGAGCAGCAATATAACGAAAACAATGGGTGTTTATTCTTGAAAGTTCACCTCAAATCTATAGGGATGATCTCAATTTTCGAGAGTTAAGCTCATTACTCTCGTGTTGTTTTTAGCGTTCAAACGGCGCTCCTAAATGAAACAGGCAATCACCGCGCTCGGTTCGGCACATCATGCGCTTACACAGCACGATGCCTGAACGCTTAAACACCGCAACACTTGGCTCGCGCCAAGGAGTATCAAAAAAATGAATACGACCCGCCATTTGGCCAGTTTGCACTGAATCCCCAAGCTCCACCGTTGGTTCAAACATCCCGCTATCAGGCGCATACACAAAATAATCTGCACCTCTGACTTGAAGTATTTGTGTCGGACTTGGTTCGTCAACCTTAATCGCGTGACTCAAGACGCCCAAGTGCTTTAGTACGCGACGAACACCATCAATCGTGACCCGCAAGGCTTTAGGTGATAACGTGCCACCGCCACCCAATTCTGCACCGTAGTGAATAACATTTTGCCTGGCCGCTGCGGCCGCAAGGGTACACGAATCACTAGATTGAGAATCCAAGACGTAGGCTGCAGGCGCACCGAACAGCTGCACAACCTCTAGCGCTTGCTCCATTCGCTTTGGGTCATCGCTGCGTCGACAACCCGCGCTCGGGATGTACATCAAGGAACTACCGCCAGAATGCAAATCAAAGACATAATCGACCTGTGCCAAGAGCACATGCTCGATATACCACGCCATCTGCTGCGTCACTGTCCCATTAGGATCCCCAGGAAACAGCCGATTCAAATTACCTTCATCAATTGGCGACGTACGCAGGCCAGCTGCTGCAGCCGGAAAGTTAGCCGAGGGTAAAAAAATGATTTGACCATGAACGTATTGAACATCAAGCATGCGAAGCAAGGTACTTAAACCAATCTGACCTTCATACTCATCGCCATGGTTACCCGCCATTAACAGCACAGTCGGCCCCTTACCATTTTTAATGCTCGCGATGGGGATTGGGATCCAACCATAGGCAGAACGATGAATCGAGTGCGGCAAGCGCAAAAAACCTACATGTTTGCCCTCTTGATCAAAAGGGATTTCAGAACTGATGCGACTGCTTGGCTTTGTCATGACTGCCTTTAGTTTTTTGAATAAACAAGCGCGAACTCCCTTTGTATTAGGTTTCTAGGTGATTTGGCAAATGCAAAACATCTCAAAGCAATGTATAAACGCTCTCAGAGGGCGACTCGTACGCTCATTCGCCCAAAACCAACAAGAGCTCTGACTCTCATGCAACTAAGCAAGCCCGCCACGTTTGTTCATACTCGAACTACACACCCCACCGCACAAACCACGCGCGAAGCGGTCTTAGCCAATCCTGGGTTTGGTAAGTTCTATTCGGATCACATGGTGGCGATTGATTGGGATGCCGAGCACGACTGGCATGGGGCCCGTGTCGCGCCTTACGCACCGTTAACCCTCGACCCTGCCTCGTTGGTCTTGCACTACGCTCAAACGGTGTTTGAAGGCCTCAAAGCCTATCGGCATGCGGATGGCTCAATCTGGACCTTCCGCCCAGAGGTCAACGCTCAGCGGTTTAGTCGTTCGGCTGAACGTCTGGGTTTACCAGAGCTGCCACACGATTTATTCGTGCAATCGCTTAAAGAGCTTGTACAACTTGATTGTGACTGGGTACCGAGCGCAATTGAAAGCAGCCTATACCTTCGCCCCTTTATGATTGCCAATGAAAACTCCTTAAGTGTGCGCGGTGCAGATAAGGTCGCTTACTACGTGATTGGCAGCCCGGCTGGTCCCTATTTTTCAAGTGGTGTCACACCTGTGCCAATCTGGGTGTCCACCCAACGCACACGCGCCGCACGCGGCGGCACAGGCTATGCAAAATGCGCGGGCAATTATGCTGGCTCTCTTGCCCCTCTAAAAGACGCGCGCAAGAATGGTTGCCCACAAGTGCTGTTTCTAGATTCTGAACACGGCCAGTACCTCGAAGAACTGGGCGGCATGAATATTTTTATCGTTCAAAAAGACGGTAGTCTAGTTACGCCAGCGCTGTCAGACAGTATTTTGCCCGGAGTCACTCGCGCAAGCATCATTGAGCTTGCACGCTCAGAGGGTCGCACAGTTCAAGAGCGCCCAATCAGCCTGACCGAAGTGCGTGAGGGTCTCGCCTCTAAACAAATCACTGAACTCTTTGCCTGCGGTACGGCGGCGCTGATTTTTCCGATCAGCGCTTTAAAAAGCGAAGAGTTTTCGTATGGCAATGACACTACGGTAGCAGGGCCCGTGACCCTGGCCTTGCGCCAGCAATTACTTGATATCCAATATGGAAGAACCACGGATACGCGCAAC
>JBAWWV010000332.1:0-4282 GCA_037146575.1 Alcaligenaceae bacterium | reverse complement strand
CAAGCCGACCACGGCTCGTTATCATATGGATCATGAATGCGAACCTACGTCCAAGTGGTCAATATTGGATCGGCGCCAACAACCTAGCGGCTCAGCAACTGTTCTCATTTCAGGATACCCCTCACTTCGAGCATTGGCATCTGATCTGCAGCCATTCGGACAACGATTGCAATTTCAATAGAAGCTTTGCGCGTTACGCATGCAGCCTTAGACGGCTGAGCAGAAAAGTGATCCGCAATTAATCCGGGTACGCTGACGAGTGGTGGGATGGCTCATCAATTGAGGCGGCCGGTCGCAGCAATGACTTTAGGCTAGTCAAAAAACCCACCAATAAAAATGGCCTTAGAGCATTTATGCCTTGAGACCCTTAATTTTACTGTTGGCACCTCCCTGATGCGAGCAGGGACCTGTGGCTTATGGTTCCGTAGCGCTTCCAGAATTTCGCATTTTAATCAAGTCCTCTGCCGTGAGTCGCACGTCCTTACCGTCGACTGACACCAAAATGCACGTATTAGTTTTTATGGCTATGTCCTCAGCCGAACACGCTGCTCGCAACATGGCTGCGTATGATCCAGCCAAATCAGGATCAAAAGATAGGCGTATGTCTTTGGGATTCATTTGCACCTAGCATTCTGGTGTATGGGCTCTAATCGAAACGATCTGGTCTTTTAGGCCAGTTAAATGTCGATTAATAGTCACCCAAACAATTTCAAGATCAATTGTATGATAGCCGTGTGCCAAGGCATTACGCATTTCATACGCGAACAAAAGTGGTACGTCGGGATATTCTTGCAAAAAGTTTGAATTCAGTTTCAAAATATTATGGCTAGCTTCTCCGATCACTTCAAAATTTCTGATCACTGCATCTTGAAGCATTTTGTTCGACAAAAAACCGACTTCATCGGTATCCGCGCAATAGGTTGAAATGCGCTCAATCGCCTCTAAAATGTGATCCAGATAATCAGCTAATCGCAGTGCATCACGGCTCATATAGGTAAAGCTGCATCAAGTACAGATTGCCTAAATTTTTCAGGTAATGCTTTGGGCGTTAACACATCCACTGAGACTCCCAACAGCTGTTTCAATTTGTAGCGAATCGCTCCAATGTCAAACAAGGTCGTCTCCGGGGTCGGGTCAATCAAAATATCCAAATCACTTTCCTCAGTATCTGTACCCGCTGCGACAGATCCAAATACCCGAGCGTTGTTAGCGTGATGCGCTAAAACGATCTCGCGAATTTGACTTCGGTGGGCGACTAAGGCTAGGGATGGTTTCATACTTAGATTATAACTAGACAGAACTCGTCAATGGGGTGGAACCGATACCTTGGGTACCCTTTGGTATTTAGTGGTGCATCCCTGATGCATTAGCCAAGCTCGAGGGCGGCTGAGCAATTGGGCGTTTCTCGTGTTGCATTCTCTCGCATGATCAACGCACGTGCTGCAATCTCGCCCGAGATGGCCTTGCGCATTGAGGCATGGCTTGGCAAAGAACGCGGTGGCGAGGCCCGTTTATGGCTAGCGCAGCAATCCGCCTACGACATGTGGCAAGCCGCACAGCAGTTCAAGCTTAAGCCCATGCGCGTCACACCTGCTCCAGCCATGGCTTAAAACTCCTCATGTGCTAAGCGCACATAGCCGTCTGAGCAGGCGCCCTTAGCTGGCGATCGTTGCCGGCGGCCAGCCGTGCGAATTTTCGGAGCCCGGCCGGTTCTTCAGCCACCACGACCAGTCGCGCGGCAGCAGCGAAAAAGGGTCTTCGTGAGCAAGCTCACGCGCCGCCCAGATTGGCCAATGCGGGTTAGCAAGTGCTGGTCGCCCGAGAAACACCAAGTCGACGAGTTCTTCGCGTATCACCTGGTTCGCCACTGCAGGCTGCCCTAGGTTCCAGCTAACCGCCACCGGAATTCCGACCTCCCGACGCACGCGACTGCCCCGCTCTACCATGAACGCAGCGCGAGAGAATGGAGGCTCGCGCATGTTGTCGGTGTTAAGACCGACGCTCAAGTCCGCCAGATCAAGCCCGTGGTCCTTCAACTGCGCGACCGCCCAGACCGCTTCATCAAACTGCACGCCGTCTTCGTGGTAATCATCAGTCACCAGACGCATCGTGAGCGGTAGGCGCTCAGGCCAAACGGCACGCACCGCATCCAGCGCCTCGCGATGAAATCGCAGCCGATTCTCGAGCGTTCCGCCATAAGCATCTGTGCGTTGATTTGCCAGGGGTGAGAAAAAACTCGCGCCGAGATAACCGTGCGCGAAGTGCATCTCGAGCCACTCGAAGCCAGCCGCGATGGCCCGTTTTGCGGCGGCCGCATAGGCCAGGTGCAACGCATGAATCTCGTCAACGGTGAGTTCTTGCACGGCATAGGGGAAGCGCCCGCCATACGGAATGGGCGAGGGACCGCGCACCTGCCAGCCATCGGGGTGGTCCGGGGCGATTTGCAACTTGCCTTCCCAAGGCTTTTGCTCGCTTCCCTTGCGACCCGTATGGCCCAGTTGAATGGCCGGGACCGCACCCATGTCCTTGATCATCTTGACCACACGGGCCATGCTTTCGATCTGCTCGTCCTCCCACAGCCCGGCACACGAGGTGCTGGTGCGGCCGTCGGGTGTGATGGCGATCTGTTCGGGGAAGACCAAGCCGAAGCCGCCGGCCGCGCGCGAGCCCATCAGCATCAGGTGGAAATCGTTCATCTTCCCATCTGGCTCAGACCGATACATCGTCATCGGCGACATCGCGATGCGATTGCGTAGCGTGACACCCTTGAGCGTATAAGGTGTGAACAAATCAGGCATGGGCGTGCTTCCTTGGCTTGTGCATCTTTTGATCGCAGGGGATACGTGAATCGCGTCGCTGAAACGACACTATGTTAGCTAATTATTGATCCGAGTACTTTGATGCGAAAGTAATGCAGGCGGGTTGGGCAGAGGTTCTAGCGATTTGCCCGATGAGTGCCCTGTTGACGACGGGAGTTACGTAGAACCTTTGCGAACAAAACAATTGTTATAGTGCGGTGGTTGACACAAACCAAGCCCAAAACCTAAACACTAAAAACAGTTTATTCAATGTTGAACGCCATACTTAAGTTCTGTCTACTTACACTCTGGCTTGGATACGTCTCGATCGCTTTCGCAAGCGATGTGGTCAGACGAGTCGAGGTGACACGAGTCCCAGCAATCGACCAATTTAGTGAAATAGACATGCCTCTTCAGGTTTTCAAGCCTGACGGGAATGGCCCTTTCAGCGTGGTGCTTTTCTCCCATGGCCGAGCGCCATCGAATGCTGACCGAGCAGCATTCTCAACCCCTATTCCTGACGGACACGTGAACTTCTGGGTACGGAGAGGTTTCGCGGTAGTGGCCCCCATCAGGCCAGGCTATGGGCCCGCCGGTGGCCCAGATCGAGAAAGTTCAGGATCAAAGGTTGCTAACCATCGCTGTCAGAACGAAGGTGATCTAAAGCCATTCTTAAGACGTGGCGTACTGGCGATCAAGACGGCACACACCTGGATTCGGGCCCAATCGTGGGCAAAAAAAGATGAAATCATTCTCGAAGGCCAATCGGTTGGGGGGTTGCTGACGGTTGTATATGGCTCAACGAACCCTGCCGGCGTCCTGGCCTTTATTAATTTTTCTGGTGGCGCAGCAGGCTATCCTGCCGACCGTATTGGTCACAGCTGCTCTGAAAATCAAATTACTCAAGCCTATGAAGCTGCTGGCATAACAAATAAAGTGCCGAATCTATGGCTATATGCAGAGAACGATGGTTTTTGGGGTTCGACCGCCCCACGACACTGGCATGCCGTATTTGCAAAAAGCAGCCAGGGTAAAAGCATTTTCATTTTTACACCACCCTTAGAAGGCAAAGACGGTCATTTTTTACTCAATTACGGCGGCAAATACTGGGGCACTCCGGTCGATACTTTTTTGAAGACGTTGACACTAAGGCGCTGACCCCCTCGCCAGACAGACAGAGGCCATGTCGCCGTTCGAATCAGTCAATAATAGGTATTGGGCAAATCGCAATCGATCCACCATCAAGCAACTTGCTGTTTTGCACGTCAGCTGTTTTGAGCCTAACAGTACATTCTAGGTACATCTGGATTTTTTGTTAGTGCCTACCATCTCTGTAAGCCCTGTAATTTTGGTGGCGCATCCCTGATTCGAACAGGGGACCTGCGGATTATGATTCTGTAAAAATTACTATTCCGCGATGTTGATCTTTGTGTATCTTCAAATAATATATTGTTTATTTTCAACGGTTTAAATGAGTATCGTAC
>JBAWWV010000331.1:0-4286 GCA_037146575.1 Alcaligenaceae bacterium | reverse complement strand
TGCTCTTGTCACTCAAATTTACGGAGATTTCTTAAATGAAAAAGACTCTGCTCGCAGCCGCCCTGTTAACCGGCTTTGCTGGTGTCGCATCGGCGCAATCATCAGTCACACTTTACGGCGTTGTTGACGTTGCCGTTCGTTATCAAAACTGGAACCTGTCAAAAGGCCCTGGTTCAGCAGTTGATGTTTCGACCAGCAGCATTGCTCTTGCCTCTGGCACCTACAATACTTCGCGTTTTGGTATCAAAGGCGTTGAAGATCTCGGTTCAGGCAACCAAGCTGTGTTTGTCTACGAGGCAAACCTTAATGCACAAAACGGTACGATGAGTGCTTCTGGTGCTCCAACAGATACTCTGTTCGGTCGTCAGTCAACAGTCGGCTTGCGTAACGATGCCTGGGGTCAATTTGACATGGGCCGTCAGTTAGGCTTGTCATACAAGTTCTTGGCACCTGTTGACAACGCGTTTCTGATTAACACCGGTATCGTCAATCTTAGCGCAGTCATGGGCGTCACTGGCGTCCGTTACAGCAACATGTTGATGTATCAATCGCCAAGCCTGTCTGGCTTTAAAGTTGGTGGTTCATACTCGTTCAACACAGGTCTGGCTACTCTTTCACAGAAATCAAGTGGCTTAGCTGCGACTGACACAGCAACTGGTTCGGCATTTGACACCGGCAACAACCAGCGCGCAATCACTGGTGCTGTTAGTTACACCAATGGCCCGATCTACGTGACTGCAACTTACGACAAAATTACGCCTGCTAGCAACACTATTGCTGGTGCAAACGGTGGCGGCGTAAGTTCATGGATCGTTGGTGGCGCGTATGATGCAAAAGTTGTGAAGATTGGTGTTGCTTATAGCCAAGTTCGTGGCGGTATCATTAACGGCGGTACAAACTCATCAGTGTCTGGTGACATCATCAACCCCTACGCTGCTGGTGGTGTAGTGTTTGCTGACGGCGCTGGCCATAATTCGTACAACATCAACGCGGTTGTACCAGTTGGTGCTGACGGCCAAGTGATGGCTACGTATCAGGGCCAAGCAGCTGTTGGCTATTTGGCTGATTCTGGCTTCGCAGCAACGATGAGCGCCTTTGGTTTGGGTTATGTACATAACTTCACCAAACGCACAGCAATCTACGGTATTTATTCGTACACCAATAACTACCAAAACATTGCTGGCTTGTCTGGCAACACCTTGGCAGTTGGCGTCCGTCACGCATTCTAAGCAACCGCTTAGAATACAAGCTAACTTAGGTTAGCTTGGGTGATGTACCGAATTAAAGTGGGCCACTCTCCGAGTGGCCCACTTTTTTGCTGTGGGCTTGCAAGTAAAAACCCTAACGGCGGTGTATACTCTTAGGGTTTGTGCAACTGCCGAGACGTCTGGATGAATCTGCAACAATACTTTCCAGTTTTACTCTTTATCGCAGTGGGTAGCCTCATCGGCTTTGCCTTGATTGCGGCGGGTTCTTTGATTGGGCCGCATCGCCCTGATGCGCAAAAGCTTTCGCCGTACGAGTGCGGCTTTGAAGCGTTTGGTGACTCTCGAATGAAGTTTGACGTGCGCTACTACCTTGTAGCAATTTTGTTCATCTTGTTCGATTTAGAAATCGCATTTTTGTTTCCGTGGGCGATTGCAAATAGCGCCGTCGGAATCGTTGGTTTTGTGACGGTGATGATCTTCTTAACGATCCTTACCGTTGGTTTCATCTACGAGTGGAAAAAAGGCGCGCTTGACTGGGAGTAATCCCAACGATCAAAGCGGCGAACAGACACATGGCAATTGACGGCATTCTGAAGCAAGGTTTTGTCACCACCAGCGCTGACAAATTTATCAACTGGGCAAAAACGGGTTCGATGTGGCCAATGACGTTTGGCTTGGCCTGTTGTGCGGTCGAAATGATGCACGCCGGTGCGGCGCGCTACGACCTTGACCAGTTCGGCATCATCTTTAGGCCAAGCCCACGTCAGTCTGATCTGATGATTGTGGCGGGCACGCTGTGCAACAAAATGGCTCCGGCTCTGCGCAAGGTCTACGATCAAATGCCCGAGCCTCGCTGGGTGGTGTCGATGGGCTCCTGTGCGAACGGCGGTGGTTATTATCACTATTCGTATTCTGTTGTGCGCGGCTGTGATCGCATTGTGCCGGTTGATGTCTATGTGCCTGGCTGCCCTCCAACGGCAGAGGCTTTGGTCTATGGCCTGTTGCAAATGCAAAACAAAATTCGTCAAACCAATACCATCGCTCGTTAAATCAAAACGATCCACGCACTTACGTTTGTGTATCGGTTTAATCAGGCTTAAAAACACATGTCCAGGCTAGAAAACCTGCAGCAACAACTGGTGACACTGCTCGGTGAGCAGGCTCAACTCACCTTGTCTACCGACGAAATCACGCTTGAAATTACAGCCGAGCAGTGGGAAACCACCTGTTTACGCTTGCGCGACGAACCCTCTTTGCGGTTTGAGATGTGCGTAGATTTGTGCGGCGTTGATTACCTGACCTATGGCGTTGGCCGCGTGGGGCAGGCCCCCCAAACTGCGCTGGTGCCTGCGGGCCGTTTTGCGGTAGTGGCTCACTTGATGTCGCTTACGCACAACTGGCGCTTGCGTGTTCGCACCTATGCCGTCAATAGCGAATTTCCGCTGCTTAACTCTTTGGTCGATGTGTGGCCAAGTGTTAACTGGTTTGAGCGCGAAGCGTTCGATTTGTTTGGCATCGTGTTTGAAGGCCATCCTGATCTGCGGCGTATCTTGACCGACTATGGTTTTATCGGCCATCCGTTTCGCAAAGATTTTCCGGTGTATGGCAACGTTGAAATGCGTTACGACCCTGAGCAAGGCCGTGTGGTGTATCAACCCGTTACGATTGAACCGCGCGAGATTATTCCGCGCGTGATCCGCGAAGACGGCTACGGAGTTGGGCGTTAATCATGGCTGAAATTAAAAACTACACGCTAAATTTTGGCCCCCAACACCCTGCTGCGCACGGTGTGTTGCGCTTGGTGCTTGAGTTAGATGGCGAAGTGATCCAGCGCGCTGATCCGCATATTGGTTTGTTGCATCGCGCCACTGAAAAGTTGGCCGAGCATCGCACGTTTTTGCAAGCCTTGCCTTACATGGATCGTCTGGATTATGTCTCGATGATGTGTAACGAGCACGCCTATGTGCTGGCGATCGAAAAACTCATGGGTGTGACACCGCCCTTACGTGCGCAATACATCCGCGTGATGTTTGATGAGATCACGCGCCTGTTAAATCATTTGATGTCGCTGGGTTCGCACGCGCTTGACGTGGGTGCCATGGCGGTCTTTTTGTACGCGTTTCGTGAGCGCGAAGATTTGATGGATTGCTACGAGGCGGTGTCGGGTGCGCGTCTGCATGCGGCCTACTATCGCCCCGGTGGCGTGTATCGCGACTTGCCTGATGCGATGCCACAGTACGGCAAAGCCAGCCAGTACCGCACTGCCAAAGACTTCAAGATCATGAACGACGCGCGCTCGGGCTCGTTACTTGATTTTATTGAAGACTTTACTAATCGTTTTCCGGCCTGCGTGGATGAATACGAAACGCTACTCACAGACAATCGTATCTGGAAGCAACGCTTGGTGGGTATTGGCGTTGTTGATCCTGAGCGCGCCAAGGCACTGGGCTTTAGCGGTCCGATGTTGCGTGGCTCAGGCGTGGCTTGGGATCTGCGCAAGATGCAGCCTTATGAAGTTTATGATCGCTTGCAGTTTGATGTGCCAGTGGGTGTCAATGGCGATTCGTATGATCGTTATTTGGTGCGCGTGGCCGAAATGCGTGAAAGCAATCGCATCATTCAGCAATGCGTGCAGTGGTTGCGTAGCAATCCGGGCCCGGTGATGCTAGATAATCACAAGGTCTCACCACCGCAGCGTACCGGCATGAAGTCAAACATGGAAGAACTGATCCATCACTTCAAGCTGTTTACTGAAGGCTTTAGCGTGCCAGCGGGCGAGGCTTACGCTTCGATCGAGCATCCTAAGGGTGAGTTTGGTATTTACATGGTGTCTGACGGCGCCAATAAGCCTTACCGTTTAAAAATTCGTGCGCCTGGCTTTGTGCATTTGCAGGCGCTCGACGAAATGTCGCGCGGTCACATGATTGCTGATGCTGTGACCATCATTGGTACTCAAGATATTGTTTTTGGCGAGATCGACCGCTAATTGTTGCCTCATCGCTTATACCGGATTTAAAACATGTTGCTCTCTGAACAGGCTTACAAAAAAATTGACCGCGAGATCGCCAAGTATCCGGC
>JBAWWV010000330.1:0-4311 GCA_037146575.1 Alcaligenaceae bacterium | reverse complement strand
TCTCTGCACACCATTTATCAACTTCAGCATCCAATTCAGCATCAGGTACAACTTTATTAATCAAACCCATCGCAAGCGCTTCGGCCGCGCTATAGCGTCGACACAAATACCAGATCTCACGAGCTTTCTTTTCACCGACGATACGCGACAAATAAGCTGTACCGTAGCCAGGATCGACCGAGCCAACCTTGGGCCCCACTTGGCCAAAGGTCGCGGTGTCGGCGGCGAGGGTTAAATCGCATATCGTCACAAGGACATTGCCACCGCCAATCGCATAGCCTCGCACTTTTGCAATGACTGGTTTAGGCACATCGCGTATCGCTGCATGCAATGCTTCAACCGGCACCCCTAAGGTACCGTGGCCGACACGCGTTGACTTCTTATCACTTGAGTCACCACCTACACCAAAGGCGCGTCCAACGCCCGTCAACACAATGACACCAATCTCTTTATTCCAACCAGCACGGTGCAGCGCATGAGTCACTTCTTCATACGTGCCCATACGAAAAGCATTCAGCACGTCAGGACGATTAAACGTGATTGTTGCAACGCCATCCTTTTCTTGATAAAGAATATCAAGATATTCTCGGTCTTCGCTCATGACTGTCAATCTCCGAACATTAATAATGTTTCTTAAAGTTAGCTGCTATAGAAAAGCTAGTACCTGCTATCAAAACGCGAGTTATCCGCTATGGGCAAGCTAGTGACCCGCTTTTCACTAACTTACATGTTACGTGCGGGCCGTAAAAAGTCGCCACCCTGCATTGACGGATGCGAACGTTCGTACTGCTTGGGATAGAAAAACTCTTCACCAAGCTCGACCGCTGCGTGCCACGGCCACCGCGGGTCATATAACATTCGTCGACCCAAGGCGACCATGTCCGCTTGGCCACTTTGCAAAATATTCTCAGCTTGCTGAGCCTCAGTAATCAAGCCGACTGCCACGGTAAACGTACCGGTTGCCGCTTTGATTTGCTCGGCAAAAGGCACTTGATACCCTGGTACAGGCTTAATCCTTTGCTCTGGCACGGCGCCACCACTAGACGCCGTCACGTAATCACAGCCTAGCGCTTGCAAGGCTTTCGTGAAGGCAATGCTGTCTTCGATCTGCCAGCCACCAGGCGCCCAATCCACTGAAGAAATCCGCACGCCAAGCGGTTTGTGCTCGGGCCACACAGCACGAATCGCTTTGAATACTTCAAGCGGAAATCTCATCCGATTTTCAAGACTTCCACCATATTGATCTGTACGTTGATTGGTGAGAGGTGACAGAAAGTTATGCAACAAATAGCCGTGCGCGCCATGCAGTTCGAGCAACTCAATACCCAGACGATCTGAGCGCTTAGTCGCGTCAACATAATCTTGAGTGATCTGTTTAATATCCGCGTCATCCAGTGCCTTAGGCATGGTGCGCTCTGGATAGGGTAAAGGTGATGCGCCTAAAGGTATCCAGCCGCCTTGCTCGACCGGAATCGACATCTGTTTTTCCCAGGCCACAGTCACCGAGCCTTTACGACCGCTATGCCAAAGCTGCAAACCAATCCGAGCACCCCCCTCTTTGCGACAGAACTCAATGATCGGAGCAAGTGCAGCTTCGTTTGCATCTGACCACAAGCCTAAGTCACGCGGGCTTAAGCGTGCTTCTGGATTCACCGCAGTTGCCTCAATCACTAGCAGACCCGCGCCCGAAACAGCCATCGTCCCTAAGTGCATGAAGTGCCAGTTGCTCGCACAACCTTCGTTTGCAGAGTATTGTCCCATTGGAGACACCATAATACGATTCGGTATCTCAAGGTCGCGCAACTTGAAGGATGAAAATAACTTCGACGACATGTTCAATCTCCTGAATTATTGTCACACGAAGTAAATATCAGTCGTCTACCTAAATCACGCAGGGTAGCCAGCGGATCAATCAATCCCGTATACAGGCCTTGATTATTTGTCTCGTGTCAACTTTATATTTATGTGCTTGGAGGTTATCACAAAGGCATAATGAAGAGGAAATATTTTTTATGATTAAGAACGCAATTCGAAATTTGATCACCAACACTCAAATCACGATTCAGCACTGATGTTGATCACAACACTCGTAACAAAGGCCGAGGCAAGATTCAAGTACAAACATCGAGGAAACACTCCAAAACAAGTGCTGAGGCAAGGCCTAAGAACAAACGCCGAAGCAATCCCAAAGAAACTTCATGAACAGCCAATTATTCTCTCCGTTCAAACTGCGCAATTTACTAGTAGACAACAGAATTGTGGTCTCGCCTATGTGTCAATACAGCGCTGAAGAAGGTAGCGCCACCGATTGGCATCTGATGCATATCGGTCAATTTGCAGTGTCAGGTGTGGGCCTAGTGATTTTGGAGGCTGCGCACGTCGAACCAAGAGGTCGCATCACTCATGGTTGCCTGGGTCTCTATTCAGATGATAACGAGCAAGCGCTTAAACGCGTCGTTGATTTTTGTCACAAGCATAGCGAAACTGCAATCGGCATTCAGTTGTCGCATGCTGGGCGTAAAGGCTCTGCCTCCTTGCCATGGATCAAACGCGGAACCGCTCTCACCGAGGCACAGAACGCCTGGCAAACCATCGCCCCTTCCCCAGTGGCGCAAACCCCAGAGTGGCCGTCTCCGCAGCCGATGACCGTGGCAGATTTTGATACGGTACGCGAGGCGCATGTTCAGGCAGTCGTGCGCGCCGCACGTATCGGCATTGATCTGATCGAAGTCAACATCGCGCACGGATATCTTTTACATAGTTTTTTATCTCCTCTTGCTAATCGACGCACTGACCAGTTTGGCGGCTCACTAGAAAACCGAATGCGCTACCCGCTTGAGGTGTTTGCTGCAATGCGCAAAGCATGGCCGGCCCAGCTTCCGATGGGTGCGCGGATCACGGCAACAGACTGGATCGAAGGGGGCTGGACAATTGAAGACGCGAAGATCTTTTCTAATCGACTCAAAGAGCTGGGTTGCGACTTTATTACCGCCTCAAGCGGAGGCACCTCTGCGCAACAACAGGTACCGCTCTACCCTGGACATCAAGTTGAATTTGCTGCCGATATTCGCAAAGTCGTCTCTATTCCAACAATGGCAGTCGGCATGCTCTATGACCCCCAACAGGCCGAGGACATTATCGCTTCGGGTTCTGCCGATTTTGTAGCACTCGCACGAGGCATGCTGTTTGACCCACACTGGGTTTGGTATGCAGCCTCAGTCTTACATGCACAAGTCAAACATCCCGTGCAGTACCTGCGTGGTTATCGTTCTGAATGGTTGCGGCAGATGCGTCGTGGTGACCAAACACCCTGACATTATCTTGTCCAACTTTACCCGGCACACGATAGCTTTGCACTGGCGTCAACTGCAATCGATAAGGACTGTTGATTAAAGGCCAGAACCTACCCTCTTGATCACGACCAACACCCAAACATCTCGCCTTAAAATGTTCGTGTGCCAAGACGTCAGTCAACGAATGCACGCGCACACCTACAAGGTTTGTACTTGAACAAGTCGACAAAAGCTCTTCAACTGACAAAGACGTCACAAACGCTTGCTTCTGAATTTCAACAGCAACACTCAGGGCCCACTGTTGTAAATCGTTATCGGTACCTTGCAGCAAGGCAAAGCCATCTTCACAAGACGCAATCAAGTACGAGCTCGCCGTCTTTAAGGCAAACCAAACAGGGTGTGTTGCCCAGACGCCTACATCCTGCATAGCAACATCAATTGCTGCCCCTCGTTTTACGCCAGACGCGGTTTGACGCAAGGCACAAAGAATCGCAAACAAGGCAACTTGTCCACCCAGAATATCGGCAGCCGAGATACCTGCCTTCATTGGAGTACCTGTTCGTTTTGTCAAATCCATGATTCCTGACATCGCTTGGGCGACAGTATCAAAGGCAGGTCGATTCGGATAAGCTGAATCGGCTCCAAACCCTGAGATCGCACAGTGAATTAACGCTGGATTTAACGACTCGAGTGACTGGGTTCGCTTCACGATCCGGCCTAAAGCGCCTGGACGCATATTTTCAACCAACACATCACTCGAACCCAAGAGTGCGCAAAACTGCTCGACACCCTCTTTCGCTTTCAGGTCGAGCGTGACAGTTAATTTATCGCTATTACTGAGTGCGAAAAAATAACCCATCGGGCCCTGCCCTGGCGTCCACGCTCTCGAGGCATCGCCTTCAAGCGGCTCAACTTTAATCACCTCAGCGCCTAACGAGGCCAAATGTTTACCCACCAAGGGTGCGGTGGTGTACTGTCCCACTTCAACCACCCGAAGGCCCGCCAGTGGGAGTTCTCG
>JBAWWV010000329.1:0-4316 GCA_037146575.1 Alcaligenaceae bacterium | reverse complement strand
CATTGAAAACAATTCGCTACACCATTTTTCTAGATAACGGCGCTGTTGCCGGAGAGCAAATTGTTGAGCGTCCTAGCCTGGATACGATTAACGTCCATTTTGACTTTAAGGAAAATGGCCGAGGTCCCACCCTTGACGAGGTCATTAAAGTAGGTCCTGATCTCACCATGCTCGATTACAAGGTCACAGGCAGCTCAGAAATGGGAGGTCCTGTTGACGAGAGGTTCACGCGTCGAGGTGGTCTTGCTGAATGGAGTGTGAAAGCTGAGCGAGGCAGCAAACGTTTACGCGAACCTGCCTTCTACGTGCCGGTCGACTCGTCTCTTGAAGTCACTTCATTGATGATCTCGGCGTTATCGGCCTCAAGAACTGGCACTCTGCGCCTGCTGCCTGAAGGTACGTTGACGCAACAGCGTCTTGATGAGGCAGTTGTCACGCGCGGTTCTGAGTCAGAGGTTGTGCAATTAGTGATGCACACTGGCCTGGGCTTAAGTCCGCAATTTTTTTGGGCAACCACTACGGCCGAACATCACCTGTTCGCAGCAATTATGCCCGGCAACTCTGCCATGATCAAAGAGGGCTGGGAAGCCAATTTGGCCGAACTAAAAAGGCGGCAAGAGGAGGCGGCTGGCCGCATCCTTGAACAGCGAGCTCGAGAATTGCAGCACCCCATGCGTGGCTTGACGGTGATTCGAAATGCGCGCATTTTTAACTCTGAGACTGCCAGTCTGTCCGCGGCCTCTGACGTCTATGTTCTGAGGGGGATGATCACAGGGATTTTTCCTGCGGGCACTTACTTAACACCCGTCGATAACGAGCTTGATGCGGTGGGTCGTGTCATGTTGCCAGGGCTGTTTGATATGCACACCCATATGAGTCGTTGGTCTGCTTCGTACCACCTGACGGCGGGCGTGACAACAGTGCGTGACCTTGGTAACGCCAATGCCGAGCTACAAAAAATGATCGATGAGACAATCGATGGCAGCTTGATGTCGCCGCGCGTGATTCCAGCTGGTTTTATCGAAGGTGAAAGTGCGTATTCCGCGCACGATGGCATCCTGATTAGTGACTTAAACGATGTACGTCATGCAATCGATTGGTATTCGCTTCGTGGGTATCCTCACTTAAAAATTTATAACTCCTTTCCAAATGAATTGATACCAGACACCATCTCTTATGCCCACCGAAGAGGGTTGAGGGTAAGTGGTCATGTGCCGGCATTCTTGCGCGTTGATGACGTGATCGAGGCTGGCTTTGACGAGTTGCATCACATCAATCAGATCATGTTAAATTTTTTAGCGACCCCAACAACCGATACCCGAACGCTCGAGCGGTTTTATCTTCCTGCTGAAAAAAGTGCTGGTCTTGATTTGGACTCGCTCGAGGTGCAAGAGTTTATAGAAAAATTACGAAATAAAAACATCGTGGTGGATCCCACACTGGCAACCTTTGATTTTATTAAGCAGCGTAATGGCGAGATCGCAGATCCCTACAAAACCATTGCAAACTTCATGCCGCCTGATGTCCGTCGTAGTTTTAAAACATCGACCATGAAAATTCCGGATGATAAGACAGCCAAGCGTTACGAGGCGTCCTATAAAAAGATGGTTGAGTTGGTTGGGCGCTTGTATCGTGCCGGGGTGCCTATTGTTGCGGGTACGGATGCCCTGGCTGGATTTACGCTTCACAGCGAGTTGGCGTTATACGTCAAAGCGGGTTTGACGCCCGCTCAGGCCATCCAAGTTGCGACCTATAACGGTGCAAAATTTACCAATACCTTGAATGATCGCGGCACAGTCTCGGTTGGCAAGCTGGCAGACTTGCTTTTGATTGATGGGGATCCAACCCGCAACATCGAAGACCTCAGAAAAGTTGCGGTCGTGATCACACGTGGCAAACTGATTTATCCAAACGAGATCAATCAAACACTGGGCGTCAAGCCCTTTGTGACCAACCCACCCAAGCTGCGCCGTTTGAATTAGGCCCTTTAACCGCGCGGTCCCCTAGGCTATCGGAATATTTGATTTAACGCTATCATTAATCAAAACCAACAACGATAACAATAATAATTAAGAGACCTAATTATGTTACGTATCAAAACGTTGAGTGCTATCGCCTTGGCGGGCTGGCTCGCCTGTTCGGGCCTCAATACATTGGCGCAAGAGTGGCCCGTGAAACCTGTTCGCTTGGTTGTGCCCATGCCTCCGGCTGGTACGACCGACAACATGGGTCGCTTGGTGGCACAAAAGATGTCCGAGCTGACAGGCCAAGTGGTGGTGGTAGAAAACAAGGTAGGCGCTAACGGCAATATCGGTTCGGATTTTGTGTCTAAATCGGCACCTGACGGTTATACCCTGTTGGTGTCAGGTGTCGGCAGTCAAGGGATTAATGCCACGCTCTATCGGGCAATGCCCTATGACATTGTCGAGGGCCTCACCCATATTGGCATGATCGCCAAAGGCCCAAACGCACTGGTCGTGAATCCCGCCTTTCCTGCGAATACGTTGGCTGAGTTGATCGCACTGATTAAGGCCAGCCCCGGCAAATATAACTATGCATCGACTGGCAACGGCGCTTCAAACCATTTGTCGATGGAGATGCTGAGGTCTGTCGCAGATTTGAATATGACCCACATCCCTTATAAAGGTGGCGCGCCGGCTATGCTTGATCTGATGTCGGGGCAAGTGCCTATGATGTTTGTTAATTTCGATTCGGCTGTGCCTCATGTGAAATCGGGAAAGATGCGCGCGATTGCGGTGACCAGTTTGACCCGTCGTGAAGCCCTACCTGAGGTGCCGACAGTTGCTGAATCTGGGTTTCCAGGCTTCGAGGCAGAATCTTGGACCGCGATTAGCGGCCCTCCCCAGATGCCTGCGGCGTTGGTGTCGCGTATCAATGAGATTTTAATTCGTATTGCGCAAATGCCCGACGTTCGAGAAAAATTTGCAGTGCTTGGTCTTGAAGCTTCATTGTTGAAGCCAGATGCCATGAAGCAATTCGTTAAGCAAGAAGTCGACAAGTGGGGCAAGGCAGTCCGTGCCTCGGGTGCAACGGTCGATTAAGACATACGTTATATAAGATACACAACCGCTCTATCTTCGAAGTCCTTTCAATCATTGCATAAAACCTGACTGGTGAAAGACATGAACCGTATCCTGACTACCAAGCAACTTGAACAATACTCGGAAGAGGGCTTTGTGATCGTTCAAGACGTCGTTTCAGAGAAAACGCTTTTACGAATGAAAGAGGTCTTAGCCGATTTAGTTGAGAAATCGCGTGCGCTGGCCTCTCACGATGACGTGTACGACCTGGAACCTGGCCATCAGGCCTCTGATCCTAGAGTGCGTCGCATCAAAAAACCACATATGATTGATCCCGTGTTCAAAGATCTTATGACGACCCCAAAATTTATGGGGATTTTGCAGGATCTACTTGGCGAAAACGTGCGGTTACATGGATCCAAGCTCAATCTAAAAGCCCCGCATTTTGGTTCGCCGGTTGAATGGCATCAAGATTGGGCGTTTTATCCGCACTCAAATGATGATGTGCTTGCCGCTGGCGTGATGTTGGATGACACCACGGTCGAAAACGGAGCAATGTATGTGATTCCCGAATCGCATAAAGGCCCAACCTATGACCATCACGATGCAGAGGGTTATTTCTGTGGCGCGATGGATCCAGAGGCCAGTGGTGTTGATTTTTCACGCGCCGTTGCCTGCGAAGGCCCCGCGGGTTCGGTGTCATTTCATCATGTTCGGGCTGTGCACGGTTCTGCACAAAACATATCAACGCGTTCACGTGGTTTGCTGCTGTATGAGTTTAGTGCGGCGGATGCCTATCCTTTGATGGCTGCAGGTAAGGCTGATTGGCAAGCATTTTCAAACCGTATGATCTGTGGCAAGGATACGATTGCGCCGCGTTGTGTTGCAACACCGATTCGTATGCCGCTGCCTCCTGCAAAAAATCAAGGGTCGATTTATGAAAATCAGACCTCAGGAAAACGTTATTTTGGTTTCGTCGAGCAGGGTGGTAAAAAAACTCTTTTAGCGTGATAAAGTTTTTACTCAAGAGGTAGTCAATGGATGTTCGGGCAGCAGTTTCTTATGAAGCAGGCAAACCACTCGTAATTGAGACGGTGCAACTTCAGGGGCCAAAGTACGGCGAGGTACTGATCGAAATTAAAGCAACCGGTATTTGCCATACCGACGAGTTCACTCGCTCGGGCGCTGATCCAGAAGGGATCTTTCCAGCGATTCTCGGGCATGAGGGGGCTGGGGTGGTGGTCGATGTTGGGCCTGGAGTCATCAGCCTTAAAA
>JBAWWV010000328.1:0-4321 GCA_037146575.1 Alcaligenaceae bacterium | reverse complement strand
AGCATGAAGATCGTTGCACCCGTCTTGCTCTACACCTCACGCGTTGCAGGGGGAGCAGAGGCCTTCGAAGGCATTGCCGGTGGCACCTCTTATTATTGGGGCCTAGAGGACAGCGTTCCAAGCGCCAAAACCTTTAATGATGCTTACCGAAAGGCGTATGGCGGCGCAGTCCCTTCTGATTATGGTGCTTTGGGTTATGCCGGCGTAAAAAGCGTACTCGCCGCCGTGCTGGCCGCCAAATCCGTCGAAACGATGGCCGTGATTAAGGCCCTTGAAGCGCTGAAATATGATTGGTACAAAGGCCCTGAATACTATCGCGCCTGCGATCACCAGGCAGTGCAGTCCGTCATCGTTGTCGAATCCAAATCAAAAGACATGAAAGACAAAAACGACGTGTTTAAAATCCTAAGCGTCGAGGCTGCCTCAGAAAACACCATGCGCACCTGTGATGAGTTAGGCTTTAAATAATTTTTTTCAAAGGTTAACGCGAAAGAAGTGACGTTAAGATGCTGCTGTCCGAGATCACGCTTGAGCTACTGGCCATGCAACTCCTAACTGGGGTTGCATTGGGTAGTATCTACGCGCTTTTAGCCTTGGGCCTTTGCTTGATCTTTGGCATGCTCAACGTCGTGAACTTTGCGCACGGCGCTTTTTTTATGGTCGGCGCGTTTGTCGGCGTTTACTTTATGGGTTTGACGGGTAATTTCTGGATCAGCTTGCTGCTGACTGTCGCTGTATCGGGCACTTTAGGACTCTTTACAGAACGCTTTCTGGTTCGTCGACTTTACGGTCGCGGTATCGACTACCCGCTGCTACTGACCTTTGGTTTATCTTACGTTTTGATCGAAGTGATTCGACTTTGCTTTGGTATCGAAGGGCTGCCTTCAATCACCCCACGCGAGTTAAGAGGTGCGGTCAATGTAGGCTTTGGCATGTTTCCTAAATACCGCCTTTTTTTGATTGCAGCCACTGCCATCATTTTGTTTGGCATTTGGTTTTTAATTCAAAAGACGCGCTACGGTCTCATTATTAAGGCTGGCGCGGCCGATCAAGAAATCGTCAAAGTGCTCGGTATCGATATTGCAAAAGTATGGTTACTCATTTTTGGCTTAGGTTGCGCGATCGCAGGCCTCTCGGGCATTCTAGCCTCACCCACGCGCTCGGTTAACCCCGAAATGGGCATCCCCATTTTGGCAGAATCCTTCGTCGTGACCGTCGTAGGTGGGATGGGATCCCCCGTCGGAGCCGTGATTGCCGGCTTGCTTGTTGGCGTCATCTACAGCCTGACCTCGCTTTTCTTTCCGGATTTAGCCGAACTGTCGATCTTCATCTTCATGGCGTTGGTACTGTTGATTCGTCCGCAAGGCTTGTTTGGCAAACCCGAGGCAAAGGCCTGAGCATGTCATCGGTCATTCAAGCACTTGTCTTCAGTATCAGTCGCCATAGGGTGTTGGCCTCTAGCCTGTTCTTAATGATTTTTCCATTTCTGATGCCTTATGAAACCTTGGCCATCAACATTCTGATCTTTGGTTTGTTCGCAATGGGTTTCAATCTGTTGTTTGGCTACACTGGATTACTGTCGTTTGGTCACGCGGCGTTCTTAGGGATCGGTAGTTATCTGACGGGGATCTGCATCGTTCACTTCGCCCTGCCCTGGGCCACGGCGCTGCTTGCGGGCGTTGTTGGCGCAGCAATAGGAGGCCTTGTGATGGGCTTTCTGGCAATCCGTACAAAGGGGATTTATTTTTCGATGGTGACCCTGGCTCTTGGTCAGATCATCTATTACATCTTCTACAAAGCCGAGCATCTGACCGGTGGCGAAAACGGCTTGCGTGGCGTCAAGGTGAGCGAGTTCAAAGTCTTGGGCTTGACGATCGATTTTTTGAATCCTCTAATTAAATACTACGTCATCCTCTTTTTTGTCGTCCTCACACTCTGGTTGATTTCGCGAATTCTTAACTCACCGCTGGGGGCCGTCATGAGGGCGGTTCGAGAAAATGAAAAACGTGCAAGCGCCTGTGGCTTTGATGTGCAGCGAACCAAACTACTTGTCTTTGTGTTGTCTGCCGCCATATGCGGCTTAGCTGGATCGTTAAGAGCCCTGCACTTATCGATTGTCCCCATAGACTCGCTTCACTATTTGCAGTCTGGCCAAGCCGTTGTCATGAGCATTTTGGGTGGAATGGGTACGTTCTTTGGGCCTTTCATTGGCGCAATCACGCTCTACTACCTCGAGGATGTCATCACCACCTACACCAAACATTGGATGGCGGTCATTGGCCTAATCTTTATGTTCTTTGTGCTGTTCTTTCCGCAAGGAATCTGGGGCACCATTCTGAGCAAACTTAACCTTGAACGGGATCGCGAGTGATGATGCAGACTCCTCCTGTCACCCCCATCCTGCAAGCCAGGCAAATCAGTAAAAGCTTTGGGCAATTCAAAGCGCTACAAGAAGTGTCGACCAGCTTTATGCCTGGAACCCTCACTGCAATCATCGGACCAAATGGTGCCGGTAAGAGCACGTTTTTCAATGTTTTAAGCGGAGCCTTCGCGCCGACAAGTGGTCATGTACTCTTTAACGGTAAAGACATTACCGGCCTACCGCAGCATGCTTTTGCCAGGCTGGGGATTTCAAAAAGTTTTCAGATCACCAATATTTTTAAACAACTGTCAGTTCACGAGAACGTCAGGGTTGCCGCCCAGATGCGCACCTTTCGCTACGAATTTTTAAGATCGGCACAGCGCTATCCAAAACCCTTAGAAATCGCTGAGCAGGTATTGCACCGCGTGAACTTGGCTCATTTGAGTCATAAAACAAGCGGAGATCTTGCGCATGGCCAACAACGGGCGCTCGAGATCGCTATGGCGCTAGCTTGTGATCCAACGCTTCTTTTGCTTGATGAGCCGACAGCGGGGATGTCTCCGGAAGAAACTCTCGTGATGATGGATTTGATTCGAAACTTAGCAACAGAACGAACAGTGATTCTGGTTGAGCACAAAATGAAATTGATCATGGGCTTATGCCAACGCATCATCGTGTTGCATCATGGTGAATTTTTGGCAGAAGGTAGCCCAGACGCAATTCGTAATAATGCTGAGGTCAGACGCGTTTATTTAGGCGAGGGCTAAGTATGTTGCGCATCAAAGATCTGAACGCCTGGTATGACCGTAGTCATGTGTTGCAAGGCATCTCTTTAGAGATTCAGGCTGGCGAAATCGTCACACTGATGGGGCGAAATGGGGCGGGCAAAACAACAAGCTTGCGTGCACTGATGGGACTGTTGCCTAAAAAACAAGGCGAAGCATTTATCGACGGGACTTCATTTCTGGATTTAGCCGCGCATGAAAGGTATCACCTAGGTTTAGCCTACGTACCTGAAGATCGCCGAATTGTTGCCGGCTTGACCGTAAAAGAAAATCTGATACTGGGCGTGATTGCGAAGAAAAACGCCGGCGATATCAGTGTACTGATCGAAGAGATTGCTCAGATTTTTCCGCGCTTGAAAGAACGCCTTAATCAAGAAGCCTCATCGCTATCAGGTGGAGAGCAACAAATGCTTGCCATTGCGAGGGCAATGATTGGCAAACCCAAGGTGATGTTGCTTGACGAACCATCTGAAGGCATTATGCCGGTATTGGTCGACGAGATGTTCGAACTATTCTCAGAGCTAAAACAGAAGGGGCTCACGATCTTGCTCGTTGAGCAAAGTGTCAGGCAAGCACTGAGTATCTCAGATCGGGCTTATATCCTCGATCAAGGAAAGATCGTTTTTTACGATACCGCACAAAATCTTCTTGCTAATGAAGAGATTCAGCAAAAATATTGTGCGGTTTGAGAAATATCAGGCCTTGCCTGTCAGTCAGGTCGATCGTGGTTCACTGTTGTCGATCGCAATATCCTCTTGATAGGTCTCTGGCCCGCAATAGACTGCAAAGGCGGTGAGAAGCGACAAGATAACCACGTAAACTGCAACTGGCCACCAGGCACCACTTGCCCATGCGACTAGTGCCGTAGCGATAAAGGGTGCTGGCCCACCCGCCAAGAGCGACCCGAGTTCACGAGCAAAAGCAAAACCGGCGAAGCGTCTCTGGGGAGGAAAAAGCTCAGCAAAATAAGCCGCCTGCGGGCCGAACATTGCGGCGGTTACCCACGCTCTGGCTAAGATGAACGCTAAGGCGATCCAGAGCCATTCTTTTGTACCCACCATCCAGAAGAAAGGAAAGGCGAGCGCAACACCAGAAAGCGCTCCGAACATGTATACCGGCTTTCTGCCGATCTTATCCGACAAGGCAGCGAAACCGAGTATGGTGAATAGTTCGA
>JBAWWV010000327.1:0-4324 GCA_037146575.1 Alcaligenaceae bacterium | reverse complement strand
GGCCCCTGCTTTTAGCGTCGCTGTCACCACCGCGGTTATCGTTGCGTCTGTTGGCGTTCTCTCGGTGGGCAGCGTGTTTTACTGCGGGCTGATCATGTTTGGCATTTTGTTTGCTTTTATTAATCTGAACAAAATGGCACCTCACGCAGGCGCGACCTACGCTTGGGTTGGCGCAGTGTTTGGGCCCCGCTGGGGGTTTTTTGCTGGCTGGGGCCTGCTTGTGGCTTCAGTTATTTTTATGGTCTCTGCGACGATTCCGGCGGCCACCGCAACCTTGAAGATTCTGTCGGTTTTAGATTGGGTGGATGCGGCAACCATTGAAAGCACAACCTGGGTGACTTGTGTCTCAGCCCTCTGGCTTACGCTAGTGACCATTGTTGTTAGTAAAGGGATCAAGCACGCCAGTTATGCGCAACTGATACTGACGGTGATCGAGTCAAGTATTGTGCTGGCACTGATCATTGGTGCCTTTGTCGAGTACGGAGCCAAGCCAGCTCATGTCCCGTCTTTTGCTTGGGTGTCGCCGCTGTCGTTTACCGCAGAGACCTTCGCAACGGGGGCCTTAACTGCCATCTTCTTTTACTGGGGTTGGGATGTGACCATGAACCTGGGCGAAGAGACCAAGGGCGGTACCCCATTGCCCTCGAGCAAAGGTGCGTTTTGGTCGATGGTGAATTTAATGCTTTTTTACATCATCATCGTGATTGTCGTACTCATCGTCTTGACTGATGAAGAAATCGCTCAGGCCAATACAAATGTTCTTTACGCCATCGCTGAAAAGCTATTTCCGCAGCCCTGGAGCTACCTCGCTGTACTCTCTACCGTCTTATCAACCATTGGCACAATCGAGACTCAAATCCTGCAGTTCAGTCGAACACTATTTGCCATGTCACGCGATCGAGTCTTGCACCCGCGCTTCAGCAAAATCCACCCTGAATGGCAAACACCTTGGGTGGCTACACTGACAATCTGGCTATTGGGCGTCATGTTGTTGTTTGCATCGTCTTATTTGCCTTCTGTCAAAGACATTCTTGATAAATCGATCTCGGCGATTGGCTTTCAAATTTGCTTTTACATGAGCCTGGCCGGTTTCGCCTGTGCCTGGCATTACCGCACAATGCTGAAAACTTCGTTCGCTTCGTCTTTGACGCACATTTGGTGGCCGCTATTTAGTGCAATGTTCATGGTATTCATTGCCGCCTTAAGTGCGGTCTCATTTGATCCGCTGACCAATCTCATCGGGATCGGCGGGCTGCTACTGGGCTTTATTCCAATGCTTCTGAATAGGCGCTCACTTCACAAACTACAATGCTAAGACAGTAGTCAGTTCCGGAGACAGAATAGTGATCCAGCGTTATCAAAGGCTTCAAAAACTTGTCCTCACGGCGGCAGCCTTGGTAATCGCCTGCGGCGCGATCGCCCCAGCGGTAGCTCAAACGAACGAGTTCCCAAACAAGCCAATCAAAATTGTGATTGGCTTTACGCCCGGTGGCTCGACCGACACCATCGGCAGGCAAATTGCGCACTCGTTTAACAAGATCCTTGGGCAATCAGTCATTGTTGAAAACAAACCCGGCGCAAACGGCAACTTGGCCACTGACTCGGTCCGTCGCTCACCCCCCGACGGCTACACTATTTTTTACACCTCGATCGGGCATGTCACCAATCCTCTCATTTATCCAGATGCGAAATACGATCCCATCAAAGACTTCACGCCCATTGGTCAAATTTTATCGGGGCCTAACGTTTTGGTGGTACCTGCCAACTCTAAATTTAAAACCGTTAAAGATTTAATCGATTACGGTCGCGCCAACCCCGGAAAAATCAATTGGGCCTCTTCAGGTGTGGGCTCGTCTCTTCACTTGTCTGGCTTGCTGTTTATGCAGCTTTCTGGGGTAGATATGGTTCACATCCCCTACAAAGGCGCTGGCAGCCTCATGCCACATCTTTTAGCAGGCACTGTCGACTTATCTTTTCCAAACATACCTTCCGGCGCCTCGCTGGCCGAGCAAGGTCTGCTTCGAGCCCTTGGCGTAACGACCAAGACTCGCTCAAGTGCTGCGCCCAACATCCCAAGCATCGCTGAGGCGGGTGTGCCTGGCTACGACATGTCAACTTGGTATGGCTTGGTCGGTCCGGCAAATATGCCAGCCGCTGTTCTGCAAGTCTTAAGCAAGGCGGCCGTACAAACCGTGAACGAACCCGAATTTAAAGACCGCCTGATTTCACAAGGTTTCGACCCCAAAGGATCGGCACCTGAAGAGTTCAGTGCCTTCATACAAGCTGAATCCCTCAGATGGGCCACGATCTTAAAAACGATGAAAGTCAAAATTGAATAAGGCGCCATGATGCCTTAAAAAATTTTCAACTCAACGAGCTGTAGACGGTTTTCTCGAAGTTAGTGAAAAGTCCTAAGGCCTTTGTATCAACGAAGGGCAAGACTTGCATGAAAATCAAGCCTGCCACATCTTTTTTGGGGTCAATCCAAAAGAAGGTGTTCGCTAGGCCGGCCCAAGCCAAACTGCCCGCCGAGCGCCCCGTTGGTGCCAAGGCTTCGTTAATCATAAAACTTAAGCCCCAGGTCTTTGGCACACCCGGAAAAAACTCAGCATCTAACGAAGCACCCTTATTTTGAGTGGGCAACATTTTTACTCTTAATAGCCCCATCGCATTTTGAGACATCAGCGCTACGGTTTCAGGCTTAAGAATTTGTTGATGATTACCCTTACCCTTGTTCAGCACCATCCGCATGAACTTTACGTAATCGTTAGCGGTTGAGTAAAGGCCACCTCCACCTGCTTCAAATTCTGGATTTTGATTGGTCTCATTTTGCGTGACAGTCAGCTTACCGTCTTCGCCTCGCTGATGAACTTTTGCCATCCGCTCGCGCATCTCAGGTGAAATTTTGAACGAGGTACTGGTCATACCTAACGGATCAGTAATGTTTTTTTGGATATATTCACCTAGCTTCATACCGCTGCCAGCCTCAATCACTTGGCCTGCCCAATCGATATTGATCCCGTACTCCCATTGCGTGCCAGGATCAAACGAAAGAGGAACACCCAGCCCAGCTTTTTTACCCGAGCCCGCGCGTGGGATATTTAAGCCCTTCATATACTTGGCCATATCTGGATTCCAGATGTCATACGTAAAACCGGCCGTATGCGTCAATAAATGGCGAAGTGTGATCGGGCTTTTTGGATCGCGCAAAATCGCCTGACCTTGTGCATCCCAACCAGCGAGCACCTTCACGTTGCCGAGTTGCGGCAACCATTTCGATGCAGGCTCATCCAAACTTAACTTGCCCTGCTCTACGAGTTTCATCGCTGCAGCACCAACGATCGGCTTGGTCATCGAGGCTAGCCATACAACGGTATCCATCGTCATCGGCGCACCCTGCCCTAACACGCGCTCGCCAAAGGCGCCCTCATATAGCGTTTTGTCAGAAGTCGTGACTGCAGCGATCGCACCGGGCACATCACCGGCGGCAATAGCAGCTTTTAGCAAGGTATCTTCGGCTTGTTTCATGGTGTTTTGTGCAAATGTGTTGCCCGTCATGCCAAGGCCCGCAGCAGATGCCGCAGCCAAGGTAGCTGTTGTTTTAATAAATTGACGACGATCGATTGTCATGGTGTCTCCGAATTGTTGTTGTAGAGACATGGTATGCGATCAAGCGTGATTCGTACAGGTCTACATGGCAGCCATCGCTAATCGCGATCAGGTCATTGACTCGTATGCCGAACCGATTTTGATTCCTGCCGTGAACAACAACGCAGTACAACTACCGCGATGCAACAAATGAATCAAACTTTAAGGCTTAGCACCTTAGTTTCCGCAACTCAACACCACTGTCACAAGCATGACTTTCAATTGGCCTGTTAACTCTGACGGAGGCTTCGGGTACTTGGCACCCTGCACCGCCGCCATCGCAGCCGTGTCCAACATAGGCTTGCCGCTACCGGTTGCCACAAGCGATTCAGAGGCAACGGCATCTTGCAATTTGAACTGAATCCTGGTTCGACCTGACATGTTCATATTTTGGGCTGCGAGTGGACACACCACCGCAGCTTGAATTGCTGCGTTTACCCGTGCACTATAAGCGTCCATGACACTCGCTGCCGCGGCTCGTGCTGCAGCGGCAGCGACCGCAGCCGCTGCCTCATTTGCTTGCGTGTTCGCTGTTGGGGCCACCGTTTGCGGTGGACGAACCACAGGAGCCTGCACGGTTGCAGGCTTGGGCGCAACGACTGGTGGAGGCTTGACAACTGGCTTAGGCGGGGGTGGCTCGACCGCTTTGGGCGCCTCGACCGGCACGGGAATAGGC
>JBAWWV010000326.1:0-4361 GCA_037146575.1 Alcaligenaceae bacterium | reverse complement strand
GGTAAACATGAGCTGCACTTGACCACTCATCAGATCGGTGGCGGCCGGTGCACCGCCTTTGTAAGGAATGTGTGGGATTGTCGTGCCAGCTTTCAGGTTAAACAGTGCAGCCGCTAAGTGCTCAGAGGTACCAGAGCCGCCCGAGGCAAAATTCAAACTGGCGGGATTCGTTTTTGACAGTGCGATCAAATCTTTAATCGTTGTCGCCGCGACTGAATTGTGCGCAAGTAGTACGTTCGGCATTTGTCCTACGATAGCAACAGGGGTCAGCTCGGTATCTGGGTCATAGTTCAAGTTGCCATATAAGGCTTTATTCACTGAGTTGCCGGTCGAACCCATCAAGAGGGTATAGCCATCTGGATCTGACTTGGCAACGAACGAAGCGGCAATATTGCCACCAGCACCTGCTTTGTTTTCAACAATCACATTTTGATTGAATTGCTTTGAAAGCTCGCTAGCAAGTAAGCGGCCAACGATATCCAAGGCGCCGCCCGCATTAAACGGGATGATCAATTTGATTGGCTTGCTGGGGTAGGGCTGGGCATAGAGATTTTGACTGCCCAAACCAAGGCCAAGACTCAATACGCTAACGATCCCGAGGATAAGTGCCCGACGCTGCAGGGTGCGCGCATAAAAAGGGTTCAGCATTGTGCGAATCTTCATGAGTGGTCTCCGGGTTCGCTTTGGTAAGCGGTGAGCGATTGCAATCGCTATTTTTGTCTCAATTCTAAACGGCTTTCAACTTGCAGGGATTTTCGATAGCAATTATTTGAATATGACCTTAATATTACGACCATGGTCAATCAATCTAAATACTCCGCCACCTATCTTCGTTTTTTGAACTTAGTGCAGGCGATTCGCGAAATCCCTACTTTTCCGGTCATGGATCCGGTTGAAGAGCGCTTGCTGACGATGTTGGCTGCGGTTTGGCATCGTGAAAAAAAGATTAGCGTACTTGAAGCTATGAGCCTGACCCAAGAGATTTCAGCAACAACTGCGCATCGGCGTCTTAAAACCCTTCGCAAGAAGGGAATGATCGGTCTCGACACCGACCAATCCGATAGTCGCGTGAAATACGTCGTGCCAACAGCGCTTACCAAGCAATATTTCACGACGCTTGGTCAGGCTCTAGATAAAGCCCAGCAAAGGGTTTAGCTAACGATGGTGTTTGACCCTCATGACGACGCCCAGACCGGCGTCGCCACTAAAACGCAAACTCACGTCTTGACGATTGCCGCGTCGGCGATCGCTGTTGCGCTGCTTTGGGTGTTGCTGTTTCGTTTAAATCGCTGGGCGTTTTCGTCTATTGATGTAACGATTTTTATCAGTTGGATATTTTTGCCAGCGGCGATTCGCATGCTGGCAGTGATGGCTTGCGATTGGGCGGGGGCGCTAGGGCTGTTTGCTGGAGCCTTGTTTACTAGTCAAGCAGATCCCGCAGCGGGCCTGACAGACGGACTAGTGTTAGCCTTTTTATCTGCAACCGGGCCGCTTGTCGCGTTTTGGTTGTGCACCCGTTTGCTCAGTTTGCCAGTGACATTGACAGGCTTAACGGCCAGACAATTGCTGGTTTTCGCGGCCGTGGGGGCTGTGCTCAATGCGGTGCCCCATAACATTTATTTTTATTTGTCCGATCGCATGGCTAGCCGATAGAAGGCTTAGTACCGATGTTGTTGGGCGATCTGTTCGGTACGGTGGTCGTGTTGTATGTGGTAAGTTTTTCCTTGCGGTTGATATTTAAACGCTTGGCTAACAAGCGGGCGTAGGGCGATAGCGTCGGGCAAGCGTAGTCAACGCCAAGATTAATTTCTACAACCAACCTTGACGCCAGCATTCGCGATTTTTTAGTTCTCGCCACGGCATGCAAAATTTGCGACCCGTCATGGCCGCCTCAAGCTCAATCTCAACAATGGCCTGACCCACGAATTCGGGTTCAAACACCTTCGTCACTAAAAAATGTTTCTCTTTGCGTTCAGGGTGAACTGCGGTCCACTTGCTGAGCAAGAGTTTTTTGGGGCTGACTCGATTAGTTTGCGTGGCTTCAGCGACAATGCCTTGCTTGATCTTTTCTGAGTGCATCAGCTGTACTCTTTCACTTCAAGCTTAGTCGCTAACGCAGTCGGTACTGTGATCGGCATATCCAACATCCAAAAAGACAGCCCTTTGCCGTGAGTATCTAGATTCAACGCGTCATTGACTCCGCCATCCAATACGCCTTCCAGTACAAAATTCATCGCTTCGAGTTTAGGCAACACATGGCGTGTGACCTTGGTGGGATGGCGATAGCCAAACCACTGCGCGACTCGAGCCTCGGTAAGTTGTTCAACAAGCAGGGCAAAGCAGGCAGAGTCCCAGGCGATGACGCTGATATTAGAGGTGTTGCCTTTGTCGCCTGCGCGCCCATGAGCCAACTGATACAGAGGCAATTCAACGGTATTTGAAGAGTTGTTGGTATTCACGCGCGTTGCTCCTGCACAAAACTAAAACCAGACGGCACTGCCTCGCGGGGGATGGTGCACGAAAGCGTGTCTAAGCGTGGTCGCAGAGACGTTCGAACGCCGCCACCGCCTGCAGGGCCGCAGCAATACAGGGCGATCACCTCGCGAAGAATTTTTTCAGCGATTTCTTTTTGTAAATGTACGCCGGCGACTCGTAGACGCACGTCGCGTGACGCGCCGGCATAGCCTTGCGCCATCAGTTCACCGGCATCGTCACCAAAAATACTTAAGGCGCCGATTAAATCAACACGCAGGGGCAACAAGTGCCCGATACGCTTGCGAATGGTCTCGCCGGCAAGGGCCGCACGTTCTTTAGCCTGAAAGCCCGCATAAGAGATCTCTGCCTCTGCGAAGTACCCATTGTCATAGCAGACGTTCACTTTAAGTTCGTCGGGTCGTTGGTGTCCGGTCACGCCTTGTATCAGGATCCGATCTTTACCCTCGCGCGTGACGCTAGCCTGACTGATGTCAGCCACCACATCGGGGGTCAGGTAGCGCGCGGGGCCATGCACTTCGTACAAGATCTGTTCGCGCCCGGTACGGTCATCGACACGTCCGCCGGTATTGGCCGCCTTAAACACCGAAAACGTGCCATCCGCCCGAATCTCTGCGATTGGAAACCCAATGCAATCCATGCCTGGTACTGACTTTTGACCGGGTACGCTGTAATAGCCGCCAGTGACCTGCGTGCCGCATTCAAGCATGTGGCCTGCCATCGTGCCGCAGCCCATCAGGTGCCAGTCTTGCATAGACCAGCCAAAGTGTGCGATTGCAGGCCCCAGGGTCAGTGAGGGGTCTGAGACGCGCCCTGTCACCACAATGTCGGCACCGTCTTTTAGCGCCTGTGCGATTTCACCGGCGCCCAAGTAAGCGTTGGCGCTGACCACGCGCTTGGGGTCGATATCGCTGCCCAAGCGCTTGAGTAAAAACGTTAATTGCTCGGGTTTCGTTAGATCGTCGCCATGCACCACGGCAATGCGTGGGATTCGTAGACCTTGGGCACGCGCCAGGGCAAAAATCCGCTGCGCGCAAGCCCGTGGATTGGCCGCGCCAAAATTACTGACAATTTGAATCTTGTGGTCGAGGCAACGTTTGAGTACGGGCCCCACCAGATCGTCAAGCAAGGGCTCGTAGCCCATGGCCGGGTTTTTGCGTTTTTCGACCTGAGCCAACGCCAAGGTGCGCTCGGCAAGGGTTTCGAAGTTCAAGACCCCGCCGCCTAGGGCGATTAAGGTATCGACCACGGGCCCAGCGCCATCTGTGCGATCGCCCGAAAAGCCCGTGGCACAGCCGACATAGAGGGGCTTGATTTGGTGGCCGGGCGTCAAAGTCGCGGTGGCGCTGCCACTTTCGCGCAAGTCAGTTTGCATAGGTAAACTCTGGTGAGATGTGGTCTGATATGGCTACTATTAAATCACGCTGCACATCAACCCGCTTGGTGTGGTCAGGTGCAAAGGGTTCAGAGGCTAATCATGGACGAATCTGTTGAAACCGCAGGCGCCCCGCTGGGCAGGGTGACCCCTGTGTCTGAAATTGTCGCCTCACGGGCGTACTTTAATGGCCGTAACTCGCGCAGCATCGAAATTGCGGATCTGGGCAAAGCCATCGTCGAGCCCGAGGCGCTGGTGTGGCTTGGTCTGAAAGAACCAGACGAGGACTTGCTCACGCGCGTGGCGTTGCAGCTTGGACTGGATCCGCACGTGCTTGAGGACCTGCAAGCCAAACACCGGATGCCTAAGGTGATGGATTACGACAATGTGGTGCTGGTAGTGGCCATGACGGTTGAGGTGAGAGCGTCGGATGGCTTGCCTAGCTTTGGCGAAACCCAGATGCTGATTGGATCTAATTTTTTGTTAACCATCA
>JBAWWV010000325.1:0-4390 GCA_037146575.1 Alcaligenaceae bacterium | reverse complement strand
GTTCAAGAGTTGTCGTGTTGGGCCTAGGCTTATTGGGCTTACTCACCATTCAAATGCTACGGGCCTACGGTTGTGAGGTCATTGCACTTGACCCAGCCGCTGATAAAACCGCACTGGCAAAACAATATGGCTTTAGCCACGTCACAACTGACTCAACTGATTTAGCCAGACTCACCGAAACGCAAACTCAGGGCTATGGCGCAGACGCCGTCATCATTACCGCGGCCACCAAAGACCGTGGCCCAGTTGACCAGGCGATTCAGTTGTGTCGCGCTAAAGGCCGCATCGTTGTGGTCGGCACCGCCGATATTCATCCTGATCGCAATGAACTGTGGCTAAAAGAGATAGAACTTGTTGTCTCGCGTGCAGCGGGCCCGGGCTCGTTAGACCCAGTGTATGAGCTTGAGGGTGTTGACCTGCCGATTGGCGAAGTGCGCTGGACGCAGAAGCGTAATCTGCACGAGTTTTTGCGCTTAATTGCTGATAAAAAAATTGATGTGCAGTCGCTGATCACTCATCGCTTTCAAATTGCCGAGGCTGAAAGCGTTTACACACAATTCATCGCGGGCCAACTCGCACAACCCATCGGCGTATTACTTGAGTATCCAGATACCGCAACCGTTGCGCGTACCTTACCCGTCACTACAACGCGAATAACCTCGCGCGGCGCCAACGACAAAGTTCAAGTAGGTGTGATTGGGGCCGGCCTGTTTGGTAAGGCGCTTTTGCTGCCTGCCCTTCAAGGTCAAGAAGGCGTCGTTTTACATACGCTTGCTACCGGTTCAGGCGCCAGTGTTGAACACAGTGCGCGTAAGTTTGGTTTTTTAAATCAGGCGACCGACGCAGAAGCCATTTGGACCAATCCTGACATCACTGCTGTCGTTGGCTTAACCCCACACAGTCAGCATGCACGCTTGGTGAGCCAAGCCATCGCGCACGTTAAGGCCTTATTTCTTGAAAAGCCCTTGTGCACCAATGAACAAGAGCTTGACGAACTCTGTGACTTAGCCGCGCAAGCCAAACAGCTACCCGTTCTATTCGTTGGTCATAATCGACGTTTTTCACCACACACCTTGCAGATGCAGCAGTGGCTTGCCAAGCGTCAATCGCCGCTCGTGCTGCAAATGCGCATCAATACTGGTTTTGTACCTAGTTCGCACTGGGTGCATTCAGAAGACGAAGGCCGCAGCCGCGTAGTGGGAGAGATGTCGCACTTTATCGACCTGATCCAGGCACTGGTTGGGGCACCCATTACACGCGTGTCTGCTGAAAGAATCTCAGGCGATAACCAAAGCTCAGTCAATAACGACAATCTTGCGCTCAGTTTTAAACTGGCCGATGGGTCGGTTGGTAGTTTGATTTATTCAGCCTCGGGCGACAAGGCCTATTCACGCGAAGCGCTTGAAATATTTTTTGATGGTCAAACCATCTCTTCAAAAGACTTTAGGGTGAGTGAGCTCCACCGTGCAGGCAAGACTGAAACCTTTAAAACCCGTAGCCAAGAGATGGGCTACGTGCAAGAACTCAAAGCCTTTGTCGACTGCGCCGCTGGGCGGCAAAAACAACCTGTTGCAACAACCGAACTCTTTGCCACGATGGCGGTAATCTTTGCCATTGAGCGCGCCCTAGCAACGGGGCAAGTGGTCGAGTCAAAAATGATTTACAGCCATCCAGCATGAAGATATTGCTAGTCACCGACTCGTACCCACCCGAGATCCGGTCGGCCTCGCACTTGATGCTTGAGTTGGCAGAAGAGCTGGTGTCTCGCGGCCATGACGCCACAGTGATCACAACATGGCCCGAATACAACCTTGATCAACGCGAGCAGCAAAAGCACTTCAACGAACTCGAGATTGAAGGTTCGATCAAAGTCATTCGCGTCAAAACCTTGCCACACCACAACGTCAACTACATCGTGCGGGCGTTGTCACAATTGTTGATGCCGGTGCAGTTCTTACTTAAGCTACGGCGGCATCAGGTTCAGGCAGACGCAGTGGTTGTATATAGCCCGCCCCTACCCTTGGCCTTTGTCGGAAGCTGGCTTCGACGCAAAGGCGTTCGTCATCTGCTGAACGTGCAAGACTTGTTTCCACAAAATGCCATTGATCTTGGCATTTTGCGTAGCAAGATGCAGATTCGATTTTTTAGAGCTCTTGAGCGCTTTGCCTATCGTAACGCTGATATCGTGACGGTGCACTCAGAGGGCAATCAAAAAATGCTACTCGAGCAAAACCCGACGATCAGTAGCAAACTTCGCATTCTGCACAACTGGGTGGATGTCGATCACCATTCCGTCAGTGAAACTGGCGTTGATTACCGAAAGCAATGGGACATCAAACAAAAGTACGTAGCTGTCTTTGCTGGAGTCATGGGGCCTTCGCAATACCTTGAGCTGATTCTTGGCGTTGCTGAACGCATGCAAGAGCAAGCAGATTTGTTGTTTTTATTAGTGGGCGATGGCAAAGAAAAAGAACGCCTTCAACAACTAGCCAAAGATAAGAATTTAAGCAACGTCAGATTCGAAGGGTTTATTTCACGAGATACCTACCCTGACTTATTGAATGCCTGCGATATTGGGCTGGTGTGTCTGAGCCCACAAAATCAGACACCAGTTGTTCCAGGAAAAATCATGGGACACATGGCGGCAGGCTTACCTGTCGTCGCGTTTTTGCATACAGCAAGCGACGGTCATGCACTCATTCGCGATGCTCAGTGCGGTATCTCGGCTCATTCTGGCGACTGGGATGCTTGCGCACAAGCACTCGCCGAATTGATGAAACAAAGCCAAAGCTTTGAACAACTCGGCCAGGCGGGTCTCGAATACGCCAAGACACATTTTTCAAAAGAGGTATGTGTCAGCCAACTCGAAGCCATGCTAACGCCCCCTGTAGCGACTTAGTCGCTTCACGATCTGCCATGCACATAAACGAAAATCGCTGGCCAAACCTATCCTTACTCTTATTTAGCTTGCTGCTAGGTCTTTATCTTTTTTTTCACAATCCATTACTCAGCGCAGCGTTTGAGTCGAGTGATAGCAATATTGAATGGTATGCGGTTTTTTCAAAAAACATCTTTCATCCAACGACGAGTTATATCGCTGAATCAATTTTGCTGCCGTTCTTTGCGAAGCTTATCGGCGCAAGTGCCTCAACAGCAAGCTATCGCGTACTGTGCGCGCTGATCACCATCTCGATCTTGCCTCTGCTAGCCGCCGCCTCGCACAGGTTTTTCAACAGCACGTCAAAGGCTTTTATATTCGTTGTACTGTTTGGCGTGAGCTTTACCTATCTTGCAAATTATCGCCTTGGCTTTCCTGATCCACTCACCATCGCGTTACTTTGTTTCACCGCACTTCAACGACAACCACTTGCACTTTTTTTGGGTGCCTTCTTAGCGGGTCTGTCACACTTTTCAATGAGCTTGATTTCATTAGGTGCGCTGTCGTTGCTTATTATTGCGCTTCCTACTCTCACCAAAGACACCAAACTTACAACGCTTAAGGCGGTGTGGCTGGGGTTGCTCGTCAGCAGGCTGTTACTCGCACTCTGGTTTTATTTATTTGAGTACAAACTCACCTCGCGTGTTGACGTCGTACTCGATGGTGGTTTGACACTTTTTATCAATCATCACAAACAATCGCTCTCAGCATTTTGGCTAACGCCTGGCCTGATTTTTTTATTGAGCTATTTTTTAATCAGTTGCTATTTCATCTGCAAAAAGAGGGCTTTGTTTGCTTTGGCACTTGGGGGTGCACTCTGCCTGGCTTACATCGCACACTTTTTAACCGTTGATGGGCTCAGGGTATTTGCCGTTGTCATCTCAAGTGCGTATGTGCTGATGCTGGCTACCTGTATTGATTCGTTTTATCCGAGGATCGAACGTTTTGTTCAACGAGGCGTCCAACGATTAACGCATGCGTTTAAAGAGTTTCAGTCGCAAACCCTTTACTTCGGACTTGGGTTTCCGCTCGCAGCAGCATGGCTTTTTTTTATTAGTGCCGTCGCCAATAAAGGTTTCTTTATCAATGAAGTCCCGTTCATCCAAAGTCGACTATTTGATGTGCGGGTATTGGACTATGTGCTGATGGCAGGCGCACTATTTATCTTGGCGACAACAATTACGCCCAAGCTGCGCAGTACAGTGCCGCTTGCGATCGCTGCGAAAATTATATTTTTTTCACCACTGTTTATTATTTTCGCGCAATACCTGCGACAACTACTGAGCCCAAACACGCCACTGCCGCTTTGGCTTAAGATCGCATTGTTCGCCCTTGCACTTTGCCTGGCAGCACTGAGCGCAAAGATTAAGGTCGGCAAACTGCTAGCACTTGCGAATCAAAAATTATTAGATCGCCCAGCGTCACCGAATTAACAGCTGATGCCTACGGTAC
>JBAWWV010000324.1:0-4407 GCA_037146575.1 Alcaligenaceae bacterium | reverse complement strand
CAATTGCAGTCTGTCTGTTGCACTCGTATGCCTTTGCTGGCCACGAGCAAACTGTCGCGCAATGGATTCATCGTTTCTTTCCTCAAATGGAAGTCACGCTCTCTTCGGATGTGGCACCAGTGATTCGCGAGTTTGAAAGAATTTCGACTACGCTTGCTAATGCCTATATCAAACCGATGGCGAGTCGCTATCTGACAGCGCTTGAGCAAGGTCTGATCAGCTTAGGGATTGAATGCGGCGTTCTCATGATGCTCTCTAATGGCGGCTTATCGCATATTTCGCAGGCGAAGCGCAATCCAATTGATTTACTTGAGTCTGGGCCCGCCGCCGGCGCGATTTCGGCAGCGCATTACGGAATGCGTGACAATTTTTCTAATCTTCTTGCCTTTGATATGGGTGGGACGACCGCCAAGCTGAGTCTGATCGAGAATGGTCAGCCGTCGATTGCCTTTTCCTTTGAGGTCGCGCGTCGCAAGCGTTTTGCCGAAGGCAGTGGACTGCCCATTCGAATTACGACTGTGGATTTGATTGAGATCGGAGCCGGTGGAGGCAGCATCGCATATCAGGATCAACTTGGCTTGCTTAAAGTTGGCCCCATAAGCGCAGGGTCTGAGCCCGGGCCAGCGTGTTATGGCCTTGGTGGGGTTAAACCTACTGTCACGGACGCCAATTTGATTCTTGGCTATCTTAATCCTGATTATTTTGCAGGTGGAACGCTCTCTATTTATCCAACAAAAGCGACCGAGGCGCTTGAGCAGATCAGTCGCTCACTTGGCTGTAGCCTGATTGATACCGCCTGGGGTATCCATGACGTTGTTGCTGAAAGTATGGCGGGCGCTGCACGTGTCCACGTCGCTGAACGTGGACGGGATCCAAGAGATTTTGTCTTGGTGTGTACAGGCGGTGGTGGCCCACTACATGCTTATTACGTTGCCCAAAAGATCGGCGTTCGAAAGATTATCTGCCCCCCAGCAGCAGGTGTTGCTTCAGCATATGGATTGCTGATGGCGTCAGCACGTTCAGATCGCTCACGCACGCTGAACTTCCGCATGTCCTCGAATTCGCTTGAGGTGCTTGAAGAGGCCTACCATGCCTTAGAAGTCGAGGCTCGGTTGTCACTAGAAACGCTCTCGCAAACGTTCGGTCCAATTTCGTTGACGCGGCAGACGGACGGCCGGTTTGTGGGGCAGGGCTTTAATCTTTCGGTGAAGTTGCCTGATGGTCCCTATATTGACGGGGTGGGTGACTCAAAAGAGAGTATTCGTATCAAGCTCGTGCAAGCGTTTGAAGAGGCTTACAGAGAGAAGTTTGGGCGCACGCCTCCCGATGTTCAGGTAGAGTTTGTCAATGTGCGTGTCACCGGAGAAGCACCACCACATACAGAGTTTGTGCCTGAGTTATTAAGCTCTGGAAAAGTTGTTGAGCCAAAGGGATTTAGACAGGTTTATTTCAGAGAGTCTGATTGCTATCAGAGAACGCCAATCTACGAACGTTCAGCGCTGTTGGTCGGCTTTTCGGCCTCAGGACCTTTACTGATTGAAGATGTCAGCTCATCGCTTGTAGTTGGCCCGAAAGCTAGTGTCGAGCAGCTCGCCAGCGGCAATTTAGTCATTACGATTAAGGACTAATTTTTATGAATCAGACTAAGACATCTACCCAAGCCAGTCGAGCCGCTGATCCAATTTTTTTAGAAGTATTTTGGACACGTGTACGATCCATTGCTGATGAAGCGGCCAAGCTCATCATCAGGACTTCGTTTTCAACACTTTCGACCGAGGCCAATGACTTTGCGGTGGTTGTGACAGATTCTCAAGGAAGAGCTTTAGCAGAAAACAGCGGAAGTATTCCGTCATTTATAGGAACATTACCTCGAACAGTCAGAGCAGCAATGTCAGTGATTGGTGTTAATGAAATGCGCCCGGGGGATATCTACATCACCAACAATCCCTGGATTGGAACAGGACATCTTAACGATGTGTGCCTGGTCAAACCAATTTTTCACCTCGATAAGCTGATTGGTTTTGCAGCGACAGCAGGCCATGTGCCAGATATTGGCGGAAAAATTCGCTCAGTCGATGCCCGTGAATTGTACGAAGAAGGCTTTCACATACCGCTGATGCGGCTGTTAAAAGAAGGAAAGCCCGACGATAGTTTGATCACACTGATTAAGACGAATGTTCGCACGCCAGAGCAGACCGTGGGCGATATCTGGTCTCAGGTTGGTGCCGTAGAGCTTGTGGCAGACAGGCTGAGTGACGTGTTGCAAGAGTATGCACTCGACGGTGTCGATGAGCTTGCTGAAGCCTTATTTTCGCGTGGTGAGCAGGCAATGAGGCAATCCATCCTCAAGCTCAAAGACGGTGTGTATCGCTATGAAATGAAGACAGATGGTTTTGACACTAACTTCACATTTTCTGTGGCAGTCAACATTTCGGGCAGCGATATTGAATGCGATTTTTCAGGAACCTCGCCTCAGCAGCCTCGGGCAATCAATTGTGTCATGGCTTATACCCAGGCGATGACTGTCTATGCGATCAAGTGTTTGTTATTGCCAGACCTTCCAAATAATGATGGTTTGTTTCGCCCCATACGCGTCTCTGCACCGGAAGGGTCACTGCTTAACCCCACGTCGCCTGCCCCAGTGGGAGGTCGCTCTTGCACAGGCCATTATGTACCGATATTAATTTTTGGGGCGCTTCAGTTTGTTTTACCTGACCGTGTCATGGCTGGCGCCGGATCACCATTGTGGATTGCAAATTTAAGCGGAACTCGCTCCGATGGTAAGCCTTTTGCCACGGTGTTGTTTTATAACGGAGGCATGGGCGCTACGGCGGGTAAAGACGGTTCGTCTGCGATGTCGTGGCCTAGCAATATTTCGCCGACACCCGTCGAGGTTGCAGAGCGAGATTCTCCGATATTTTTTCAATACAAACGACTCAGGCCTGGCTCTGGTGGCAAAGGCCGCACGCGTGGTGGCTTAGGTGAAGAGATCTGCTTTGTGAACAAGCACGAGGGACCACTATCGATCGTGTTTTTAACAGAAAGACTTCGTGTGCCAGCCCCGGGCCTTGGTGGTGGTGGCGATGGCGCATGCGGCGAAGTTTTGGTAAACGGTTTGAGTATTGATAGTCGTCGACCTCATGTACTGGCTCCGGGCGATGAGGTGACCCTGCGCACACCTGGTGGAGGAGGGTATGGTGCCGCAGGCGAGAGAGCTGAGGCATTGACGTCATATGACTTGCTGCATCAATATATCTAGCGATCGTCAGGCTTCAAGCTTAAATTAAATATGTCCCAACAGCAGTAGTCATCCCAACATGCAAGATGCAAGGTCTTTTTACTTTCATGAATTCAAAAGGTATCTCTATGAAACAGATCGTAGCGTTGGTTTCGTCTGTAGTTATGTCTTGCGTACTGTCGCCTGTTGGCGTTCTTGCTCAGACAGTTAAGTCTGAATATCCAAACAAGGCAATTAAAATAATTGTGCCGTATGTGCCTGGTGGCTCTACCGACCTACTTGCCCGCACGCTTGGCAATGCCGTGGGTGAGAAACTCAAGCAGTCGGTTGTTGTTGAGAATGTTCCAGGTGCCAGCGGAAATATCGCCGTGAGTCAACTGCTCAAACAACCAGCAGATGGCTACTCTATATTTCTTGGAACCTCGGCTGCGCTTGCTGTGAATCCGCATCTTTACAAGGCAAATTCACCCTACGATCCGTTAAAGGATCTCGCGCCCATTATTCTTGCTACCAAGCAGGCAAGCCAAGTGCTTGTACACCCCTCGGTACCTGTAAAAACGATGCAAGAGTTGACTGCTTATCTTAAGAGCAGGCCCAATCAGGACAATTACGCAACCGCAGGCAATGGTACGCCGGGGCATCTCGGCAATGAGATGTATAAATTAATGACGGGTATAGAGATGGCGCACATACCTTACAAAGGCGGTGCTCCTGCACTCGCAGGGCTAGCCGGTGGCCAGACGACTATGTCTATTGCCATACTTCCAGAGTCAATGGCGTTGGTCAACGCCGGTATGCTTCGCGCTTTGGCGATCACCACGCTAGAGCGTTCGCCTCAGTTTCCAAACCTTCCAACTGTCAGTGAATCTGTACCTGGCTTTGAATTGATCTCGTGGTATGGTTTTGTTGTCAAAGAGGGAACCCCAAAAGAGATTGTCTCAATACTTAACTCAGCGTTTGATGGAGCGTTACAAGACGCTAGTTTGAATAAGCGACTTTCTGAAATGGGCTTTAGCGTTGTTGGTGGAAAACCTGAGGCCTTGCGCGAGCTTATGGTCTCAGAGTCTGACAAGTGGGGTCGAATTGTTGTTGAGGCAAAAATTACCCTTAATTAATCAAGCGCAACCTTAACCTCAGCCTTAACGTCAACCTTAACGTCAACCTCAACC
>JBAWWV010000323.1:0-4413 GCA_037146575.1 Alcaligenaceae bacterium | reverse complement strand
GTAGCGGTATTGAGCAGGCATGTAATTTGATTTATAGGCCATCTTGGGACTTTGTTCGATCCAGTAGCCTAAGTACAGCCATTGTAAATTGAGCTGACGGCACTGTTGAATTTGCCACAGTATGCTGTAAGTTCCTAAGCTTCCCGTATGTGTCGGATCGTAAAAGGTGTACACCGATGACAGGCCCTGTTCGAGGACGTCAATAATGGACACCATGCACAACTTACCGTCTTCGTTGCGAAACTCAACCAGCCGTGTATTGACTCGGCTTGCTAATAAAAACTGACCATACTGCGCCTGATTGTCTTCGTCCATGCCCCCTCCAGGGTGGCGTGCGGTCTGATAGCGCGTGTACAACTCGTAGTGTTCTGCCGACCATGCCAATTTAGCGACCAAAGGACGCAGGTCTTGGTGGTGCTTGAGCGTGCGCCTTTGCGTGCGACCCGGGCTAAAGTCGTTGACATTGACTCTAACCGGTATGCACGCCTGGCAGTCGTCACAATGCGGCCGATACGTAAATAAACCGCTGCGCCTGAATCCTTCGTCAACGAGTTGAGAGTAGGTGTCACTGTTGATGAGGTGACTAGGCGCTGCAACCTGTGAGCGTGCTTGGCGCTCAGGAAGGTAGCTGCAGGCGTACGGCGCAGTCGCGTAAAACTGAAGCGCAGCAAACGGTAGCTCTTTAATTTGACTCATACGAAACGCCTAAAGAACGCCTTGGCGGCTTGTGCAAGAATAGTACAGATTGTCACACTTGGCACGAGCGCTCGTGGTGTAAAACGCCCACGTCATCCAGCCAGCCAGCATGCCAGGCAATATCGGGGGACGCGGTGTGTTGCCGCACATGGGCAAGAAACTGTTCGCGCGGCACCGGACAAGCCCCCAGGCTGGCCAGGTGAGAGGTTTGCATTTGGCAGTCAATCCAGCTGACCTCTTGGCGTTGTAAAAACCACACTAGGTGTACGAGCGCAATTTTTGAGGCATCGGTTTCCAGGCTAAACATCGACTCGCCAAAAAACATCTTTCCGATGCTGACACCATAGAGGCCGCCCACCAAGCGGCCCTTGATCCACGTTTCAATGCTGTGCGCTTGTCCGACCAAATGCCACGCATGATAGGCCAGCTGCATCTCTTTCGTGATCCACGTACCGGGCTGGCCGCCGCTTGCCGCGCGGGCGCAGCCACGCATGACCGCGGCAAAATCGGTATCCACCTTTACCACTACCTCAAAGTTCGCAGCGCGTTGCGCTGTGGCGATTTGACGCAGGCGTTTGCGCAAAGAGTGCGACACATGAAGCGCATCACATTTGAGCACCATGCGTGGGTCAGGCGACCACCATAAGGGAGGCTCGTCTTGCGAAAACCACGGAAAAATACCTTGGGTATAAGCCGAGCGCAAACGTGGAATGGATAAGTCGGCGCCGGCTGCCAACAGGCCTGCGGGCTCTGTCAGCGCTTGGGAGGCTGGTGGAAACGGTGACTCTGGCTCAAGCCAGGTTAGTTGCAAAGGCCCCAAGATCGACCCGAGCCCTTAGCGCTTGGTTAGGCCTAGCGAGTAATGGTGCGTCTCGAAGTGGCCGGCTTCGCGTTCGCGAAGGTAATGCTTGAGCGTTGTCGAAACAGATTTAAAGGCGAGGTTGTCCCAAGGGATTTCATCGAGGCCATACCAGCGGGCTTCAAGCGTTTCAGGACCCGGGTCAAGCTCGGGGCCTAAGGCTTTTGCTAAAAAATACACATGCACCTGATCCACATGCGGGATATTGATGACGGTGTAAAGCTGGCCAAGTTCGATGCGTACCCCCGCCTCTTCTTGGGTTTCTCGTGCAGCGCCTTCGTCCATCGCTTCGCCAAGCTCCATGAACCCAGCGGGTAGGGTCCAGGTATTGGCGCGTGGTTCAATCGCGCGCAGACACAATAAAATTTTGTCACCCAAAATCGGCAGCGTGCCTACGACTAAGCGCGGGTTTTGATAATGCACGGCACCGCAGGCTTCGCAAAGGTCTCGCTCGCGATTGTCTCCTTCGAGAAGTTTGCGAACGTTTAACGTGCCACACTGACTGCAAAATTTTTGCTGTCGTGGCGCCGGAAAATAAAACTCAGATTGGTGGCTCATAGGCCTCTATTTTAAGGCTAAAGAGGCTCAGTGGGTAGGTGCACCGGTTGGATTTGCAACGAAATGTAGGATGGCTGGCAGCTCTTGTCTTTGGACAATCAGAAAAGAGGCGGGTTGCGCCAGTGCCGCAAAGACGCCAGTCGGGTCAAAAAAGCTCAGGCCGCTCGCAGACGTTTGATTGATATCGCTTTGCTCAAGCGCCTCGAGTAGGCTGCGTGAGTCTGAGGTGAGCAGACGATTGGCCAAGAGTCCGAGGTCGCGGTCGTCGACCCTGGCCGGGCCTAAGTTGGTTTTTGCGTAGAGTTGTCCTTCGTCATCGAGCAACCATTGCGTCACGTTCTGAACCGTTTGCTCGTTGTGACTGACGAGCGCACCCAAGGTCGGGTCGAGCCGCAGCACGAACGGGGCAGCATCCAGGCGCACATAAACCCGTTGTGGACCATTTTGAAAAAACCATTCGCCGTTTGGCTCAGACGAGTAGTTTCTGCCAATGAAGCTGAGAATCTGAACGTTGCTGATCCCTTGCCCTAAGCCGCCGGCATGGGCATCGCCTAGCGGATGCAGGCGCCATTCGCCGCGCGCAGAAAGCGACAGCCAGCCATAGGCTGCCGGAACATCGGGCCAGCGAATTTGGGCATCAAGTACGGATTGATCCATGCGACGTTTTCATCCAAAACCATAGCAAACTACACCACTGCATCGCGGCCAGGACACCTAGCGCGTAAGTGAGTGCCTGAGTACGATCGAATCCGCCCGAGACAAACAAATCGGTGATGACACCAAGCCCCCACTGCACGACGAAGGTGCCGGCAAAAATCATCAAATTGAGCGTGGTGAGGACTCGGCCAGCGACGTGGCTGGGAAACTCGAGTGCGGTTTGAGTTTGCAGTAAAAACATTGCGGGTACGGCCAGCGCAATCATTGGCCAAAGTAGCCATGCAGACTCTGTTTGCCAAAGAGGGATTGCGGTAAAACAAAGCGTCAGCCAAAGCAGAGCGGTCGACGATTGCTTGAATAACGAGGCTCCGCGCTTAACAAACCAAGGGCTGAGAACCCCCATCGCAAGGTATGACGCCAGAATCGTGCCGTTTAAGTAGAGTAAGACCTGACTTGCCTGCTCGGCCGTCATCTTGAGCGCTTGCGTCAGCCACGGGCCCACCCAAAGAGTTTGCAGCGCGACAAAACCACCAATAATCAGGATGCTGGGCGGTATCGCGCGCAACATGATCGGATGCCTGCATAACGAGAGAAAGCTGTCTGAAGCGGTTGAGGTGCTAGGTTGGCTGATTGCTTGGCGGTCATAGTCGCCAGCCAAAAAGAAGACTAAACCTGCCGAGATCAATAGTGAAACGCTTGCCAAGCTAAAAACGTGTCGCCACCCTAAGGCCTCTGCAAGCAACAAGGCAGGTTGAGCGGCAATCAGCGCCCCGCCTGTGCCAGCCACCAACATGCACATCACCAGGCGTGCTTGCTGCTCAGGTCGATAGCAGCGTCTGAAATACGAGTATGAGGCCATCAAGCAGGCCGACACTCCGATGCCAATCAGGATGCGGCCTAAGAACAGCACCCAAAGGGATTGCCCAACGGCGATTAAGAGCGAGCCAAGCGCGGCGACTAACAAGAGCGCAGCTTCGGTTCGGCGTGCTCCGTAGCGGTCAAGCCAGATCCCAACCGGAATCTGCATCACCCCAAAGGCTAAAAAGTAGGCTGAAGAGAACCACCCCAAGGCACTGTTTGACAGGTTTAGGTCGTTGGCGAGCAAGGGGGCAATCGCGGCATTGACCGCGCGCAGTGCATACGAAAGAAAGTAACCAGACGCGAAGGCTAAAAAAATCCTGACGCCTAAGAACCCAGTTAAATAGATGGGGGAATGGGGTGCTGAGCTAGGTGTCGCTGTGGTTGTCATAAATTGGAGTCGACAAGGCATACAGCTTGCTGGAGGCGCAACCCGGAATCGAACCGAGCTTGACGGATTTGCAATCCGCTACATAACCACTCTGCCATTGCGCCGTAAATGCTGAGCTTGCCGGAGCGCGATCATACTACAAAAGGAGGTTTTCCTTTGATTACATTTGTATTACAGTTCGACAATAACTAAAATTTAGGTAACTTTGGCTTTGAGCGCATAAAAAGCGCGAACTGTTTGCAAATACAGCCTAAGAGATTTGGATTGTGTGCGGCGGATGTTTCACAAGAATAACGTTTTCTCATCGCTGGCAGGTTTGCCCGCGCAGGCTAAGCAGAACAATACCGGGGCATCATGATGACAAGCAACAAGCGCAGGGCGTTTTTAGGTTTTG